>DAOTTR010000141.1:0-19456 GCA_034437715.1 Caldilineaceae bacterium
GCGATCCGCTATACCTTCGCGCACCCTGCCGTGGCGGTTACGATTCCGGGGGCTAAATCACCCGAACAAGCCGCAATGAATGCTGCTGCCGGTGAACGCCACTTGACCGAGGCCGAGCGCACCCAATTGGTCAGTGCGCTGGGATAACCGCGTCGTCGGTACAGAGCGTTAGGGTCTCGCAGATCCTAACGCTCTATCCCAATCATTGACGATTTCTTCCCTTTTACACGGGTGCATTTCACTTTTGGGAAGTGTGCTGGGGACGAGCGGGGTGCAGTTTGTCAAACCGGTGTGGTTGTCGCTCGTCCCTGGCACACGTTGCGCCCTCGTTCTAAAATTTACCCTCAACTTGAAATGCACCCCTTTTACGCCTGCGCTTTGCTTGACCTTGCCCGATCTGCTACAATAAATCCAGAGAAATTTTGCAACCATCAGACATGCGGTACGTTGATTGCTGCAAAATTTTTTGGCTTTCTGCCCCAATTGTGGGGGGTGTGACAGAAGTTTTTGGTGAAATGCGAGAGAACAAGCTCTATGGATGTAACTTTCTGGCGCGACCTGGCCGTGATCTGGCTATCGCTCTTTTGCTTGATTGGATTGGTCGTGCCAGTGGTCGCGCTCTATTTTATTGTACGGGGCGTTAATAGCGTGCATGGGGGCACCCAACGCCTGCTGGTTAAGGGGCAAACACTTACCAAACAAGCGCGTGGCCAGGTGCTCAAGGGTACCACGCGGGTTGATGAAGAAGCAATTCGGGTGCAAAGCCGCCTGAAACGTACAGAAACCATCATCCGTAACTTGGTGACCGGGGGTCGGTAGCCGTGTGTTGATCGCGAAGCAGCAAGGCGATTGCGATGATCGCTTGCGCTATGATTATAGGATTGGTGTACGAAAGAGGAGAGACAGGATGAATCATCGAGTAAAATCCATTTTAATTGGATTTGTCGCGGGAGCGCTCTTAGGCGGCGCGTTTGGCTGGGTCGTGGGCGACAATGAGCCCGACGATGACGGTAAGATGGGCTTGGCCGCGCTAGGCCCAGCCGATTATTTCCAGCTTGGCATTAGCATTTTGACATTGGCTCGCCAATTTGGCGGCATGTTAAAGCCATAGTACAGCATTACGTAAGGATGAGTTACCTACAGCCGCCGCCTAATTCGTCAGAACTTCGCCAACAGTGTAATAGTAGATTCCCAGTAACTAGATTGAGCAATGCCATAGATGATAAAAATTTACAGCCATTTACCCTGGTAATGCATTATCATCTATGAGCTATTGCGGTATATTCAGGCACCCCCTCCCCCAGATTGGGGGAGGGGCCCTCACGGTTCCCGCCCTTACCAGGCTACCCTTTACCCACATCTATGGGTACCAGGGAGGGTGAGCGTGCCGGGGACGGCCCAAAAACATCCCGTAGTGCCGTCATGCCGCTGGGCCGTCCCCGGCACGTCTTCCCTACTGTCAACTTGTGGGTAAAGGGTAGCTTACCAGGGGAGCGGGTACCCTCTGGGTGTGGGAAGGGTGAATAGTTACGACAACGTTAAATTTCATCACATGCTGCTCTGAATAAATTCAGAGCCTAATATAGAAAACGTGTTTAAACACGTTTGCCGTCGCAGGTGTTGAATTCATTCAACACGAATTTAACGTTGTCGTGATAGCTACGATTTCCAGCGTAATACCCAGCAATGTTCAAACAATCGAACGTAGGGAGTAACGTGTGACAATTCAACTTGGTACGGTAGCGCGGCCATTGCGCGTCGCGATTGTTGGGGCCGGTCCTTCGGGTTTTTATGCGGCTGGTGCCCTCTTGCAGCAAAAGGAAGTCAATGTCTCGGTCGATATGTTCGACCGTCTGCCAACCCCCTACGGTCTTGTACGCTATGGGGTGGCCCCAGATCATCAGAAGATCAAATCGGTCGCCAAAGTCTATGACCGCACCGCCGCCGATCCACGGTTTCGCTTCTTTGGCCATATCGACTTTGGCCAAGATATCACCCATGCCGATCTACGCTGTCACTATGACCAGATTATCTATGCCGTCGGCGCGCAATCGGATCGCAAGCTGGACATTCCAGGCGAAGAATTGGCGGGCAGCTTTTCTGCCACTGAATTTGTGGCTTGGTATAATGGCCATCCCGATTTTGCCGATCTGGAATTTGATCTCAGTTGTAACGCCGCGGTGGTCGTGGGTGTGGGCAATGTGGCGATGGATGTGGCGCGTGTCCTCGCCAAGTCAAAGGATGAGTTAAGTAGCACGGATATTGCCGACTATGCCCTCGCGACGTTGGCCCAAAGTAATATCAAAGATATCTATGTCTTGGCCCGGCGCGGCCCGGCCCAGGTCAAGTTTACGCCGCCCGAAATCAAAGAGTTTGGCGAATTGGCAGATGCCGATGTGCTGGTAGAGGCCACCGAGTTAATACTGGACCCGTTGAGCGCGGCCGAGGCCGCGGCAAGTACAGAAACGCAGCGTAATTTAGAACATTTACAAAGCTATGCGGCGCGCCCTCTGACGGGCAAAGCACGGCGTGTGCATTTCCGCTTCCTGGTTTCGCCAGTGGAATTGATCGAAGCGAATGGCAAAGTCAGCGCGATCCGCCTTGAACAAAACGAGTTGCGCGCCGACGAAACTGGCTATCTCAACGCCTATGGCACAGGAACCTTTGAAACTATCGCCGCCGGCCTTGTGCTGCGTTCGGTTGGTTACAAAGGTATTCCCTTGGAAGATGTGCCCTACGATAAGCGCCGGGGTACCATTCCCAATGATCAGGGGCGCGTCAAGGATCCCGCGAGTGGTGCGCCGATCCTGGGCGAATATGTGGTAGGGTGGGCCAAACGTGGCCCCAGCGGTGTGATTGGCACCAATAAACCCGATGCCATAGAAACCGTGGCGACTATGCTCAGCGATCTGCCCCATACGCCGCCCGCGCCGCAGCCCGATCCCACATCGATCGATGGCTTATTGGAAGAACGCCAGTTAAATTTTGTCACGATCGAAGGCTGGCGCATCCTTGACCGCATTGAAGTGGAGCAAGGCCAAGCCCAAGGCAGACCCCGCGTAAAATTTACGCGCATCCAAGATATGCTCGAAGCGCTGCACGCAGAGATTCATCTGAAGGAAGGGTAGAGACGCAAAATTTTGCGTCTCTACCCTTCCGCACGAATCTGATCGATAATGCGCGTCAGCACATCATAGGGTTGGGCACCCGAGACCAGGTACTTTTGCTGAAAGACCAACGCGGGTACGCCATTGAGACCATTGGTCTGCGCCCAGGCAATATCTTCGAGCACGGCTTGTTCCAGCGCAGGATCAGCCAATGCCGCCAGAAACGCGGCGCGCCCTAAACCGATCACGACAGCCAGTTCTGCCAACAGCTCTACTTCTTCAATGGACTTGGCTTCCAGCCAATACGCGCGCATTACGGCCGCATGATAGGCCGGGCCAACACCTTGTTGTTCAGCATACTTGGCGCCAATCAAGGCTGGGCGACTGTCGATGCCAAAGGGACCTTGATTCAGTTCCAAGCCATAATTCTCGCGCGCCGTGGCATAGAGCCGCGGTCGGCCAGCCAGGATGCGTTCCCGATATTCCGGGGGTAGCGGCGGCGAACCTTTGGGCCGTAGTTCGTACGCGTGCCATTGAATGGTCACGCCATGTGATGCTTCGAGCTTCTCCAAACTGGAGGCCACGAGGTAGCACCAGGGTCAAACAAAGTCCGACCAGACATCGATATGAATGGGGAGGATGTTGAGTTGCGTCATGTGGATTTGCTCCATAGTTTACAAGTATTAACAGTAACGGGTTAACGAATGATCAATAATCAATAATCAATGGCTAGTAGATCCCGGCGTAAATAAGGTACCCTATTTTTACCATGATGTAAACGAGTAACGTGCCTGATTAACGGCCGTGGTATCTACGCCCAACTGTACTAGTTGCGAATGACCAATGACAAAGGAAGCGCCCAAGGGGCACCTGTGCTGGCTAAAGACATCCGACAGTATACGCTATGTCTGACAAATTGAAGAATTTGGCGATGGGTCATATAATAGAGCTATGAACAATCTGCAACCAGTGCATAGTACGCCACCTTTGCCCGAAACCTTCGCCTTTAGCCAGTCGAGCTTGCAGGCGTATGAAGATTGCCAGCGCCGCTTCTGGCTGGCCTATGTCGAACAGTTACCCTGGCCGGCGATCGAGGCGTCGCCGGTGCAAGAGTATGAACAAGTGATGCGCCTGGGGGCCAATCTGCATCTGCTCATCCAGCGCGCCGAAATCGGTATCGACCCCGAGCAACTGGCCTTTGGGCTGGAACCGCCGCTAGCGACGTGGTTTGATGCCTACATTCGCCATCGCCCGGCTGATCTACCCAAGAGTTTCATCGAGGCAGAACGGGTGCTCACCATTCCGCTGGGTGGCTATCGGCTGGCTGCCAAGTTTGACCTGATCACCGCCGAGCCCGATGGCCGCGTCGTGATCATCGACTGGAAGACCTCGCGCCAGCGTACGGAACCAGGGACATTGCGTCGCCGCATGCAGACACTGGTCTATCCCTATGTGCTGGTGGAAGCCAGTGCCGGGCTGCCGTGGGGACCGGTGCAGCCCGAACAGGTCGAGATGCGCTACTGGTTTACCGCCGCGCCGGGGCAACCTGTCGTCTTTCGCTATGATCGTGCGCAACATGAAGCCACCCATGCCCAATTGCAAACCCTGGTCGCCAACATTTTGGCCGGACGCAGTGAAAGTGATTTCCCCAAAGTGCCCGACACCGAGCTCAACCGTAAGCGCTTTTGCAGCTACTGTATCTATCGCAGCCGCTGCAATCGCGGCGTCACAGCCGGTGATCTCGCGGACGTGGTGGACGCCGAAGAGTTTTTCGCCATCGATCTGGAGAACGCGCTTGAATTTACCTTGGCGGATGTGGATGAGTTGGCGTTTTAGCTCATTGTAAAGTAAGCAGATTGGAGTCCGCCCCGCCATGAATGGACGGGGCTAGCGAACAACGCAGGCTGAAGCCCGCTTGAGCGGGCGTCGCGCCATAGCCCGGCGGCTTCAGCCCCGGGCGAGTTATACCAAAGAACTTAATTTTCTGCTGAACTGTATCTCGGTTGAGGAAAAATGTATTGTGAAGCACGCTTGGAATACGGTACCTGCAACCACCCCTTCACCAGAGTTGGTGGCTTTTGTTGGTGGGCATCCACTGATTGCGCAGTTGTTGGCGCAGCGCGGCTTTGAGACGCCCGAAAAGGCGCGTGCTTTTCTCAATCCTGGCTACTATGTGCCCACGCCCCCTACGGCATTGGTGGGGGTGGCGGTAGCCGCGCAGATTTTGGTTGATACGATCCAGGCTGGCAAAAATATTTTTGTGTGGGGCGACTTTGACGTAGACGGCCAGACCAGCACGTCGCTGCTGGTGGCGGCCCTGCAAAAGCTGGCCGGCGTTGAACGGGTGCGCTTTCATGTGCCCAATCGCTTTACGGAAGGGCATGGCATCCGCCCGGCCAAGCTACAAGAAATATTGGCCGACCCCACCTTTCAACCCGACCTGCTGCTCACCTGTGACACCGGCATTGCCGAAACTGACGGCGTTACGCTGGCCAAAGCCCACGGCCTCACCGTCATCATCACCGATCACCATGATCTTACCGCCGAGTTTGATGGATTAATGGCTGGCAGCGATCAACTGTGGGGCCTGCCACTGGGCAACAAGTCAAAGGTCTCTGTCCGCTATGCCGATGCGATTGTCAACCCCAAATTCCAGCCCGTTGGCGATCCGCTGCGCACGCTGCCCGGCGTGGGCGTGGCCTACAAGCTAATGCAACAACTCTATGCGCTCTGCGGACGGGCCGGCGAAGAAAGCGAATTTCTCGATCTGGTGGCGCTGGGCATTGTGGCCGACGTGGCCGAACAGGTCCACGATGCGCGCTATCTGTTGCAACTGGGGTTGGAACAATTGCGCTCGACCAAGCGCATTGGCCTGCGTGTGCTCATGGAGATGGCGCGGCTCAACCAAGAGACAGTCGATGCTGACAGCATTGGCTTTCAACTGGGGCCGCGCATGAACGCGCTAGGGCGGCTGGAAGATGCGACCGTAGCCGTGGAACTGCTGACCACACGCGACATTATCCGCGCCCAAACCTTGGCGGGCAAGATGGAACGGCTCAACCAAGAACGGCGCGTGCTCACCAGCCAGATCGCGGCGGCGGCCATGGACATGATCGATCGCAACCCCAAGCTGCTCGACTATAATGGCTTGGTACTGGCCCATCCCAACTGGCACGCGGGGATTGTCGGCATTGTGGCCTCGCGCCTTGTGGAAGAATTTGGCAAACCTACCGTGCTGCTCCTGACGCCGCCCGGTGAAGCTGCACGCGGCAGTGCGCGCAGCATTCCAGGCGTTGATATTGGCGGCTCGATTGCGGCATGTAGCCATCTCTTATTGCACCACGGCGGACATCCCGGCGCGGCGGGTTTGGGCTTGCTCCCCGAAAACATTGATGCCTTTCGCCGCGAACTGGATCGCCAGATCGAATTACATCGCGATGACGGGACACCCACCGGCCTGCAAATTGATGCCGAAGCACCGCTCAATGGGGTGAATCTGACGTTGGCCGAAGAGTTACAGCGGCTTGGCCCCTTTGGCAACGGCAACCCGACACCCCAATTTCTCACAAACGGCTTGCAGATCATCGAAGATCGCCGCTTGGGCCGCGAAGGCACCCATCGCAAGTTGACCGTGCAGAGTGCGGACGGGGCCAAAGCACCGGTGATCTGGTTCAACGGGGCCGACACAGAAGTGCCCGCCGGCCCCATCGATTTGGTCTATACGATTGGCATCAACGAATATCGGGGCGAGCGCAATCTGCAACTGAGCTTTGTGGCGATCCGGCCCACGCAGGGCTCGCTCGATGAGGTGCTGACCGGTTTGGCACCCCAATGGCGCATTGAAGATCTACGCCATCAGTCGCCCACGCTGGGCAATTTGCCACAGCCCCCGCAAGCCCATTGGTATGCCGAAGGGGTGAATGTGGGGAGTGTGGCCTATACGCCGCGCATGAATCTGCACCGTGGCACACCCGGCCAACCGCTGGTGCTCTGGAGCACGCCCCCTTCCCCCGAATTGCTGGGCTGGCTA
Source organism: Caldilineaceae bacterium (assembly GCA_034437715.1). Taxonomy (GTDB): domain Bacteria; phylum Chloroflexota; class Anaerolineae; order Caldilineales; family Caldilineaceae; genus JAHBVH01. Next base: position 7,138 of record DAOTTR010000141.1, read on the forward strand.
GTCGAAACCACCCAACCCAGCGTGATCTATCTCTGTGGGCAAGCAACCAGTGACGATACCTTACCGGGTATGCTGCGCAGCGTAGCCAGGATGTGCAAATACGCGCTACAACGGAATGGCCTGCTCCAGATCAACCGCATGGCGGCGCGCCTGGGCACCACCGAAGGGGTGATTCGCCACAGTCTGCTCTGGCTGGAAAGTCGCGGCCAGGTTCATTTGCTGAATTGGGACCCCGAAGGCACGCCCAGCGACACCGTACAGATCGCCGCCGGTGACGGCGTGGAAAGCCGCGAAAATCGCGATCTTCTCCAATCTGAACTCGATGAACAACTGGCCGAAGTGCGGGCCTACCGCCGCTTTTTTGGGCGCGCCCAGATCAAGGAATTGGGACTATGAATCGACAAGCCACGCTGACCCGCTTAACCCAAAACCCGGATGTCGCAGTGTTGATCATCGGCGGTGGCATCAACGGTGTTGCTACTTTTCTCGATCTGGCGCTACAAGGGGTCGATGTGTTGCTCGTTGAGCGCGCCGATTTCTGTTCGGGGGCAAGCGCGGCCTCGTCACACATGGCGCATGGCGGCATTCGCTATCTGGAAAATGGCGAGTTTCGCCTGGTACGCGAGGCGGTGGAAGAGCGCAATCGGCTGATCAAAAATGCGCCCCACTATGTCAGCCCGTTGCCCACGGTGATTCCGATCTTTCGGCGGCTTTCTGGTCTGCTCAACGCGCCGCTCAAATTTTTGGGCTTGTTGGATCGACCGTCAGAACGGGGGGCGGCGATTATCAAGCTGGGCTTGCTGATGTACGATGCGTATACGGGCGCAGAGCGGACGGTGCCGCGCCATGAATTTTTGTCACGCCGGGCCGCGCTGGCGCGCTATCCCCAGTTGAATCCAGCGATTGTCGGCGCGGCGCAATATTATGACGGCTTGATCCGCGCGCCCGAACGGCTCTGTGTAGAACTGATCACTGATGCCGAAGCGGCTTCGCCCACAGCCCATGCACTGAACTATGTCAGCATAGTCGGCGCGGCGGGTGGACAGGTGCGCCTCCGCGACGAAGTGAGCAGCGAAACCTTGCATGTGCGCCCGCAGGTGGTGATCAACGCGGCTGGTCCCTGGATCGACTTTACCAACCGTGCCCTGGGCCAGCCAACCCGCTTGATCGGCGGCACCAAGGGCTCGCATCTGGTGTTGAATCATCGCGAATTGCGGCAGGCGATTGGCGAGCATGAATTTTTCTTTGAAAACAAAGATGGGCGCATTGTGCTGATCTGCCCCTTGGCCGAGCGTGTCCTTGTCGGCACCTCGGACATCCGCATCGATAACCCGGATGAAGCCATCTGCACCGATGATGAGATCGATTACTTCCTGGGCATGATTGCGCGGGTCTTTCCCGCCATCCACGTTGACCGCAGCCAGATTGTCTTTACCTTCTCTGGCGTACGTCCTCTCCCCGCCGCCGATGCCAAGAGCACCGGCCAGATCAGTCGCGATCACAGCATCAAGGTGATCGAACCAGAAAGCGAAAACAGCTTTCCCATTTTGAACTTGGTGGGTGGCAAGTGGACCACATTCCGCGCCTTTGCCGAGCAAACCGCCGATCAAGCACTGGCCCGCCTAGGCCGGTCGCGCCAAACCAGCACGGCAACCATTGCGATTGGCGGCGGCAAAGCGTATCCACGCATGGCCCCGGATCGCGCCCAATGGCTTGCGCAGCAGGGTACACAAAGCAACCTGGAAGCGCGCTGGGTGGAACTCCTCTTTGCGCGCTATGGCACGCTGTCCGCGGCCATCATCGCGGATATAGCGACACAAAGGGTGGACAACGCTAATCAATCCTTGCAGCACCAAGCTGATTATCTACGTGGCGAAGTTGCCTATCTGGCACACACAGAAAAGGTGATCCATCTGGATGACTTTGTGCTGCGCCGCGCTTCGTTGGCCATGTTGGGCCTAGTGACGTTGCCATTGTTAGAAGAATTGGCCGTAATCATTGGCGAAATTTGTGGCTGGTCGGCAGCCGAGCAGCAAGCTGAAGTCGAACGTAGCAAAAAATTGCTGGCAGAACGCCATCGTGTGCGGCTATAATGCTGTTCAAGCAGTCTTGACTACGGAGATTTATAAAATTGAAATGGCTATACTTCGCGTTAGGGGAAGTGTGCCGGGGACGAGCGGCAACCACGCTGGCTTGACAAACTACACCCCGCTCGTCCCCGGCACACGTTGCTCGCTACTTCTAAAATTTACCCCGCGGCCTTAGCGTTTTATCTTTCTGGACGAAATTAGACTCTACGCAAACGAATATCCCGCATATTCCCACCTGATGTCTATCCTCACCGCCTAAGCAAGGATGGTTCCCACGAACTTAATGGCCGTGACGAACGCGCGTCTTGTGCTATACTAACGTTCATCGTACAGTCATTCTTTTTAGCACGCGGAGGACTCACCATGCAGGAAGTGCGTTGGGAGCGAATGTTTCCCGATCAATTAGAAGCAGCCTTGGCCGAATGCCCAGTTGTCTATTTTGCCTATGGTCTCTGCGAGCCGCACGGCCCCCACAACGCGCTGGGACTGGACGCGCTCAAGGCTCACGCCATCTGCTGTCGCGCGGCCCAGGAACATGGCGGGATTGTCGCGCCACCCGACTACTGGCACATCCACGAGATCGGGCTCTATGCGGCGTGGGCGGCGGAATGGGCCGGCGAGGATCGACCTTGGTTGACGGCGGTACCCCCCTGGATTCATTTCAAGAACATTTGCTATCATCTGCGCGCCGCCGATGCCTTGGGCTTTCAGGCGGCGATTCTGCTCACCGGCCACTATGGGCCCAACTGGCAGGATCTCAAGACATTGCTCGACCTGTTGCAGCCCCACTTTGCCATGCGTCTCTATGGCTTGCCCGACTTTGAAGCCAATCAGCCCGGCTTTGACGGCGATGGCAAAGCGACCGGCGATCATGCAGGTAAGGTCGAAACCTCGCTGCTCTGGGCGCTCGATCCCGCCTGTGTGGATCTATCGCGGATGCCGGAGAAAGATGCCCCCGGTCCCCACTTTGCCATGGGCCCCAATGCCTATGCCGCCAATCGCCAAACGGGCGAGCGCATGGTAGCCGACGAAGTGCGCTGGCTGGGCGAAAAAGCGACGGAACTGCTGGCAGCTTATAAAGTCCAGGCGCCAGCCAACCGGCAACGCCTCAGCTTTATGGAGGTCGAACGCATCTGGGCCGAGGTCGTCATGCCCCATCTGCCCGGATTCCAGACCATGCAATACCTGGATCGCACGCCGCCCCCGGCGGACTCTATCTGGCAACTAAACTATGCAATTCCCCAAGACCTGAAGTAAAATTACCGACTATAGGTCGTTTGCCGCCGATTGGTGGTCGTCTAGGATTGAACGCGTTCGCTCGCTGGCGCGTCTGGCAACGATTGCTAATCGATTTATGCTCCGCAGCAGCCCATAAGTACATTTTTACGCGTGTAAAAAATGTTGCCTTATGGCGCTGCTCAGTATAATCAAAAATAAAACCATGAAGTGAGGATGCCATGAGTGAAGTTGTTGCAGATGTTCGTGATAAAGTGATTTTGATTACCGGTGCCGCTCAGGGCATCGGTGAGGCCACGGCGCGCCTCTGTGCCAAACGCGGCGCACGGGTCATTATTGTCGATATTAAGGAGACCGGTGAGGCCACGGCGGCCTCGATCCGTGACAGCGGTGGCGACGCCGCCTTTCATCAACTGGATGTCCGATCGGCGGAGCAGGTAGAGGCACTCTTTGCCAAGGTGAAGGCCAGCCACGGCAAGCTCCATGTGTTGATCTGCGCCGCCGGGATCCTGCAAGGCCAGTACCTGCAACCAGAGGAATTCCCCTTGGAAACCTTTGAACGCGTGATGGACATCAACGTCAAGGGCACCTTCCTCACCACCAAATATGCGACCCCGTTGCTGGCCGAGACGCAGGGTGTCATGCTGCTGATCGCTTCGGGGGCCGGTGTGATTGGCGGCAGCTCGTCGATCGCCTATGGCACCAGCAAAGGCGCAGTCAACGGCATGGGTATGGTGCTGGCCAGCCATCTGGCCCCGCGCAAAATTCGCGTCAATGTGATCTGCCCAGGCGGCATCAACACCGAGATGAAGCGCAGCGTGATCGAGACGCAGGCCGAGTTGGAAGGGCGTGACGCAGCGACGGTCATCGCATCGGCGGAATTGGGCGATCCGATTGGCGTAGCGCGCCTGCTGGCCTATCTGGCTTCGGACGACGGTGATTATGTGCGGCGCAACCTCTTTACGCGCTAGTACAGTTGGGCGTAGATACCACGGCCGTTAATCAGGCACGTTACTCGTGTACATCATGGTAAAAATAGGGTACCTTATTTACGCCGGGATCTACTAGCGTGTAGCGGCATTCCGGCATAGCACCAGAAGAAGCCGCTTATCAGCAAGAAAATGCGGGGCTATCCCGGAATGCACTTTCGCCGCGACCGAAACCCTCTTTCCGCAGTACAAGTGGTATTGAAGATTGGATATCGGTGCGAATCGTCTGTATAATAGCGACGAGTTATACTCCGCACTGCCATAGATGAGAGGAATTGGGCCTACTTTAAACGAGTAGTTCATTCTCATCTATGCGCGAGTGCGGTATAAATCGGTATATGCCAACATGCAACACGGATCCACAACTTGGATTACGCTTGTCTCACCATTGGAGCACTATGAATCATCTCCGCATTATCGCTGGCCCCTTTACCTTTATGGCACAATTGGAAACGACTGCTGCGCCACAAACCTGTGCCGCCTTTTGCGCAATTTTGCCCTTCGCCAACAAGCTCATCCAGGCGCGCTGGAGTGGCGAGGCGGCATGGATTCCGTTGGGCGAATTCAAGCTCAATGTCGGTTTTGAAAATCATACCACCCATCCGTCGCGCGGTGACATTCTCTTTTATCCGGGCGGTTATAGCGAAACAGAGATTCTCTTTCCCTATGGCAGCACCTGTTTTGCCAGCAAAATGGGCCAACTGGCCGGCAATCATTTCCTGACGATCAGCGAAGGGCTGGAGCAACTCCCCGACTTGGGCCACATGGTGCTGTGGCAAGGGGCGCAGGCTATTCGTTTTGAGCAAGTATAGGTGCTCGTACGCTGGAATCAAAGTTTAGAAAGATTAACGTAGGTCACGTTTGCAACGTGACAATCCGCCCAAGGCCGCAACCGCGCCTTAGCAAAGCCTTGCGCGGCGATACTATGTCCGATTATAAACCGCATGGCGTAACGATTCAGGCCCAGTCTTTTACTGCCGGGAACGCATGGCTTATTGAACGAGCATGTCACGTTACGAAGGTGACTTACGTACTCGCTGTAACATGGAAAAATTAATTTCGATGGCATCTTCCGTAGAGGTCGCACCCGCCGCGCATTGGTCAACCCGCTGGCGCGCTGCGGGTTGGTTTGGGTGGGCGTTGGCGTTGGCATCAAGTGTGGCAGGCAGCATTGTCACGCCGCTGACGCGCGGCATGGTGGTAGGCGGTGTCGATCCGATTTTTCTGCTGCTCATGCGCCTGTTGATCGCCATCGGCTTGATTGCGCTTACGATGGCTGTGACCCAACCAGCGCGCTTCCGCATTGATCGGCAAGGGCTGTGGCGCATTGTCGGGGTGGGTTTGATATCGGGCTTGGAGATCTGTTGTTTTTTTCAATCGCTGGCCTATGTTGATGCCTCGATGTCGGCCATGATCAAATCGACGCAGCCATTGGTCGTCTTGCTGTTGTTAACCTTTGGCGGCGAACGGCTACTACCGCGGCATCTGGCGCGGCTGGCCCTGGCCGCGGCGGGGATCTATCTGCTGGTGGGCCCAGGCGGCACGGTCGCGCCGATTGGGTTGCTGCTGCTGACCGGCTCATTGCTGCTCTATGGCGCGCAACTGGTCTTTATTCAATGGTGGCTGGGCAGCTATAACATGCACACGGTCAACCTCTATCTCAACGGCGTGATGACGGTGGTGATTGCGCTCTGGTGGTGGCTACAAGGTGCCGTCTGGACCGAGCCGGGCACCCAAGGCTGGCTGATCATTCTGGTGTTGGCGGTGGTGAGTACATGGTTTGCGCGGCTGGCCGTCTATGGCGCGATTGCGCGCATTGGCAGTGGTCAACTGGCGCTGCTCTGGCCCTTGCAGACGCTGCTGATCATCGTTCTGTCAGTGATCTTTCTCAATGAGCGGATGACACTGGTACAGTGGGGCGGCAGCGTGTTGGTACTCGGCAGTGCAGCGCTGGCGATTGAGCGGATTGGTTCAAAAAAAGTAGTTTTGCTACCCGAATAATTTACGGTGAGAATAAGATCAGGATAAGAGTGACGAATGATTATCGATACACATGTCCATGTCTGGGAAATTGATCCACCGCGCTACCCCGTGGGGCCGACTGCGCCGGGCTGGAATTCATTGCCCGATGAACCAGGCACGGCAGATGAATTGCTGGCCGAGATGGATGCCCACGGCGTCGATTGGGCAGTGCTGGTCCAAACCAGTTGGTCGACCTGGGACAATGGCTATATTGCCGATTCGGTGGCGCGCTTTCCCCAGCGCTTGATCGGCCACGGCCTGATCGATCCACAAGATCCCCACAATGCCGATCATGTGCGGTATTGGGTGCAGGAGCGTGGGCTGGCCGGTTTTCGTTTTCACCCTATGTACTACCCTAACGAACAAATTCTGCTGACGCCGCAGAATGAGGCCATGTGGGAAGCGATTGCTGCGCTGGATGTGGTGATTCAATTTCATCTAAATGCCGAACAGGCCAATCAGGTAGCGACTATCGCACAACGCTATCCGCACCTGCGCCTGATCATCGATCACATGGGCTATCCACAGGTCACAGAAGCACCGGCGACCTTCCAGCCGATCCTCGATCTGGCACGCTTTGACAACCTATATTTCAAACTTTCCGACGTGCATGGACGCTCACAAGCACAGTTTCCCTATGCAGATGTCCACCCGTGGATTCAGCAGTTGCTCCACGCCTTTGGCGCGCAGCGCACGCTGTGGGGCACGGGCTATCCAGGGCATCATCGGGTGAAACACCGGTGGCCGCCCCTGGCCGAAGAACTGCGCTTGATTCGTGACGGGCTGCCCTTTCTAACTACGGCGGACAAGGAACAAATTCTCGGTGGTACAGCAGCGGCACTTTGGCGGCTTCCCCAAGCGAATGGCGCAGCCAAGTAGGCGATACAACGCCACAGTTAAACTTGACCGCGAAATTCTATAAAAAATCCCAACCGTTGTAATGGTTGGGATTTTTTATAGGGGTTTTGTGTAGCAATCCAAAAGTTTTATATAAACTCTCAAATAAATCAAAATATTTGTTTATAAAACAAAATTATCAAATTCCCTATTGACATCAACCAAAACATTTGATATTATTACATAAAAGGAGCAAAACGTATGCGCAAAATCTTAGAAGAGTGTCCGAGTTGTGGTGGCAATCTGGAAATTACGCGTCTCAGTTGTACCCGTTGTGAAACGGTTGTCACAGGGCGCTTTCAGTCCTGCCGTTTTTGTAAACTGCCCCCCAAAAGTGTGGAATTTCTTGAAGCGTTTGTCAAAAGCCGCGGCAATGTCAAGGAAATGGAGCGCGAACTGGGCATTTCCTATTGGACGATCCGCACCCAACTCAACGAGCTAATCCAGGAGTTAGGTTTCGAAGTCGAAGCCGCGCAAGAGGATGAACTCAAAGCGCGGCGGCGCGAAATTCTGGAGCAAGTGGATCGCGGCGAACTGTCGGCTGCCGAGGCAACCGAGCAATTAGCTAAGTTAAAGGTCGCGTAATTTCCATTCCCCTACAGGTTACTATTTTCACAGGAGAAAAATCATGAACGAAGATCGTGTAAAGATTCTAGTACAGTTGGGCGTAGATACCACGGCAGTTAATCAGGCACGTTACTCGTGTACAGCATGATAAAAATAGGGTACCTTATTTACGCTGGGATCTACTAGCCATGTTACAAGAGGACAAAATCAACGTCGAGGAAGCCATGCGTCTGCTGGAAGCCACCGAGGCCAACGCCAGCATTCGCCGACCACAAATCAGTGTAGCCCATACCAACACGCTTGAAGGCGAAATTGCAGACGAAGCGATCATAGCGGCACGCACCACCCATACCCATTCTTCTTCCAGTGCCTTTTTGGCTGGGGCACGCTTGGGTGGGGCAAAGCTAGATGGGGCCAAACTGGATGGGGCATTTCTGCTGGGGGCCGATCTGCGCGATGCCGATCTGCGCGATGCCAATTTCAATGGTGCATTCCTCCCCTTCGCCAATGGGTCTGATGGCGACATGGCAGGCGCAAACTGGCCGGGTGCCTTTATGCCCTTTACGCGCTTTCACCAACGCAAGGTGCAGACCGTTTAAAACCCAACAATTCCTTTACATCTGTCCTCCGCAATCTGGAAGATCACCGCTTTGCGCAGCCCGCCACCGTGCTCGCCGGGAAGTAACTTCAGCAACACCGCCTCATGCAGGCCAACAGCGCGCACTAAGCGAGTGTGCGTTGTTGGCGCGCCCCCGATTGATGCACCCACAAGGCTTTGCCGAGTGTCGTGTGCGGGCTTTGGGTTGCCGGTCACATTTGCAACATGCCCTACCGCGCAATCCCTCACAATTTCGCTGCCATGCTACCAGATTTTTGCTAGCGCTTATGGGGTGCATTTCACTTTTGGGGAAGTGTGCCGGGGACGCGCGGGGTGCCGTTTGTCAAACCGCTGTGATTGTCGCGCGTCCCCGGCACACGTTGCCGCCCTCGTTCTAAAATTTGCCCTCAAATTGAAATGTACCTGCGCTTATGGAGATGTTTGACAAGCGAGGGCAGATGCTAGATGATCAAGTAAGTCAGAATGGGTAGTCGTCTGTTATTGACGCGATCCTTTAGCACAAGGGAGAAACGTATGGGTATTGAAACGCGTATGCCAGAAGAAGACAAACAGCCAGGGCAGTACACATTTACACCGCCACCCACGACGCCGCCACCGTTGCCACCGCCCACAACACCCCCAGCCGTGACCCCAGCCGTGACCCCACCCACGCCCGACTGGCGCGAGCTGCGCCGTCAGGAACGCGCCGAGCGTCACGGGGATCACGGCTATACGTGGGTGGGCGGGATCGTCTTGATTCTGTTGGGTGGCATCTTTCTGTTGCGCAATACGGGGCTGATCGAAAGCTTTGACAACTGGTGGGCGCTCTTTATGTTGATTCCTGCCGTTGGTTCCTTTGCCGCGGCGTGGCGCATCTATCAACAGTCCGGCAACCAGTGGACATCGGCAGCGACTGGCTCGCTCATTGGTGGGTTGGTGCTCTGTAGCATTTCGGCCATGTTTCTCTTTGGGCTGGATATTGGCATGTGGTGGCCGCTCTTCTTGATCATTGGCGGGGTTGCAACTTTGCTGGGCGCGCGCCAGTGGCGGTAGGTAGATCGACGAGCGCCAGAAAGGTAGACTTTTTACAGGAGTAATAGGTTACTTTCTGTGCTGCTCGTGAGCATAGATAGCCCGTTGCCGCGGCTTGCTTGCGCGAGCCCTACGCTTCGCGTAAACAACCAACATCAAGTATAATTGCCATCAACGCTAGTGTGCATATAGGAATTCACACTAGTGTCACCTTGCCCAACACGTACACCGCTTTGCCCATCACCACCCAAGGATCTCTTGTCCTTTTTGCAAGGAGGCTTTTATGCAGGATGCGTTTCTTCGTCAGCAGAAAGACCGGCTCATGACGCCATTTGCCAGCCAAATTTTTGCCCATATTCACCCCAATTTCATTTCCTTGATTGCGCTGGTGATTGGGTTTGCTTCGGTTGGCGCGATCCTGGCGCAGCTATACTGGGTAGGCTTGAGTTTATGGATATTCAATCGCATCGTAGATGGGTTAGATGGCGTGGTGGCGCGTGTACACAAAAAGCAGAGTGACTTTGGCGGTTATCTGGACTTATTTCTCGATTTTCTCATTTATCTGGCTGTTCCCCTCGCCTTTATGGCCGCCCGGCCAGCCACCGGCAACCTGTGGGCAGGCCTCTTTTTGATGAGCAGCTATGTGTTGAATTCGATCTCTTGGACCACCCTGGCGGCGCTGCTCGAAAAACGCCAACGCCACACGATCAACCGCCTGACCAGTATGGAGATGCCCACGGGGCTGATCGAGGGTGCAGAGACAATTCTTTTTTACACGCTCTTTTATCTATTACCGGACTATATCGCCATACTCTTTACAGCCATGGCGTTGTTGGTACTCTTTACGGCCAGTCAGCGCGTCTGGTGGGCCTATCGCAATTTACAGTGACCATGCACGGAAAACGCATTACATAGATTCACAGCTCCAGATAAAACTTCCACGCCGTTGGTACTTCCCCCGAAGCCACCAAATAGTCCACTCTGGGCATCTTGGGTTCCCACAACATCGTCATACCGGCCTCATGCGGGGTGCGGTCGCCTTTGCGCTGGTTGCATTTGGGGCAGGCACAGGCAGTATTGCTCCACGTATTGCGCCCGCCGCGACTTCTAGGCATGACATGATCCAATGTGAAATCGCGCTTGCCAATAATCTGCCCGCCTTGCTGCTCGCCACTGTGTATACCGCAGTAGATGCAGCGATAGCCATCGCGCTGAAAGACACCGCGCCGGCTCCAACGCACGCCGCGCTGTGGCGCGCGCACATAGCGGCGCAGGCGCAATACCGTCGGGATCGACAGTTCCTGCGCTGTTGTCGAAACGTTGATTAACTCTTCGGTTACGGCATCCACCCGTTCGCGCAGCAGTAGCGACAGCGCACGGCGTGCCGGGATCACAGCGAGAGGTTCATAACTTGCGTTTAGCAGTAAGATGGCATGCATAATACTCACCAACCTAGGTATACCGCACGGCAGCACATGGTGCATTTCACATTGGGGTAAATTTTAGAACGAACGTAACGATTCAGATACAGGCTTTTACCACCGGGAACGCATGAGCGAGCAATGTGTGCCGGGAACGAGCGAAGAACACAGCGCTTTGACAAACGATAACCCCGCGCGTTCCCAGCACACCTCCCAAAACCGCATTACACCCTAAAGTATACATCTAAACATTTGCTACAGGTTAACAGCAATTAAACATTTGGGTAGACAGGGCATTGCAGAGCCGGTGCTGCGCTGCTGGGCACGATCAATCGTGCGAGTACACTGTTAGCAAAATTTGATGGATTATCCTGAGTTCAATTTGAGAAGCGGAGTTGCGCTATAGCGTGCCGGGGACTGCCCAACTGTAGATCTGTACTGAGAACTTTTCCTGGGCAGTCCCTGGCACGCTGATCATTGCTACATCAAACTCCGGTTTTCATTCTGATTTGAGTATAGCATGCGATTGTAGGTGCTACTCGAAGCGCATCGCCTTGAACTGCTCGAAATAGCGTTTGCTGCCATCGGGCTGCGCTTCGCCCCAACTATCTAACCAACGCGCGTGGGCATTTTCTGGGCTATCGATCTGTGTTGCGTGGCAGAGAAGCGCTTGGATCTTGGTGTTGATGTCGTCGGTAATGTCAATCCGCACATTGGGTTGGCCGTGCCCAAAGACATAGAGTTGTGTTACTTTGTGCGGGGTGTACCCCTCATCTGCCATCTTTGGATAGAACATAGGATTATCAGCCGCGGGGAAAATTGCTTCCAGGGCAATCAGGCCCGCGTTGCGGTGATCGGGGTGATTGATATAGGCATCGCCCACCAAGTAGCGATCAGGATCCATACAGATAATCAATTCTGGCCGAATGCGGCGAATTTCGCGCGTTACCCGTTCGCGCAGGGGGCGTGTCGGTTTCAAGAAACCATCTTCTTTGCCCATAAAGAGCACCTGTTTCACGCCACACAGCGCGGCGGCATTGCGCTGTTCAATTTTGCGCAGCGCGATCAACTGGTTGCGCGTGATCTCAGGGTTATGATTACCTTTGTCGCCGTTAGTCAAAATCATATAGACCACTTCAATGCCCTGGCGCGTCATTTGGGTGACAGTCCCCGCACAGATGAAATCGGGATCATCGGGGTGCGCCATGATCGCCAATACACGCTTGACATTGCGCCAATCTGGCTCGATAAATTGCTTCTGTTCGGTCATGGTCAATTCATTCCTGGCTAGGCTAGAGCAAGCATTGTGTACTGAGCAACGCCCTAAGGCGCTTGCAAAGCAATAAGGATCCAGCGCTTGCCCAACAAAATCATGCGTAGGGGCGGCCGCGCGGCCGCCCCGCGTTTGGCTCGCTGCGAACGGGCGGCTGCAAGCCGCCCCTACTGCATACTTATTTCTTTGCAATG
>DAOTTR010000142.1:0-11696 GCA_034437715.1 Caldilineaceae bacterium
ACCGGAGGTTTCTCATGACAATGTATGCGAAAGTAATGGATTTGATCGATGTTGCCCAAGGCCGCCGCAACTTTTTGCGTGGCAGTATGGCCGTCGCCGGCGGTTTGGCAATGGCCAGCAGTGTGGGTCTTGGGCGTGCGTTTGCCCAGGAACTGACCGACCTGGATATTCTCCAATTTGCCATGACGTTGGAGCACCTGGAAGCTCGTATGTACAAAGACATGCTAGCCGCCAATATCCTGACCGGCAAAGAGCTGCAATATTTCACCCTGTTTGGCGAACACGAAGCGGCCCATGTCGAAGCACTGATGGGCACAATTCGTAGCTTGGGCACCGAACCTGTGGCTGCGCAAGAAAGCTATAGCTTCCCCGCTTTTGACAGCCGCGAGGCCATTTTGAACTTTGCCAAGGTCGCCGAAGACATTGGTGTCGGCGCCTATCAAGGCGCAGCCGCCGCAATTGACAACAAAGATATTCTGGCTGCTGCTGGCAGCATTGTGCAGGTCGAAGCCCGTCACGCCGCGATTGTCAATCTGTTGCTCGGTCTCAAGCCCGTGCCCGATGCGGTTACGGCCAGCCAGACCGTTGACGAAGTGCTAGGCAAAGTTGGGCCGATTTTAGGCCAATAAGCAGGTACTCGATCCAATAAGCGTGCGTACGCGAAGACGACGCCGCTCATCCATTTTCTTAAAAACTCATGATTGCAAACGATAGGAGCATAGAATGAACACCACCATTAGCATGAATCGCCGCAATTTTCTGCGGGCCAGCGCGGCGGCGGCTGTCACCACGGCCCTGATGACTTTCCCCCAGTTCAGCGGCAAGGCTTTTGCCCAAAGTGGCAACATCGATCTGGACATTCTCAACTATGCGTTGACCCTGGAACATCTGGAAGCCAAAGCATATCAAACTGTCAACCAGAGTGGTCTTATGACGGGTAAAGCGCGTGAATACTTTATGGACTTTGGCGCGCATGAATCCGCCCACGTGGTTGCGTTGACACAAACGATTACGCAGTTGGGGGGCACGCCCGTGGCGGCCCAGGCGAGCTACACTTGGCCTGCCTTCAAAACCGAACAGGAAGTGCTGACCTATTTCCAAACCGTTGAAGAGTTGGGCGCGGCGGCCTACCTGGGCCAGGCAACCCGCATTACCAATCCCGACATCCTAACCGCTGCTGTCAGCATTCACAATGTCGAAGGCCAACATGCTGCCGTCCTGAGCGACCTGATTGGTGTGCCACCGGCCGTCGCCTTTGCGCCAGCCAAGACCATGGAAGAAGTGCTCGCCGTTGTCACGCCGATCTTGATGCCCGCTGGCACCATGCCCGAAAAGATGCCCAACACCGGTTTCGGCGGTGGCCGTCAGCGCAGTGGTTTCCGTCAGATGCAGGCGCAATAAGGTAGCCAAAACGTGACCGGCCCTTTACGCACCCGCGCCTACGGCAAGGGCCGGTCACGTTGCGCACAAATAAGGTGTATCAGCAGTTCTTCCGGTTGGGGCAAGCTCGATCAGCCGATTGGAAGAACTGCTTATTTTTTTCAAAGTGAAAGTGCAGGAGTATTTCGGCAATGAAATTATTTCGTATCGGTTTATTACCTTTATTATTGATGATACTTACGCTGGGGAGCCAGCCCGGTGCTATGGCCGTAGCGTTGCCCAAAAATCCACCGCCCGCCCCCATTGCCGCGCCGGTGCGCCTGCAAATTCCCATGATTGGCCTGGATGCCGACATCGAAGCCGTCGGCCAGACTGAAAGCGGCCAAATGGATGTGCCCACAAACTTCCAAAATGTGGCGTGGTACGAACCGGGCACCACGCCAGGTGAACAAGGCAATGCCGTCATCTCGGGCCACCTGGACGATCCCAAGGGGCCCGCGGTCTTCTGGAAATTGCGCAAACTCAAGATCAATGATCAGATCATTGTGACAGACGCTGCAGGGAGCAAACACACCTTTGCGGTGATTGGCAAGGAAAGCTATGCGGACGATACAGCACCGCTGGACAAAATCTTTGGCTTTGATCTAGAACGTGATCTCAACTTGATCACCTGTGATGGCGTATGGAATCGCAAAGCCCATCAATACACCCAACGCCTCGTTGTGTATACGCGTTTGGTGACAACCCAGTAATTAGACCTTATTCCGCTTTAATTTTGTGAATTCGTAGGTGCGGTTTGTAACCGCACAAAGCTGGTTGGACTCTGATTGCGCGGTTTATAACCGCACAAAGCTGGTTGTACCCGGATTGTGCGGTTACAAACCGCACCTACAAGAACCACGGTGCCCTATTTTGTCGCTCAAAGAACAAATCGGCATAATCTCTATTATAATATTTTGGGCTGCTGCATTCAATACTCAATTTATGATATAATAGATTGTAACGATTCAGGCGGGAACGCGCCAGGGCTCCCGATCCTGGTGGCAATCATGCGCTTGCCGCCATCCTGGCGGCGTTCCCAGAGGTGAAAACCGCGGCATGAAGCGTGACAATAGATTTATATGGCCCTAGCTTCTGTTGACAATCGCGGCCAGCAACGGTTGAAACCGGCTTCTGACAGGATTGATCCAGCAATTACAATAAAAGACGATATGACACCTGTGAATGCCCAAAACAGACCAGACGATGAGCGTAGCGTAACCTCCCATGTAGGTACGCAGAGACAAGCGATAACGCCCACCGAAACTGTAATCATCAGCAGTATTCTAGCCCAATTGCAAACGTATACGGGGCACGATCTACAGCACTATGACGCGCACGCCGAAACCGCTTATGGCATGGATTTCTGGCAAGCGATCAGTGATCTGCTGGCTGATGCCCAGCGGTACCGAGCCCAAGCAACACAATTGTCGGTGCAGACAACCGTGCGACAAGCTGCTGCGCACAGCCAAGCCGAAGCGCGCCCACACGCGCCTGAAGAACAGCACGCCAGCGCGACAGATTTTCGCGCCATGGCAGACATGGCCCCGGCTATGCTCTGGATCACCGACACCACTGGTTATTGCACCTTCCTCAGCCGCGGCTGGTACGAATTCACCGCACAGACAGAAGCGACGGGCCTTGATTACGGCTGGACCCAGGCTGTCCATCCTGAGGATCAAGCGCGCGCCCGCCATAGTTTTTTAGCCGCCAATGCTGTACTAGAACCGTTTAGTGTAGATTATCGCCTGCATCATGCGCAGAGCAGCTATCGCTGGGTACTTGATACCGGCCACCCGCGCTTCGGGACCGACGGCGAGTTTTTGGGGTATATCGGCTCAGTCATTGATATTACCGAGCGCAAAGGGGCCGAAGAGCAACTGCGGCGCTCGGAAGAACGCTATCGCTATCTCTTTGAAGCGATGGATGAGGGCTTCTGTGTGATCGAAATGATCCTTGATGAACAGGGCCAGCCCATCGATTACCGTTTTCTGGAAATCAACCCGGCCTTTGAACGTTTCACGGGGTTGCAACAAGCAATAGGCAGAACCGCACGCGAACTCGTGCCGAATCTCGAAGCACACTGGATCGAAATTTATGGCAAGGTTGCCCGCACCGGTGAGCCATTGCGCTTTGAAGAAGGTTCAGAGGCCATGAACCGTTGGTTTGACGTCTATACCTTTCCCATTGGGGACAAAAGTAGCCACCGCGTTGCCATCCTTTTCAAGAATATTACCGAGCGCAAACGAGCCGTCGAAGCGCTCCGCATCCTAAACAGCACGTTGGAGCAACGCGTGCGCGACCGGACTGCCCAATTGGAGCGCAGCAATCGCGAACTGGACCAATTCGCCTATGTCGCCGCGCACGATCTCAAAGCGCCCCTGCGCGGCATTGATCATCTGGCTACTTGGATTGCGGAAGACGTCACCGATCTGCTGCCAGAACCCTCCAAAGAACATTTGGCCAAACTGCGCGGGCGCGGGCGGCGCATGGAGCGACTCCTCGACGATCTGTTGGCCTATTCACGTGTGGGGCGGCGCGATGGTACACCAGAAGTGGTAAATCCAACCGCGCTTGTGAAAGATATTGTTGCGCTCCTTGCCCCACCCGCCAGCTTCACAGTTCATGTCACAGGTGAGCTGCCGAATTTGGTCACGCCACGGGCACCGCTGGAGAGCGTATTGCGCAACTTGATCGACAACGCCATCAAGCACCACCATCAGCCGCAGCATGGTGAAGTGTACATCAATGCCCAGGATTTGGGTGATTTTGTTGAGTTTTGTGTGCGCGACAATGGCCCGGGCATTGATCCCCAATTCCATGAACGCATCTTTGATGTTTTTCAGACGCTCCAGCCGCGTGATGTGAATCAGGGCACAACTTTTTATTTTACTTGGCCCAAAGCGATGTCTAATGCATAGCAACCTACGCCGCCGGCGAATGGCCCAGTCTATGCGGATAACTTTGCAATCCCTATGCTGCCTTTTTCGACCTAGGTACCGATTGCTCTGGATATTTCTACTTGTGGTCGGGGGAATTGGGGGGGTGGTGGAGTTGACGATTGCCCAAACAGCGACGCCGACGCCCGTAACCGTTGAAATTTTTCTGCCAGTGATCAGCGATGCGGGTACGCCGCGTACCAGCAACCTGATTGGTCAACCGATTGGCCCGATTGAGGCATTGGTGGGGCAAATTCATCGTGCGCCAGATCGCAACTTTAGCAATTACCTGCTCACGAATGACAATCTGACCTATGGCTTGGTCGGCGCAACTGTGGCGGTGGAACAACAGATCGTTACTCTGCGCGATCAAGATCCGCCGATAGCCGTGGTTGTCTGGGGCACAGCCTATATAATTGTTGACGCCGACGACATTCCTGTTATCGTCGTGGAGCGAATTGTCTCGACGCTGGCAACGCCAGTTGCCTCCCCTGCCGCCGCGCCAGTTGCGACGGCTAAATTCGACCGTATCAATCTACGCACGGGGCCAGCCAATCGCTATGGCCCTGCTGGCCAGGTGATACTTGGTCAAAAATGTACAGTAATTGGTCGCAATCAACCCAGTAGTTGGTGGGAAATCGTCTGTAGTGAGACCGTACGTGGCTGGATTGACCGCCGCTTGGTGAGTGTAGCTGGTGATGTGACGACTTTGCCAATTACTGAACCGACCATCATTGTCGTGGTAACGCCAACCATGACACCTGTCGCGACATCAACCCCCGTGCCGCCCACCGCGACCCCGGCACCGCCACCGGTGTTGGCTTGGCGCGCCACCTTTTTCAATAACCGTGACCTGCAAGGCACGCCCGTCGTTGTGCAGGAGGTACCGGCGATCAACTTTACCTGGGGCGCCAATCCGCCGCTGGCGCAACTGCCCGCCGATAATTTTGCGGCCCGCTTCGAACGTACCATCAATTTTAGTGATGGCTTCTATCGCTTTTCGCTCAGCGCAGACGATGGTGTACGCTTCTGGATCGACAATGAACTGGTGCTCGATGAATGGCACGGCACGAGCAATCGCACCTATACCGTTGGCCGGAATTTGGCCGGCAATCACCTGCTACGCATCGACTATTATGAGGCAAGCGGGCTGGCTTCGCTGCGCTTGCTGACTGAATTTGTCACCGCCTTTCCCGAATGGGAGGCCGCCTATTTTAACGGCGTCAATTTACTGGGTACGCCGGTTTTTACCCAACTAGAAGCGCGTTCGGTCAATCCGCTAGAGTATAATTGGTTGGCCGCTTCGCCCTTGCCCGCGCGCTTGGGCGTTGACAATTGGTCGGCGCGCTGGGTGGGCACCTTTCGCTTCGACTTTTCTACCTACGTCTTCCGCGCTGTGGCGGATGATGGCGTGCGCGTCTATATCAATGATCAAATTATTCTAGACCATTGGCGCGACGGCTACAAAGATGTGTCCAATCGCTTTTATAGCGTGGGCGCGGGCATCCATACGATCCGTGTTGAATATTACGAACGGGCGGGCGATGCTGCGGTGCGTGTCTGGTGGTACCCAGATAATAGCGCCCCCCGGTAAAGCGCTTCTATCCAAAAAGTTCACTGCGCAATCGCCGGGGCCGCCGGCACCTTCCACAATCATACGCGAAAACCAGTGGCAGAGGCGATTAGATTATCTATTATTTGTCCCATAGAAAGGTTCTGTTTTATGTCTGCTCCCTATCGTGTTGCCATTATTGCCAGTGGCCGTATTGCGCGTGAACATGCACGTGGCTGGCAAGCCTGCGAACACACCGAAATTGTTGCCATTGCCGACACCCATCCCGAGGCACTCGCCGTATTCGGCAACGACTTCAACGTGTCAAAGCGCTATCTGGACTATCGCGAGATGATGGAAAAAGAGCGTCCCGATATTGTGAGCATCTGCTCTTGGGACCCGATGCACGCCGAAATGACGGTTGCGGCTGCCGCCTTCAAGCCCAAGGCGATTCTGTGCGAGAAACCCATGGCAGTCTCCCTTGGCGAAGCCGATGCCATGATGGTGGCTTGTGACCGCAATGGCGTCAAGTTGGCGATTGGGCATCAACGCCGCTTCTATTCCAGTTGGACCGAGGCCAAGCGTATGGTGGCCGCTGGCGAAATTGGCAAGCCCGTGCGCCTGTGGTCTGCCGTGCGCGCCGGTATGATGAACACGGGCACCCACTGTTTGGATTTTCAACTCTATGTGTTGGGCAACGCGCAACCGCTGTGGGTGATGGGGGCCGTCGAACGCCACACCGACCATTACATCTTTGGTCATCGCGTCGAAGATCGCTGCGTGGGCATGATTGGCTACCCGAATGATGTCGAGGGCGTGATCGAAAATGAGTTAAACAATCGCTACGAAGTCGGCGCAACGCTCTATGGCACCGACGGCATCATCGAAGTGAATGACAACAGCCTGCGCTATATGACGGCGACCAGCGGCGGCTGGCAAACCTTTGATCCGCCGGACAAAGATCCAGGCTACAATTATGGTCGCGCCCATATCGATCAAGCCTATGGTATTGTCGATTGGCTCGAAGGTCGAGTGGAAGATTATCGCGGCCAAGCCAAATATGGTCGCGCCGCGTTGGAAATTATGATGGCCGTCTACGAATCGGCACGCTGCAATGAACGGGTGAACTTGCCCATGCAGACACGTGCGAATCCGCTGGATGTAGCGGTCGAAACGGGTGCCATGCCCGTCACCCGCCCCGGCGCCTATGACGAACGCGCCTTCTTGGTGCGCGGCGAAGGCATGAGTTGGGTGAAGAACAAGTAGCAGGTAGCAGGTGGCAAGTGACGGGTGGCTGATGGACAATATCAATTGTCAATAATCAATGGTTAATTGCTAATGGTCAATGACAGATGATTTGCGACTTATAGCCAATGGCAAAGGGCCAATAACAAGAGGCCAACGCCACTTGCCACGGCTTACATAAAACTTAAGGATAGGTGATCATGTCTTTACTTTGGCAACGGTTAGAGAACACGTTGCAGCGCCAGATCAGCGACTTTGCGGGGATTGCTGGCGTGGCGATCAAGGAACTGTCTACAGGGCAAATGCTGGCGATCAATGGCGATGAGATTTTCCCTACGGCGTCGAGTATCAAAATTCATGTGCTCACGCAGTTGTTGGTGCGGGCCGAGGCTGGCGCGATCGATCTGCAAGCGCGTATGCCGATCCAGCCGGCAAGCCATGTGTTGGGCAGCGGTGTGCTGGCCTATCTGGAGGGGCCGCTGGAATTGACCTTGCGCGACATTGCCATTCTCATGATCATTGCCTCGGACAACACCGCGACCAACATCTGCGTCGACGCCGCAGGGTTGGCCGCAACCAATGATTTACTGCGCGGATTGGGGCTGACCGCAACCAAATTGCAGCGCAAGATGATGGATCACATTGCCGCCGTGCGCGAACAGGAAAATATTGCAACGCCCAATGAACTGGTAACCATGCTCGAATTGCTCCACCGCGATCAGCCTTCGCCGTGGGTTGCCCAACAAGCGCTGGCGATCCTCAAAAAGCCCAAGCATGGCTTTATTGATCGCGCCTTGCCCGGTGTTACTGTCGCCAATAAACCAGGTTGGGTCGACGGTGCCATGTGTGATGTCGCGCTGGTCTACCTGCCGCGCCGCCCCTATCTGGTTGCAATGATGAGCAAGCATAGCCTGTGTACCCCGCGCCAGCAGGAACAATTTCTCTTCGACCTCACCACGACCATTCACGCCCACATGGCCAACCTGGACATGGTCAATCAATACGGCAGACTCGTCTATCCACCGGCTGCCTAACCAACTGCAATTGACCATTAACAATTAGCCATTGATTATTGGTTATTACAAATAGTCAATAACCAATGGCTAATCACCAATGACGAATGACTAATGACCAACAACCCCATTCGCGCCGTCATTTTTGACATGGACGGCCTCATGATCGACACCGAACGCATGGCCCAACGGGCGTGGCAACGCGCCGGGGCCGAATTTGGCTTCGCACTGCCCGATGCGCTTTATCTGCAAGCGGTTGGGCGTACCGCCGTAGCCACCGAAATTCTCTTTCGCGAGGGATTGGGACCTGATTTTCCTTTTACAGAGGTTTACAATCGCAAGCAACACTATCTCTACACGGCCATTGAACAAGAGGGGATTCCTACCAAAGCCGGCCTGCTGGAACTGCTCGATCTGGTTGACCAGCAAGGCTTGGCCAAAGCCGTTGCCACTTCTACCGCCCGCGTATTAGCGCTGCGCAAATTGACCGCGGCTGGATTATTAGATCGTTTCTCGACCCTTGTCTGTGGCGATGAAGTGCCCAACGGCAAGCCCGCCCCCGATATCTTCCTGGCCGCGGCCCAACAGCTTGGCATCGCGCCAGAAGAATGTATCGTGCTCGAAGATTCGCTAGCCGGCATCCGCGCTGCCCACGCCGCCGGTATGCGCGCCATCATGGTGCCCGATCTGATCCAGCCACCCCCCGATAGCGCCGCCATGGTCTACCAAGTGATGGGAGATTTATGGCAGGTTGTAGAATTCCTATCTGAAGGGACTGACCGGGATTGATAGATCACCTTGATCGCAACTATGGTATAATGATGCAGAACAAATGTTTTTCGTCCTTTGGGCAGCTTTTAAATTTGGATTTGTCATGAAGAGATTGCCGCAACCCATTCCGTACCAGGGTAGTAAACGTAATATTGCCAATCGTCTGTAACTATCCTCTCTATTTTGAATTTACAATTTACAATTGCTGACTTGACAGGTGCTGACCAGTGTGCTATGCTGGGCTCCTCCACTACATCTAAATTTGGCAGCTTGGGAAACGGGTCTTTTCACACGCAGAAGACGTCCATTTGCTAGCAAATCAGCCTGAATAGGGCGCTTAAGAAGACGCAACGCCGCGTGGGCGCGGGCTGAGGGTGCCAGACTCGCACGGCTAGCCTGGCTGGGTCTTGAAAATGCCAATTCGAGTTTAGATGCAATTACCCTGTGTACAATGGTCGGCTTGCGTGTGGGCCGAAGGGTGAGTCTAGTGGTTCTTCCATCGATTGCTGGCAGAGCAGTGTGTGAGGAGATGTCTAGGGAATCCTCCCCCGGTGCGCCAGATATCAAACTTTTGTCCAACTTATCAACAATTGGAGGGTACCATGACTGACAATAAGCAATCACCAGGAAAACTCTCGCGTCGCAACCTAATGCGGGGCGCGGCCGCGGTAGCGTTCCTGCCCCTATTGGCTGCCTGCCAGCCCGTGCCTGGCGCGGCTCCGGCAGGCGCCGGAGCCGTGGGGCCCGAGGACGCCGAGATGCTCGCGTTCTGGTGGTCGGACTCGCCCCGTGACGCCAAGGTGCTAACGGACACCTTCACTGCCTTCGAGGAGCGCAATCCTGGCGTCAAGATCACCTTCGACGACACAGGCACGGCGCACCTGGAGAAGCTGATGACGAACATGGCCGCGGGGACGCCGCCCGACATCTTCGCCGTACACACCGCCTGGATGGTGCAGGTTGCCGCCGCCGGGCAACTGGTCGACTGGACGCCCTTTGCCGAAGCCGACGCCGCGGCCAATCTCGACGACTACTTCCCGGCGCAAGTGGGCTTCTATACATACAACGGCGGATTCTATGCCCTCCCCTATTACTCTGGGCCGAGCTGTATCTGGTATAACAAGAATATCTTCCAAGAGAAGGGGGTAAAGACGCCCGAGGAGCACGAGGCCGAGGGCACCTGGACCTGGGAGACGTTGCGCGAGCTTGCATTGCAGACAACCGGCGGCGAGGGGATGGAGCGGACCATCGGCTGGGACGCGGCCCAAAATCCTTCGGCCATTCACTACTATCTGTGCGTGCCCTGGTGGACCAGCGGCGTCGAGTTCCTCAACGCAGATGAGACCGAGTGGCTGTTCGATCAGCAAGAGATCATCGACGTCATCCAGTGGCATCAGGATATGGCGCTCATCGACAAGTCGATGGTCATGCCGTCCGATCTCCAGGGCGTTACGCGGATGTTTGACACTGGGCGATTGGCGATGTCCTGGGGCATCAAGGCGCACGCAGTTTCCATCCCCGGCGACAACTTTGAAGTCGGCCACGCCCCGACCCCCAAGGGGACGGCTGGGCGCATCAACCGCGACGGCCCGAATGGCGTTGGCTCGGCCAGCGAAAGCAAGCACAAGGATATGGCCTTCAAGTTCGGACTCTTTATGGGTGGCGAGGAGGGCGCGCCCTACTACCTGGCCTCCGGTCGGTCGTTCCCGGTGCGCCAGTCGTTGAAAGACTCCAAGTACTTCTTTGACGCGCTGCGGCCCTTCGAGCGCGCGGAAGTGCATCTGGAGGCGGCTGAGACCGTGCGCAACTGGCGGAACCCTGGTCAGGCCGCGGAATGGGGCCGGGTCTTCAAGGCGGCGATTGACGAGGTAATGCTTGGGCAGACTACACCCGAAGAGGCATTGCGCCGGATCAACCCCGAGATGAACGAGCTTTTGAAGCTGCCGACCAGTTAACCAAGTCAGGTAGTAAGGTGACGGGGTGACAAGGTGACAAGATCGTCTACACGATCACCCCTTCACCCCGTCACCTTGTCAGTGGGGTTATTTATTTCTTGCGCGTCCCTTAACCGGCTTCCGCCAGTTTTCCCTGAGCACTGCTGCTCGAAGAACACAAGAAAGCGCCAATGTCAATCACAAACGCTGCGAAGCTTGGGGGCAAAGTCGGCGGTGTGGCTCACCGTCGCAGCAGATTCCAACGCCGTCAGGAGCTAGAGGGTCTGCTCTGCATTCTGCCCTGGCTGATCGGATTCATCTGCTTCAAGTTTGGCCCAATGGTGGCCTCGTTGTTGATCGGGATGACACAGTGGGATGCGCTGCGGCCGCCGCGCTGGATCGGCATGGAGAACTTCCAGACGATGATCACGGACCCGCGCTGGTACGATGCTCTCTACAATACCGCCTATCTCAGCCTTCTCTCCGTCCCGGCGCAACTCGTCGTCGCGTTTTTGTTCGCGCTGATGCTGAATGAGAAGTTGCGGGCAATGCCGCTGTTTCGCACCATCTTCTACCTGCCATCGCAGACCCCGCTCGTTGCCGCGGCATTTCTTTGGAACTGGATCTACCACCCAGACTTTGGGCTGGCGAACGCCCTGTTGAGTGCTATCGGCCTGCCGACACAGAACTGGCTGTTCGACCTGCAGTTAGCCAAGCCCTCCCTCATCCTGATTACGCTCTGGTCGGGCATCGGTGTGCCGATGATCATCTTTCTGGCCGGCCTGCAAGGGGTGCCACAATCGCTCTACGATGCGGCGTCGAT
>DAOTTR010000143.1:0-5718 GCA_034437715.1 Caldilineaceae bacterium
GACATGGGCGAAGATTCGGCAAATCTGCGCGAATTACGCGACAATATTATTGCCCACGACAAAGTGCTGTACCATGGACACCCCATAGCGGCTGTTGCTGCTACAAGTTCCAATATTGCCGAAGAAGCGGCGGCGCTGATTAAAATTGAATATGAAGTTTTGCCGCCAGTGATGGACGCGCGCGACGCCATGCAGCCCGACGCGCCCTTGCTGCATGACAACCTGTTTACCGATGAATTGGGTAACAAGGCCACCACAGCGTCCAATATCGCAGCGCATTTCCAACATGCGCGTGGAGATGTTGCCAAAGGCTTTGCCGAAGCGGCAGTTGTGATCGAACGTGAGTTCAAAACCGCCATGATTCATCAGGGCTACATCGAGCCCCATGCCTCGACTTCCCTCTGGCGCGAAGATGACCACGTATTGGTCTGGACCAGCACCCAAGGGGCCTTCTCGATTCGCGATCAAGTTGCCGAATTGCTCCACCTGCCGATCTCCAATGTGCGCGTAACGCCCACCGAAATTGGTGGCGGCTTTGGTGGCAAGTTCACAGCCTATACCGATGTGCCCGCTGCGATTCTCTCGCGCAAAAGTGGTCACCGTCCTGTCAAGATGGCCATGTCACGCACCGAAGTGCTACAGGCCACCGGCCCCACCTCTGGCTCGTATATCCGCGTCAAGATGGGCGCAACCAAGGAAGGCGTCATCACCGCTGCCGAGGCCGAGTTGGTCTACGAAGCTGGCGCGTATCCGGGTTCGCCGGTTGGCGCAGGCTCGGCTGTGATCTTGGCTCCTTATCGTCTGGAAAATGTCAAGATCGATGGCTATGATGTGGTGGTCAACCGCCCCAAGACGGGTGCCTATCGTGCGCCCGGTGGCACCAATGCCGCCTTCGCTTCCGAATCCGTGATTGACGAACTGGCCGAAAAATTGGGCATTGATCCGCTGCAATTCCGCCGTATCAATGCGGCCGTCGAAGGTGATCGCCGCCCCGATGGCCCAACCTATGGCCGCATTGGCTTTATGGAAACCTTGGATGCTGCCCTCAGTCACCCGCATTACAAGGCCCCGCTGACGGGCAAGTATCGTGGCCGTGGTGTGGCCTCTGGTTTCTGGTTCAATGGCAGCAACCAATCCAGCGTCGTGGCGATTGTTAACGCCGATGGGATTGTCAGCCTGATCGAAGGCTCGACCGATATTGGGGGTAGCCGTGCTTCCGCGGCCATGATGATGGCCGAAACGCTGCAAATTGGCGTGGAAGATGTGATTCCCCAGGTAGTGGACACCGACTCGATCAGCATGACGGGTGGCACTGGTGGCAGTAGCGTCACCTTCAAGCTGGGCGTCACAATTTATGAAGCCGGCATGAAATTGCGCGAAATGATGACCGCTGGCTTGGCCGAACATTGGGAAGTCGATGCCAGCACCATCAACTATGCCAATGGCGTCTTTTCCTCGAATGGCCACAGTATGACCTTTAAGGAAACCGCCCAGGAACTCAACCGCCAGGGACCGATCATGGCCAGTGTCGCCAAGACGCCCAAAGGCGCAGGGCCGGCCTTCGCCACCCACATTGTGGATGTGGAAGTCGATTCCGAAACCGGCAAAGTCACCATTCTGCGCTACACAGCCGTGCAAGATGTGGGCCGGGCGATTCACCCCAGCTATGTCGAAGGGCAGATCCAGGGTGGCGTTGCCCAAGGGGTGGGCTGGGCGCTCAACGAGGAATATTTCTACGACAAAGATGGGCACCTCCTCAATGGCTCCTTGCTCGATTATCGTATGCCCACGGCGCTCGATCTGCCCATGATCGACGCAGTCATGGTCGAAGTGCCCAATACCATTCATCCCTTTGGCGTGCGTGGCGTCGGCGAAGTGCCGATTGTGCCGCCAGCCGCCGCGATGGCTAATGCGATCTACCACGCCACCGGTCTGCGCATGAACGAACTGCCCATGAATCCGGGCCGCGTTGCGCTCGCGATTGCAAAACAAACTGCCTAAGACATTGCGCCATGAAGGACACGAAGCAAATCTGACATGCTTCGTGTCCTTCATGGCGCAATAGGTTCGCTTGCAAAAAGTCATCTCATGCCCGGCCACTGTGCCGGGCATTCTTACATCATACCGACCGCGTCAATTTCTGCCGCTTTGCACTGAAACAAGGGCGCATGATGCATCACGTAAAAGCACAACAACTGGAAGCCGCCATTGCGCGCCTACCGCGCATCCACCTGGGCACTCTGCCCACACCGCTGGAATATCTCCCCCGCTTGAGTGCCGCGCTTGGCGGTCCGCCGATTTACATCAAACGCGATGATCTGACGGGTCTGGCCTTTGGCGGCAACAAAACGCGCATGTTAGAACTCAGCCTGGCCGAAGGTGTGGCACGCGGCGCGGATACAGTCGTCTTTGGGGCCGCCGTACAGTCAAACTATTGCCGACAGTTGGCCGCCGCCTGCGCCAAGTTGGGGCTGGAACTGCATCTCTATCTGCGGCCCGAACGCCCCATCGACAGCCAAGAGATCCAGGGCAATCAGTTGTTGCAACGGCTCTTTGGTGCCCAGGTGACGATTCTCGGCGACAACGATCGCGGTCAGCAACAGGAAATTATCAAAGCTGCGGCAGAACGCCTACGCGCCGCTGGCAAAAATGTCTATTTCCCGCGCCAACCAGACACGGTTGATCTGGATGTCATCGCCTATGCCGAATCGGCGTTGGAGATTGTACGCCAGTGCGATGCGCTGGGCATTGAACCGCAAGCGATCTATGTCACGGCCTTTGATACCACGCAAGCCGGAACCGTGTTGGGCATCGCCTATTTGGAAAGCCCGATGCTCGTCAAAGGCTTTACGCCGCTGGCCATGCCGGATACCCAATTGCAAAAAATGGTGGACATTGCCAACCAAGCCGCTGAACGGCTAGGGCTCGACATTGAGTTGAGCGCCCAGGATTTTGACAATGACGATAGCTTTATCGGTGAACGCTATGGCATTCCCACACCAGCCGGCTTGGAAGCATTACACCTGTTGGCGCGCACCGAAGGCATTCTGCTCGATCCTGTCTATACGAGCAAAGGCTTTGCAGCACTGATCGAGCATATTCGCACGGGCAAACTCAACAACGAGCAGCCGGTCGTTTTCTTGCATACCGGTGGTGCGCCCGCGCTCTTTGGCTATGCCCAAGAATTACTAGCAGACTAACGAAACGGAAATTTTATGCAATTGCTGATTACTTCGGCGGCGTCGCCGCTGGCACAAGCGCTAACTGCGACACTCCAGGCTGAACACACGCTGCGGCTGACCGAACGCACCCCTAGCGCTAGTTTAGCGAATTTTGCGCTGTCGCCGCTGGGCCATGATCTATCCACGAATTTACTTGTGCGCGACATGGACGCGATTATCCATGTGGCCGAACCGCTGCCCACCGATAATGAATTTCAACAGATCGACTATCTGACGCGCTGCACCTACAATCTCTGTATGGCCGCCGCCGCCGAAGGGGTCAAGCGGCTGGTCTATTTGAGCACCCTCGATCTGATGACCGCTTATGACGCCAAGTATAAGGTCAACGAACGCTGGAAATCACGCCCCTTTACCGTTGCGCCCGTTCTCGCCAAACATTTGGGCGAATTCACCTGTCGCGAGTTTGCGCGCGAACACAAGCTCAATGTGGTCGTGTTGCGCGTGGGCAAGGTCGTCCAGGCCGAGGCGGTTGCTGGCCAAGCGGTTGATCCGCTATGGGTCGATGGGCGCGATGTGGCCCAGGCTGTCAATCAAGCGTTAAGTGCCGATTTGCCACGCTGGTCGATTTTGCATGTGCAAGCGGATGGGCCACAAGCGCGTTTTTCCGTAGACGCGGCGAAACGCGTGCTGAATTATGCACCACAATACAATTTTGCAGGAGGGGCGCAATGAAAGTCCTAATTCTCGGCGGCGCCGGCATGCTTGGCCCCTATGTGGTACCGGCGCTGCAAGACAAATATGAGTTGCGTGTCACCGACATTCGTCCGCTTGATATTCTCTTTCGCGGCGAGTTTCGCCAAGTGGATGTGGCAAACTTTGATCAGGTGATGGCCGCGGCTGAAGGCATGGATGCAATCATCAACCTGTCGGTGCTGCGCAGCGATCGACAGTTGGCGTTTGATGTGAGTACGCTGGGTTGCTACAACATGATGCGCGCGGCAGTGGCACATGGCATCCGACGCATTATCAACACGGGTCCCCATTTCACGATTGCCGGCCCCACGTATGAGATGTTTGATTTTGATCTCCATGCCGATATCCCCTCGCAATCGGGCACAAATTTATACGCGCTGACCAAGTCGCTGGGCCAGGAGATCTGTCGTGTCTTTACCGAGCAGTATGCGACGCTCTCGGTGCAGACCTATCTTTTCTACAATTTCCGCGACCCGGCGGATCTGCATCCAAAACAGGAAATCCGCCCCTTTGGCATCTCCTGGCAAAATGCTGCCCAAGTTTTTGGGCTGGGTCTGGAGATACCGCTGGAGCAACTGCCTTCGCGCTGTGAGATCTTTAATATTTTTACCGATATGCCCCATAGTCAATTCAGCAACGATAAAGCCAAGCGTGTGTTGGGCTTTGAGCCGTGGGATGATATCTCGGCGATCTGGACGAAAGCATAAGGTCAAACGAAAGGGAAACGATCTATGGCGGAAAGTCACGCATCAGCCGAGGGATGCCGTTTGCTCTATGCGGTTATGGATGAGGTCAAGCAATTGGCCCCTTGGCAATGGATGACAGAAAACGACATTTTCGGCGTCCAAGGGCCGGACGACCAAGAGCCAGATTTTGTCAGTGTCATGGGCATGGCCGGTGAGCATTATGCGGTCGCGGCCTACTTGGGCGTGCGCGGCATGTTTCAATTCTGGCACTTTGTCCAAAACCAGGCCACGGCCGAGCCGGAAGAACTGCTTCAGATTCCCCAATTGCAAGCTTCTTGGGAAGATCGCGACATGCTCAAAACCCTGGGGCGCAAAACGCGCGGGCGCAAAGCCTGGCCTCAACTACGCAGCTATCAACCGGGGCTTTTGCCGTGGCACCTAGAATCGGCAGAAGTTGAACGGTTGCGGCTGGCGCTGGAACAGGTGCTGGATGTCGCGCCCCGTTTCAAAACCGACGCGACGCTGATCCATGTGCGCGGCCAAAATCGTTTCTTGGTACGCGTTGCGGAGCGGCAGGGCGACCAGGTGGTATGGCGCGATGAGGTGCGCGCGATCACCCAAGCAGCCGAGGTCTACATTGAGTTTGAAATGGATCTGCAACTGCTGGCCGAGGTCCAACAGTTGCCGCACGTTGCCAACATGCTCGAAATTGATCTGTTCTTGATGCCCATGCCCATACACGAGCCGGGCCAACGGCCTTATTTTTCCTTCAATCTATTGATCGCCGAAAGCAAATCTGGGACGATTGTGGCGACCAAGCTATTGCAACCCCTGCCGTCCATGGAAGCGATGTGGGCCAAAATACCGCTGGTGCTCGCCCAGACCTTCGCTAACCTGGGCATCATCCCCGCGGCGGTGCATGTGACGTCGCCCGTGTTGATGCAACTGCTGCCAATCCTAAGTCAAGAATTGGACTTCCAAATCAAACAAAAGCGGCGGCTCCCCAAGCTCGACAGCGCCAAACAAGAGATGCTGGGTATGCTGGGTCGATTTTATTGATTAGAACGCGTATAAAAGTTATCCTCTCTTTGTCTTCC
>DAOTTR010000144.1:0-5088 GCA_034437715.1 Caldilineaceae bacterium
TTCCCCCATCTACATGAGGGCAGGCTCTGCGCAGGCAGGAATCCATACGCTAGAGCGGTGGACCCCTGCCTGCGCAGGGGTGACAATCCACACACCATCCTTAACTTAATGGCCGTGAGGCCTAGAGTAGGCCACCGCCGGTGCAGCCTGCCCAACGGGTTTCGCTATGAAATCTGTAATGGATAAAGTCGAGCTTAGGCTTCCTCCTATAATGGACCTAAGAAATTGGTTCTCACAGGAAGTGACACATGCACATCAACCGAAAATTTCGATACACGCTTTACGACCGTACCGCGAGCGCGTGTCAACCATGTTGTTGACCACAAAGCTGTACAGCCCACAGCGCACGACTGCCCGTCGCCAACAGCCACCGCGGATTCCTCGCCCGCACCTGATCAGCCGGCTGCGTACCGGCCTTCACGCGCGACTGACCCTCGTCTCCGCTCCCCCTGGATTCGGGAAAACCACCCTCGTCGCCGATTGGGTTTACAGCGATCCTTTCCCAACGGTCAATGCGCAATTCTGCTGGCTTTCTCTGGACGAAGGCGATAACGATCCAGTGCGTTTTTTCTCGTATGTGATCGCGGCGCTGCAAACCGTACTTCCACAGTTGGGTGCCGCTGCGGTGGCGCTGCTGCAATCCCTCCCGCCCCCTACGCCGGAAGCGGTACTGACCATTATCATCAATGAGCTAACGGACATTCCCCATGCCATCATTCTTGTGCTTGACGACTACCATGTCATCACCACGCCCGCAATTCATAGCGCGGTAATGTTCTTGGTCGATCACATGCCGCCCACGCTGCACCTGGTAATTACCAGCCGTGCCGATCCCCTGTTGCCGCTGGCGCGCTGGCGTGCTCGACGCGAAATGGCCGAATTGCGCACCGCCGATTTGCGATTTACACCGGAAGAAGCGGCTCTCTTTCTGAATACCGCCATGGGGCTGAATCTGGCGGCCCCGGATTTGGCGGCCCTGGAGGAGCGTACAGAAGGATGGATTGCCGGGTTGCAGCTGGCAGCCCTGTCTTTGCAAGGACGCAACGACAGCTCAGATTTTGTTGCGTCGTTTGCAGGCAGCAATCATTACATCACAGACTATCTGGTCGATGAGGTATTGGAACAGCTATCCCAGGTTACCCGGGAATTTCTTTTGCAAACTGCCCTTCTGGACCGTCTGTGCAGTTCTCTGTGCGACGCGATTACCGGGCAGAACAATGGACAGGCCATGCTGGAGCAGTTGGAGCGGTCGAATCTATTCTTGGTGCCCCTGGATGATGAACGCCGCTGGTATCGCTATCATCACCTGTTTGCTGATGTGCTTCGTAGCCGGGTACAACAGATTTATCCGGCGCAATTGTCGGAATGGCATCGCCGTGCAAGTGTCTGGTATGAAGAACATGAATTTCTTCCCGAAGCCATCAATGAGGCCTGGCGTGCAGGCGACATGGCGCAGGTCGTTCGGCTGATAGAACAACATGGCCCCGCGATTGCCTTCGGTGGGCAGATACAAACGGTGCTTGCCTGGTTGGAAAGACTGCCCGAAGAGCTGATGCGTACCAGCCCGGTACTCTATGTTTACCACGCAGCAGTACTCATGTTCATGAATCGGACAGTGGCTGCGGAAAAGCGTTTACAGGATGCTGAACGAGCCATCGTGGCCGGTGTCTCCGCGGAACAGGCACAAATTGTGCGCGGCCAGGTAGCGACAATTCGCGCCGACCTGAGCCGCATCATCGGCGATATGGCGTCCTGTATCGCGTTTGCGCAACAAGCATTGGCACATCTGCCGGAAGTGGAAACCGCGCCGCTCAAATTGCGGCCCGTAGCCATGCTGGACAATGCCCGTGCCTATCGTCTGACCGGAACTGTCATGCCTGCCGACGAGGCGTTGGCCGCCGCGATGATCGAACGTGTTGCCGCCACAGGCAACACGTTCGCTGGGCTAAATAGTGTCACCAATCTGGCTTATCTCCAAACGCTTCAGGGACGGCTTCGCCAGGCTCGGCGCACCTATGAACAAGCCCTGCGATTGGTATCGAAATCCCAAGAGATCGAGTTCTTGTTTGGCAACAGTTACTATTATTTTGGTCTGGGCGATCTCCTACGCGAGCAGAACGATCTAGAAGGCGCGGAACGCTATCTGGCGCATGGGTTTGCCCAAAGCACAAGTGAAATCACGGTTGAAGCCGAGTTCATTACGCTGGGCTATACCGCCCTGGCGTGGCTCCAGCAAGCACAGGGTGCACCGGATGTTGCCAATGCCACACTGCTTGATTTGCTGGACCTGGCCCGGCAAAGGGGGTTTGCCCCCCATCTAATTCTGCGCGGAGAAGCTGTTCAGGCCCACCTGCGTTTAACGCAAGGGAACCTGGCGGTTGCTCAAAGCTGGGCCCGTGCGCGTGAGCTGCATCCCGACCGGAAGCATGTCGAGACTGCCTATTTGCGTGAAACAGAGACCCTGGTCCTGGCTCGGGTTTTGCTCGCCGGGGGACGCGCCCCGGAAGCAGAGCGGTTGTTGGCGCGTTGGCTGCTTGCCGCCGAAGCCGCCAACCGTGGCAACAGTGTGATTGAGATTCTGGTTATTCAGGCGTTGGCGTTGCAGGCCCAACAAAATACGCCTGGCGCGCTGATTGTCCTGCAGCGGGCGTTGGGCTTGGCCGAGCCGGAGGGGTATGTACGCATCTTCCTGAACGAGGGCCCATCCATGGCCCTATTGCTGCGCCATGCCCAGCCGCAGTCCGACTATGCAGGCCGGTTACTGGATGTGTTTTCGGCCACAGAACTGGCGGGTCTCATCCCGTTTGCCCAGATCGAATCTATCAGCGCGCGCGAGTTGGATGTGTTGCGCCTGATGGCGCAGGGGGCCTCCAATCAGACCATCGCTGATACGTTGGTCGTAGCCTTACCCACCGTCAAAAAGCATGTCAGCAATCTACTTGGTAAGCTGCACGTTGCCAGCCGCACCCAGGCTGTCGCGCAGGCACGCCAGTTGGGCCTCCTCTGATTGTTGATCCGTCAATTCGCTTTGCTGGATTGACTCCGTTGTGAATGTCGGTGCAAGGCGAATTGACGGATACGTTCTACACCCTGTTCGTGCATAAACCCTTCCTCTCCAAAGATACTCCCTGTCAATACACCTTTCGTATACCCAAAACTGCCCGGCATAGGGCTATGCTGTGACCAACTGAATTATGGGGCGATTCATTTGAGCTACGATTCACGCTTAAATTTCGAAACCAGCGTGGATAAAAAGAGTTCATACCGCCAATTTCGATGGGAAATGCTATACACATGCCATTACACTATCGGATTCGCATCGCCGGTCACCTAAGCACCAACTGGTCGGATTGGTTCGCCGGCTTCACCGTGCAGCCGTACCAAAACGGGGAAACAGTCATAACTGGTCCGGTGCGTGACCAGGCTGAATTGAATGGTCTGCTCAACAAGCTCTTTAGTCTCAATCTGGTGGTACTGGATGTGCGGAGTGATATTTCGCCGCCGGATAAAGACCATGACATCTGATTCTCATTCGTTGAGTACAGTGCCAAACTCCGCTTGCACCCTTTTGCAATGGCTGAGCTGAGACAAGAAACATTATGACGACAAATTATAAGTCCGTGGTTCACACCAGAGAATATGGAGAACACAATGAATAAGGCACTGTTTTTTATAGTCCAGAGTTTGCTCGTTACCGCGCTGGTTCTGGTCTACAGTCTGGCTTCTCTGGCACCGGTTGCTTTGGCCAATGCACCCTTTACCTATCCCGAGTTAACAGATTCCGAGTTAACAGATTCCGACTTTACCCGAATCGCCACCTATATCGAAGCAGAAATGAAAGCCCACCGCATCCCGGGCCTGGCGCTGGCGATTGTCCAGGGCGACCGGATTGTCCATCTCCACGGGTTTGGCGTCGCCAATCCAAAGGGAGAGGCAGTCACCTGGGAAACGCCTTTCATTCTTGGCTCGGTCAGCAAATCGTTTACGGGCATGGCCGTAATGCAACTTGTGGATGCTGGAAAAATCGAGTTGGATGCGCCTATTCAGCGGTATCTGCCTTGGTTTCATGTGGCGGACGAGGCAGCGTCTGCCGCCATCACAGTACGCCATCTGTTGAACCAGACCAGCGGAATCGCCGAAGTTGCCGGTCTGAACAACGCCACGAGTGATAATGTCAGCGACGGCGCCCTCGAAGCCCAGGTGCGCGGCTTCCGCACCGCGCGCCTGAACCACCCTGCCGGTGAGGTTTTTGAGTACAGCAACGCCAATTACGACATTCTGGGCCTGATCGTGCAGACCGTTTCCGGGGAGGACTATGGTTCCTATATCCAGGAGCACATCTTCTTGCCGCTGGAAATGACAAACGCCTTCACTTCAGAAACAGAGGCGATGGCCCAGGGCTTGGCAACGGGGCATCGCTTTTGGTTTGTCGCACCCTATACCCTGGCAAACCAACCGTCCGGCTTTCTGATTGCCGGTGCCGAAGACATGGCCCACTATCTGATTGCCTATCTCAACAATGGCACGTATGCCGGCAAATCCGTCCTCAGCCCGACCGGCATTGCCACCATGCACCAGCGCCCGTTGCAGGATACAGATGAGTTCTCCTATGCGATGGGCTGGTTTGTGGGGGAGGTTGATGGAATTCAGGTGATCTCGCATGGCGGCGACACCCCAAATTTTCACACCACGATGACGATCCTTCCGGAAAGCAAATTGGGCTTTGTGATCCTGGAAAATGCGGAAAACTACCTGGGCACCAGCACGATTGGCAACGGCGTTGCCGCCCTCCTAATGGGCAAACAGCCAGAGGTGGCGCAAACCGATATAGGTAACCAGATACTCTTTGCCGGGATCATGGGGTTATTCGCCATCCAGATCATGGGCATGCTCTGGTCGGCTTTTGTGCTGCGTCGCTGGCAGTTAAACCCCGTGCGTCTGCCCCGCTACTGGGCAGGCAGGATTGGGCAGATTGGTGTGCCGCTTTTCCTCAATCTGATGGTTGGGCTGCTTTTTCTGGTAGGGCTTCCAGTCATTTTTGAGCGAACGCTGGCTGTCATTGCGCTCTATATCCCAGATTTGGGCTAT
>DAOTTR010000145.1:0-1796 GCA_034437715.1 Caldilineaceae bacterium
CAACAAGTTTTTATCGATGAGCAAGGTTATCCCATCCAATACGTCTATCGTGAGAGCATCACCGGCATTCGCGACATCATGGGCTGCTTCCAGGGTAAAGCCACCGGCAAAGACCGCCAACCGCCGAAAGAGCGTCTGTTCGCCAGCCGTTAACAAGTCATAGCTCCAAGCAATTTCGTCGCGCAGCGTACGTTGGCGCGCTGGTTGATCGTGGGGGCCACCGGTAAGCAGGGTGAGGCGCTGGTTCAAGCGCGCCAACAAGGCTGGCGGCGAGAACAACTTGATCCGCGCCGCGGCCAGTTCGATGGCGAGCGGCAACCCATCCAGGCGGAGGCATATCTCTGGGCAACAGCCACGGCGTTGCTGCGCGTGAGGACAAAATCGGGTCTGGCCGCTATTGCCCGCTGGCAAAAGAGTTGCAGGGCGGCGTAGTCTGTCAGGTGGGAAACTGGCTCTTTTTCCAACGCAGCGAGATGCTTGGCGTCAGGCAGGCTCAGAGCCGGCACGGGGAATTCTTGTTCCCCATAGAGGTGGAGCGTGGCCCGACTTGTCACGAGTGTTTTAAGGCGGCAGCACTCAGTTAACAAGGCACTGACCAACGGCGCAGCAGCCAGAATCTGCTCGAAATTGTCCAATACCAACAACAGTTGTTTGTTGCGCAGGTATTCTTGGAGGCTTTCCTGCAACGGTCGCCCTGCCGCCTCATGCACCCCCAAGGTTTGGGCAATGGTCGTGCTGACCAAAGCGGTCTCACTGATCGGCGCCAGGGCGACAAAGTAGACACCATCGACAAAGTGGTCGAGCAAGTTAGCTGCGACCTGCATCGCCAGCCGCGTCTTGCCGATGCCGCCGGGGCCGGTCAGGGTGAGCAGGCCAACGTGTTCTTGGAGCAGTAGTTGCTGGATGGTAGCAATCGCGTGGTCGCGCCCGATGAGTGGGCTGCGCGGCAGAGACAGGTTGTTGTGTGGCGCGAGTGCGCGGTGCGGGGCACCATCGTTGGGCGGCGGGCGGTGATTTTCGCCAGGGCTATTGTCGCTGGCATCCGGGCGCGCGGTTTCTACACCAGGAGCAACTGGGTTACTTTTACGCCTAGCGGTGGTCATCGACCGTATTGTAGAGCATGGGGAGTAGGGGCGACTGCAAGTATATGCTGCCTCCTCGCCTGACCCGAAGCAAGCGACCAAGCGCTATCTCCACCGATGTGGACAAAGGTTGGCGGTGCAAGTCAGGGCTTTGCCCTATGATACTAGTACAGTTGGGCGTAGATACCACGGCCGTTAATAAGGCACGTTACTCGTGTACAGCATGGTAAAAATAGGGTACCTTATTTACGCCGGGATCTACTATAGCTTTTACTAGGAAGCTAAACGGTAAGGTCGATGGCTACCACTTCTCCGGTTCGGTTCGGTGGCATGTAGCACTTTTCTTTATCCTTGTGCTTGTAACGTGGCCAGTGCGCTTGATGGCAGATTGGGTTGCACATGGGCCAGAATCTGGGCGGCACATGCCTCCGGTGTCATTTGTGCTGTATCCACGGTGAGCTCATAGAGACCATGCGCGTGAACTTTGTGGAAGTGGGCGCGCGCCTGGCCAAGCGTTCGGTCTTGACGATCACGTTCGCGCTGCTCAACCACCGCCAATGGACAGTAAACCCCCACGAAGAGTGCAGGGTAACGACCACTGCCATTAAGTTAAGCTAAAAAGGTGGTAAAATAGAATAAAAATAACGATAAATCAAGGATTAGAGCCATGTTGAATAAAATGAACGAAAAAAACGGACCTTGTGATACAGCTTC
>DAOTTR010000146.1:0-1888 GCA_034437715.1 Caldilineaceae bacterium
CCGCCCAGCGAATAGCCCATCACATCGACTTGGGCAAAACCAAGATGGCGAATCAGCGCGGCAATGTCGTCGGCCATCAACGCGTAGCGAAGCAGGCGATCAATATCGGCGGTGCGCCCATGCCCTTGCAGATCGACGGCAATCACCTGGCGATCCTGGGCGAGCGTAGTCCACACCTCGCTCATCATCTCGATCAGCCCCAAGCCGCCGTGCAGCAACACCAGCGGCGCGAGTTGGCTGGTAGCTGGGCCATGCTGTTCATAATAAAGCTTAATGCCATTGACTTCAGCATAGGCACCTTTGGCCACGTTGACAGGGGCTTCGCCGGCAAAAGTCAACCGGTTGGCCGTGAGCGCTTCCTGTAAAATCCCTAACGCCTTTGGCCCCATGCCATGCAATTTAGCGATCTCTGCGCGACTGAAGGCGCTCAGTTGTACCAACGTCGCAATGCCCGCGCCGGCGCGCTGGTCTTTGGGAAATCTGAGGTTGGATTTTCCGCTGGTTTCGTTGTCATGTTACATCTCCTTTATTACGAACGATCAGAAGCAAAGCTGTTTCATCCATTTGCCGGTCTCGGCCAAGTGGGAAACCCAGAAAAATACAATTTCGCTTTCCGGGTATGTTAGGCCGGCAGGATGCCGCGGGAATCCTCTGGGTGCCCAGGACAGGCTACGTAACATCAGTAACTAAAACTGAGTGATTGAGTTCTCCTAATTTAGCTAAATTAGGAGAACTCAATCACTCAGTTAGTGTATATTAAGACTACTACTCTACTCTAAAAAAACCTATTCCATTACTCTACTTTTGGCGAAGGTATTATATTAAGTGAATATATAGTGTTCCTAAACCGGACGTGGAGGTCGCATTCTCTAACGCTGACTGGTCGCATTAGAGAATGCGACCTCCACAATTTACAACTCATTTAGGAGCACTATACACTGTCAATTAAGTTGATATTATGGGGTGTATCTCAGTTTGGGGGCGAGTTTCTTCTACCACTAGTGTGCGTCGCACTGGTCGCACGAGCTCGGGTTGACGAAACAACCCTTGACCAGTGCAACGCACACGGGTTGCCCCCAAACTTTGGCTGTTGCTGTTGATTACTTGACTTTGCGCCGCACGACTAGGCGCGGCGCAAAGCAGTACAACCCCCAAGCCAATCGGTGGGGTAGCGTCAGCAACCCTTCGTGAGTACAAAATGGGTCGCTTTTACCGTTGTGACATGTTCGGTACATTTGTACCCCAGCGCCGGTGTGTCAATGCCCGCCAAAAGATGCTCACCAACGCCAAGCAGGACCGGGGCAATGGCGATGTGCAGCTCGTCGATCAGGCCAGCCTGGAGGTACTGGCGGATCGTGCCCACGCCGCCGCCCAGCCGTACATCCTGACCATTGGCTGCTGCCCTTGCCTATTCCAAGGCCGCCTGGATGCCGTCGGTGACAAAGTGGA
Source organism: Caldilineaceae bacterium (assembly GCA_034437715.1). Taxonomy (GTDB): domain Bacteria; phylum Chloroflexota; class Anaerolineae; order Caldilineales; family Caldilineaceae; genus JAHBVH01. The sequence goes on from DAOTTR010000146.1 coordinate 1,450, forward strand.
AGGTGGTACCCCCCTGCATGGTAATTGACGGCCGCGCATGGTGGGTCAGCACGAAGACGGGAACGTGGTAGGGTGGGTCATCACCCCACCAGCCGGTCCAACTATCATCAGGCCAATCGCCGCGGATCGGCCCGAACATATTACGGCCAAGAATCAACGCCCCAATATTGACCGAACTGCGCGCTACAAAATCATCATTGACGCCACTTTCGCCTTCATCACGCCCTTGCATTTGATAGAATGAACGGGTGGGAAAAATCCATTCGTGCAAGGCCAGCCCACCGACGCCCAGCGGATTGTCCAAATCCTGCCCCGGACCGGCGCCGTACCCATCAAGGGAAGTGGAGAAGGCATGAACACGTAACTTCGTCATGGTTGCGCTCCTCTAGCAAACGACTCGGTATTTCAAATGTTACGATCACAACACGATTACAGCTTC
>DAOTTR010000147.1:0-2381 GCA_034437715.1 Caldilineaceae bacterium
TTATCCATTGCTCAATTGTTTAGCCTCCAGTATTTCCCATCACATCGGAAAATCGCTTGATCATCGGATCAACCAGCCATTTGGCATAATGATCCGCAGTTGTTTGAATCTTCGAATGGCCCAAGATTTTTTGCACCAAGCTCATATCACCGCCGCGATTAAGCACATACATCGCCAGCCCATGCCGAAACGAATGCGGATTCAAGTAAGGAATGCCCAACGCCCGGCAACGCCGGCGCAGCATCAGCCGCAACCCATTAGGCAGCAATGGCCGATCATCATTTCCAGAAATAAACACATACGAGGACTCACTCGTAGGCCGCACATACAAATAGGCCATAAACGCTTTAGCAACCACGGGTAACAAAGGCACAGGGCGAGCATCGCCCCCCTTGCCATTGCGCACAAGTAATACGCCAGCAGCAAGCTGAAAGTCACTCACGGTTAGATCAGTCACCTCAGCTAGTCGCAAGCCGCACAAAAACATCACGTTGACCGCCAACCGGTCACGCAGATCGATCCAGGTTTCGCTCGGCATCAAGCTTAGGAATCGGTCAAAATCTTCGATTGTGGCGGCACGTGGCTTACTTTTGGGCACCTTCGGACACTTTATTTTGGCCATCGGATTGGCGCCGGGCAGTAATTCCCGTTCAACGCACCACCCAAAGAAAACATTCATGGCTCGATAGCGACCAGCCAGGCTGACCGGCTTAAGCCGGCTGCGCTCATCGGCCAGAAACGCTTCAATTACGCCCACGGTCGGCCAGTTCTCAGCGATTGCGCGTGCACGCAGCCAGATAATCAGCGCCCGCAGTTGGAACTGATACCACTCTACCGTCTTCTCGCTTAATCCGGCTGAGCGCTTCGAGATGACAAACTGGGCCAAAACTTCTTGCAACATAGCTCTACTCCCTTGGTGAATTGGTTAAATCCTCGCCAACGCGAGGAAACCACCAAGAGCTTTACCTACAATTTAAACGATTGACCTGTACATGCCACTTTACACGATTATTATCTAAAAAACAAAGGAGACACCATGGCACGCGGCCGACTGCTGACTATCGAACTACTCAATGATGATCGTCTCAACCAAATGTCAGAAAAAGCACAACGTCTCTTTCTGCGCGCTTGGCCGCACCTCGACCGCGACGGCCGCATCACCGGTAACGCGCGCCGCCTGTGGGCGCAGATTGATGTTGATCAGTTCGAAAATATGGATCGCATCGCCGCCTGTATCGATGAATGGATCGCCTCCGGCCTGGTCATGCGCTATGAATCTGGCAAAGGGCCGGTGCTCTTTTTTGTCGAATTCCGGCTCCACAACCTCAAGCTCACTTATACAGAGGAAGCGGCCAGCGTGTGGCCACCGCCCCCCGGTTGGCACAACTCACGCCAAGGCCCCATCCCGGATTGCCCCAAACTGGCCGAGCGGCTGGCTGAAAATATAAATATCAATTGCCACTACAAAACCGAATTGGTCCGCCATGCCGGATCGGCGGACAACGATCTCTTTTACGAAGCAGGCAATCAAGAAAAAGCCGACCCCGATTACCTCGCCAAAATCGCTGAACTCGAGGCGAAAGTTGCCGAATTAGAGGCCAACCTTACGGCCAACCTTAACCGTCCGGTTACCGGACGGCAACCGGACGGCAGCTTGCCGGTTACCGGACATGAAGTTAAAGATCAAGATCAAGATCAAGATCAATCTGTTGATGTTGTTGTTGATTTGTCTTTTAGTTTTTCCCCCTCCGTGAACGGAGGGGGGGTGGGGGGGGGGAGGGACCACCTCACACTATGCGAAGACGGCGATTTGCGCCACGCAGCCTGGGAATTAGGCATAGCCCTATTTGGCTATGCCTGGACCAACTACGAATCATTCGTTCAGCGCCAACCCATCATCGTCATCATTCAATTACTGGAATGGATTGCTTACTACGCCGATGTGGGTATCGAGCAAACCGACCGCATCAGGGACATGCCCGCCATCCTGCGGGCGCACATCAACAAGCAGGAACACGCGCTGCTCAGACAACCGCAACGCGACGCGCTGATCTACACCGTGCTCACGCTCACAAAGGAGGATCGAAGATACAACAAAATCACGCCCTAGCCAACACCCGTTCGTGCCCTATCAATCCCACCAAAGCAGGGCGCATGCCGTTTTACAGGCATGCCTAGTACCGTCCAAGCGCTTAAATTGAATTTAGGCCCATTGGGAGGCTTTTGCAGGGACGGAACGAACGCACGAAGGTTGCTTCGTCGATGGAAGGTGCTTGAACACCTTCCATCGACTAACCATGAATCCGCTGGAGAGACTAAACCAGAAGCAGCGGCCATGGCTACGCCTATTGTAGCCTAGCCCTCCAGCGGAATCAACTCAT
>DAOTTR010000148.1:0-2274 GCA_034437715.1 Caldilineaceae bacterium
TATGAAGTGGCGTTGCGGGGGGATGGCGTGCAAGGTGAGACCGCGCTGAGCCATGCCTGCTTTGTAGTACGCTCGCTGCAGCCAGGACAAAACAGTTCGATCCTGCTTGTCCTGAGCACCAATACCTACAATGCGTATAATCACTGGGGCGGCGGTTGTCTCTACACGGGCGCAACCCAAGTTTCCTTTCAGCGCCCGTTCGAGCGCGGCTTTGTCACGCGGCCAGAAGCCGCCTACGAAGGGCGCGTGCTCAATCCCGATCCGACGCTTGATCCCGAAAACACGCGCCTCTTGGCCTATCTGACGGAGAATAAGTATCCACTCTGGTGTGCATCCAGCGGCTGGCACAACTGGGAACGGCGCTTTGTGCGTTGGGCCGAAAGCAACGGCTTCCAGATTGACATGGCGATCAACAGTGATCTCGAAGAGCGTCCTGAAATCCTCGACAACTATCAACTAATGGTCTGTGTGGGCCACGACGAATATTGGTCCGGGGCCATGCGCGACAGCATCGATGCTTTTGTCGAGCGCGGGGGCAACCTGGCGATCTTTTCGGGCAACACCTGTAACTGGCAGGTGCGCTTCGAGGATGAGGGCCAGACCATGGTCTGCTACAAAGCGACCGCCGACCGCGCCGATCCCGTCATGGGCACGGATCGCCAATCCATGCTGACGGCCTTCTGGTCACACCCCCTGCTGGGCCGACCGGAAAATCTCACCATCGGCTTGAGCTTTACGCGCGGCGGCTATAGCCGCGTCGGCTGGGGCGTGCCGCGTGGATCGGGGGCCTATACGGTCTATCGTCCCAATCATTGGGCCTTTGCCAACACCGATCTGCGCTTTGGCGACCTGCTGGGGTTAGGCTCCTACATTGTCGGCTACGAAGTGGACGGCTGCGCGCTCACGCTAGCACAAGGCTTGCCTGTCCCCACCCACGAAGACGGCACACCACCCGATTTTACGATTCTTGCCACCTCACCGGCGCGCCTGCTCTCCCAGACCGACCGCTACAGCGAGTTACCACCCAACGCCGTCTGGGGCGACACCAGCGGCCCCGGCGATCTGGAAGGCATTGCCGCCGCGCTCTTTGGCGACGCCTCGCCCGCCAACGTCGCCAAGATCGCGCACAACCATGCTGTCATTGGCTGTTTCACCCGCGGCCAGGGCACCGTCTTCAACGTCGGCACCACCGACTGGGCCTACGGGTTGGACAGCGATCAATTGGTGCAACAAGTGACCAGGAATGTATTGAATTATTTAAAGTAAAGTGTCGAACAACTGCCAACAAGCTCAAAAATGATCTGCGAAGAAAAAACACACTCGGATCTTAACATTCTGCATTGTACAGAACGCCCGTTCTGTGATATACTTTCGCAAATAATCTACGGAAATACAGATACATCGTATCGCAGTGTTATAATCCACTTACATTTCTTAGTCGCTATTCATTATTCAGGTGAGACTTATGAGCAAGACAACATCCTTTGGTACTTCGAAGAGAGAAAGTCATAACTCATCTGAGTTCTATGCCCGCAGCATGTACAATGGGTTAACCCCGGAGGCTGTCACAAGTGAGGTTCGCGTTGCTCAATACGATGAGAGCCTTTGGGCAAACAAGATTTATCAGAGCTCATCCACCGACATGAGCCACATACCAGATGAAAGTATTGGATTGGCCTTTACCTCACCACCCTACAATGTCGGAAAAGACTATGAGGGTGACATGAGCCTTGATCAGTATATGTCCATGATACGTTCAGTCGCTCAAGAGGTCTATCGTGTGCTCAAGCCTGGTGGTCGGTACGTGATCAACATCGCCAATCTGGGCCGGAAACCATACATCCCATTGCACTCTTACTTCTATGAACTCCATGACGAAGAGAAGTTCTTGTGTATGGGCGAGATTATATGGCAAAAGGCCAAGGGAGCGAGTGGCAGTTGTGCCTGGGGTAGTTGGAGAAGCGCCAAGTCACCAAGATTGCGTGACGTACATGAGTATCTGCTAGTTTTCGCCAAGCAGTCTTATTCTAGGCCCGATAAAGGTGCATCTACATTAGAGTCCAGTGAATTCATGGAATCAACATTGTCGATATGGGATATACCTCCTGAATCGGCAAAACGCGTAGGGCATCCTGCCCCATTCCCAGTCAAGCTAGCCAGCAGGGTGGTCAATCTTTTCTCCTATCAAGGCGATGTTGTCCTCGATCCATTTGTCGGATCAGGAACTACTTGTATGGCTGCAAAGAGTCTCCGCAGAAGCTACGTTGGCTATGA
>DAOTTR010000149.1:0-3457 GCA_034437715.1 Caldilineaceae bacterium
GTACCACGCATCAGGGGAAAAGTAAACCAATGGATATTTCAGTACGCTGGCAACTCCTTCGACCTAAAGGTCACGTTGCTTCGCAACGGGGCTAACGCCCTAAGCCCTTATATCCCAAATCTAAAGAATGGGGTTTACGGGCTTTTTCTCTAAGGCCATTTCAAAGAGTAAAGTATCCAGTAGGGGCGGCTTGCAGCCGCCCCGCGTTTGGCTCGCTGAGAACGGGCGGCTGCAAGCCGCCCCTACGAATGATTTTGTTTGGCAAGCGTTGGATACTTATTTCTTTGAAAGCGCCTAAGTTGCCGCGGCGTCAAGTGGAGCCGATACACAAGCTATACAGCTCGACCATGGAATACCACCAATTCGGCAATGCCCCGCTGTAACGAAACAGGCTGGTCCACCTTGAATAGCTCATGCATACGCGTCGTGTCGGCAATCAAGTTGGCGCGGTAGTAAGGAATGGCTGCTTCGTTTGGAGTCCGTTGCAAGACGGGCTGACGACCGACTTCTTGTGCCGCCAGTTTAGCGATCTCGGCAAAGCTGGTGATCTGGTTACCCGCAATATTGACGGTGACACTCTGCGCTAACTTCAACGCTTGCACGGTCATTCCCACGGCATCTTTGACATGCAGTGGATTGAACAACGGTCCACCGCCAGCCAACACCGCGATTGTCTCTCCGCGCACGGCACGCTGCACATACGACGGAATCGGATTCGGCGTGCCAATGCCGTATGGATAGAAATAGCGTAACACGACCTTGCGAAATTTGCCACAGGCAGCTTGCACAGCTAACTCGGCCTGTGCCTTAGTCAGGCTATATAAATCCATGGGGTTGGGTGGATCGCTTTCGCGCAATGGTTGCTGGCTACAACCATAAATTCCACCAGTCGAGGCATGAATAAACGTTTGGACACCAACGGTTGCCGCATAGTCCAGCAAACGCCACGTGCCCACCACATTGACCAGAAACGGCAAGGTGTCGTCAGCTAGCTTGGTATCGATCACGGCGGCTTGGTGGATAATTGCATCCAATTGCGTGGGCAGTTGGCGCAGATCCAACGGCTGGGCCAGATCCTGACAAAGATAGTGTACCTTGGTCCGCGGCGCGGGTGGCACCTGTCGCACAAGTGCGTAAAGCTCGTGCAGGGGTGCCAACGCTTCGACCAAGTGCCGCCCAATAAAACCCGTCGCCCCGGTGATCAGAATACGCAAGCGTCTACTCCTCGATCCACAGCGCGCGCACCGGCGAGGCGCACGCATCTTTGATCTTGAGGGGCAGCGCAATCAACTTGCCGCGTGGCTGGCGCACTTGATCCATATTCACCAACGGCGCTAACATGATCATCTCGGTTTGGAAGAATTTGGGGAGAAAATTTTGTGGATTGGTTGGGCTATCATAACGCGGCGTATCGCCACCCAGCAGTGACAGCTTTTGTGCCAAGATCCAATCCATGGCGTCGCCTGTGAAATAGGGCGGCTCGGTCACATAGTTGGGTGCGTACCATTGCTTGTCCCAACCTGTCCCCACCAACAGCGCATCGCCGGGACGCATCTGTGCGCCCTGCCGCTGTTGTGCTTCCAACAAATCGGCCAGGCTGATGCCGCCATTGGCTTCCTTGGGAATCCACAATGCCACCGCATCCAGCATATAACAACGTTCCAACGGCAGTTGATCGATGGGCATACGGCTGCGATCCAGGTGCGCCGCCGTTTCCAAATAGGTGCCGCTCTGCACCGCAAACGATACTGTCTGTGAATAGACCGGATAATCTAGCCAGGTGGGCGGTGGGATCTGTTCAATCCGTGCCGCCGGATATGGATCGCCGTAGGACCACATATTGTCTTCAATCGGGCCACTAATATCAACAATGCGCAAGAGGGTTCCTTTCTATTTATTAAGTGGTATGACAACGTTAAATCCGTGTTGAATAAATTCAACACCTGCGACGGCAAACGTGTTTAAACACGTTTCCTATCCCAGGCGCTGAATTCATGCAGCGCAGCAGGTGATGAAATTTAACCTTGGCGTAGTAGTCACTTTTAAGTGGTATGATGATGTGATGAAGATCAAGTTATCTATCACGATTTCCGAAGATTTGTGCAGAGCCATCGACGAATTAGCGTGACCTAGCGATTATTAACCGCCACGCTGACATCCTTAACGCTGAAACAATGGATGCACTCACCTATCAGGTAGACGATAAAACGGAGTGAGCACATTATCAACAGTAAACTAAATGCGCGCCTCAGCTATCTACCGATGGTTAATATACAACTCGCGATTTGTCAGCGGCAAGGTCACGCGCTGCTGGAGACGATGACTTTCCGCCACCGCCAGACAGACCTCGGTGAGATGGTGACAAATTTCCACCGGCCCCAATGTGGGGCGATCTTCTTCGTGGGCAGCCACCAGGTCTTCTAAGCAATATTGGGTGGTGCTGTGCGCGGCAATCGCGTCTACGGGCACTGTCTGGAAGGCACCGCCGTGCGCTTTGTTGGCCTTGCGCAATAGGATACCGTCGCCATTGTTTAGGACGCGCACACTGCCTTGCGTGCCGATCACTTCAAATTCCCACTTGCCACCAGCCACCGTCGTTGCCTCGACGCCATTGGCAAAGATCACTTGATAGATGCAGTTGGGATCTTTATCTAGCCGATTGTTCTCGATCACCAGGTCGCGCGGAAAAAGTTCGCCCCACACACTTACCACCTTGGGATCGCCCAGCAAAAAGCTGAGCGTATCCAGCGAATGGATATGGCCGTGCAAGAGATTACTGGCCGCATAATGCACTGCGGTACGCACCTCACCAATTTCGCCAGCGTCGATCAAGGCTTTGGCCTGATGATAGACGCGATTAAAGCGGCGCAAGACACCGGTGTTATAGCGCGCCTTGTGCTGGGTAACGGCTTCCAGTACGGCATCTGCCTCTACACAGGAACAGGCAATCGCCTTTTCGCAGAAGATCATCGGCACGCCCGCTTCGGCAGTTTTGATCGACATTTCGGCATGCAGCGGACCCAGGGTGCAGATAGCGACCATATCTGGTTTTTCTACGCGAATCATCTCCAGATAATCTGTATAGAGCGCGTCAACGCCCCAGCGTTCCTGAAAAGCGGCCCGTTTGGCCGGATCGGGATCGGCCCCGGCTACGACTGCAAGCCGATCGCTGGCGCGACAGGCGGCGGCAACCGAATAGGCTGGTGAGCCGGGAGCCATTTCTGTATCAATTGTGCTGCCCATGCGACCCAGGCCGACAATGGCAACACGATAGGTTTGCTTCGTCATTGTCTCTTTTTCTCCATTATGCTTCACTATACGGTTAAGTAAAAATGGTTAGTAAAAGCGATAAAGTCTTTGTAAAAACTACCAGTCACGAATTACGCAAATTTCACGAATAGTCAAGACAAAATTCGGTTGATTCGGTTAATTCGTGACTAAGCTTTTTAAAAACTTT
>DAOTTR010000150.1:0-9143 GCA_034437715.1 Caldilineaceae bacterium
CCCGCGCCCTTTAACGCGACGACTTTGCGCAACGAAAAAGTCAAGGTGCTCAGCGCGACCCGTCCGATTGCCCTGGAAAACACGGTGCGCGCCCAATACACGGATTATCTGCAAGCGCCGGGCGTGGTGCCCCACTCCCAAACCCCAACCTTCGCCGCGCTCAAGTTGGAAGTTGACAACTGGCGCTGGCAGGGCGTACCTTTCTATCTCCGTTCCGGTAAAGCGCTGGCCGCTAAGCGCTCGGCGATCACCATTGTCTTTAAACGACCGCCGCTCGACATGTTTCGCCTAATCGACGCACCACCGGCCGCGCCGAATGTGTTGACGATTGCGATTCAGCCCAATGAAGGCATCCATTTAGGCTTCGACGCCAAAGTACCGGATACGGCACAAGAGTTGAACAAAGTGGAGATGCATTTTCATTATCACAAAGCCTTCCCCGACAAACCGTTGCCGGATGCCTACGAGCGGTTACTGCTGGATGCGCTCAACGGTGACGCAACGCTCTTTGCCCGCAGTGATGAAATTGACTATGCCTGGCGGCTGATTGACCCGGTGCTTGCTGGCTGGGAAAAGGCCGATGCGCCGCCCATCCTCAGCTATGCGCGCGGTAGTTGGGGACCGACTGCTGCCGACGAACTGCTGACGAACGCGGGCCGTAAATGGTGTACGGAATAGGACTATACTGCGGTTGAAATGAGATCCGGAGTTTTTCACGCTGGTCAAAACTCCGGATCTCATTCAGCGCGAAGTATAGTAGCCCTGGCTGCTCAGTATGAGTGTAGGGGATTGCCAAATCCCTACACTCGTTTGCCCCGCAAGAATGGTTTTGCCGACTCCCCGTATACCCACCACCGTCACAACCTCATAATCATTTATTGACAATCTGCTGATAAGGCGTTAATTGCCCCTTAACCACAGCCATTTATACTATTGATGTTGCGCGCAAGCGCGGCAACATCAATGTTTTATTAGCAATATTTGACTAAATAAGGTGCATCCATGCCTCATTCTACTCACCCACCCATGATTGGCGCGGCCCTGCCGATTGCAGCCCTCGCCCAGTATGCCGACTGGCTCAAAGCGCAGCAGCGCGATCTCGAAATTCAAGATCCTTTCAATCCCACCGTTTTGGATAGTGACTGGCAACCTCTTGTCGCCCAAGCGCGAAGTATACTCGATGGTTACACTGGGCGCATGGGCGTACATGGTCCCTTCATGGGGTTGACGCTGATGCCACGCGACCCGAAGGTGCGCCAGGTGGTGAATGATCGGTTGCGGCAGGCCCTCGATTTTGTCCATGCGCTGGGTGCTACCCACATGGTCATGCACAGCCCATTTGATTTCTTTGGCGGGCCTTTATTACCCCACTCCGCAGAACATGGTCAGGCCGAGCAGTTTGATCTGGTCCATGCCCTGTTGGACCCCATTGTGCCGATTGCGCAGGCGGCCAACTGTACCCTGGTGATCGAGAATATTTACGACACCAACAGCGCCCCCCTCTTTGCCTTGATTCGCTCCTTTGAAAGTGACTTTGTCAAATTGAGCATCGACACTGGTCACGCTTTTATCCGCCACCAGATCGGTGGACCAAGCCCGGCAACCTGGGTCAGCCAGGCGGGTGCGCTACTCGCCCATATGCATATTCAGGACACCGATGGGCAGATCGACCGCCATTGGGCACCTGGTGCCGGCAATACAGATTGGCACGCGCTCTTTGCCGCAGTTGCCGCATTGCCGCAACAACCGCGCCTGCTCTTGGAATTGCGTGATAAAGATCAGATCCCTGCTGGTGCGGCCTGGCTACAAGCCCAAGGGTTGGTCAGCTAAGAGGTAAGTTGCGTTGAAAACGTAGAAAGTGAGGCGATCATGCAACAAGCGAATGCAAGTACATTGCGCCTACCATTGGCCAAGCCAGAGCAAAACACCTTCTGGCGCAAAATGCGTAGTGAGTGGCTAGCCGGCTACCTCTGTGTACTGCCGGCGCTGATCATCATCGCGGTCTTTTCACTCTATCCGGTGATCTATTCGCTGCGCCTAAGCTTCTTTAAATGGGATTTTATCGGACCTGCGCCGGAATTTGTGGGCACCCGGAACTTTGAGCGCTTGTTTACCTCCGCTGACTTTTGGCAGGTCTTGCGCAATACCCTCTTCTTTAGCGTGGGCACGGTGGTGCTGATCATCATCTTTGCCATGGCCATGGCGATGCTCTTGGATCTGAAATTGCGTGGTAACCCTTTCTTCCGCGCCCTCTTCTTTGTCCCCCATCTCACACCGATGGTGGCGGTTGCTACGCTTTGGATGTTTATGTACGACCCAACCGATGGGGTGATCAACAAGGTCATCGAGTTTTTTGGCGTTGAAGGCCCGCAATGGCTTTTTAGCACAACCTGGGCCATGCCCGCGCTGATCTTCATGAAGGTGTGGAAGGCGGTTGGCTATTACACCGTGCTCTTTCTAGCCGGCCTGCAAGCCATCCCCGTGGATCTTTATGACGCCGCCAAAGTCGATGGTGCTAGCGTGCCCCAACGCATTCGCTTTCTCACCCTCCCCCTGCTTTCACCAACAACACTTTTTGTCATCGTGATTTCCGTCATCGGCTCCTTTCAGGATTTTGACCAGGTCTTTGTGATGACACGTGGCGGCCCGGTCAACAGCACCAGTGTCCTTGTCTATTATCTCTACGAACAGGCTTTCCAGCTCTACAAAGTGGGGACCGGCTCGGCGGTTGCGGTGGTCTTACTCGGGCTGCTGCTCTTCTTCACTGTGATCCAACTGCGCATCTCCCGCCAATGGGTCCATTATTGATCACCATTCAACGTCGTCATCTTTGACCATTAAACGCGCTTAAAAATTGTAAACGGTGAATGGTTAATTGCGAATTGTAAATAATCGCGCCGCGCGACGACCATTTACAATTCACCGTTCACCATTTACTATTTACAATTCCGATGCAGGCAACAGGAGTCAACCATGTTCACAAGTTTACGACGATCCGCACGGGGGATCGGGGATGGCGTAGCCCCGCTGACGGCGCTTGCGGCCTATCTGCTATTGGGCATGGTCGCTGTGGTGATTGGCTTTCCCTTTTTCTGGATGGTAATGACCTCTTTGAAAAAGTTAGCCGATGTCTATGTGCTCGCCCAAGTGGTGCCGCCCGACCCGCAGTGGATCAACTATCTTAACGCCTGGAACAAAGCGCCTTTTAACTGGTATCTTTTTAACAGCACCTTCACGGCGATTGCGATCCTGGCCGGGCAATATATGACGATTATCCCTGCTGCCTATGCCTTTAGCCAGCTCAACTTTCCTGGCCGCGATCTGCTCTTTGTGCTGATCCTGACCACGATGATGGTGCCAATCCAGGTGACCTTCATCCCCGCCTTTGTCACCATCTCGCGGCTCGGCTGGAAGGATAGCTATCCGGCGTTGATTGTACCTTTCTTGACCAGCGCTTTTGGGATCTTTCTGCTGCGCCAGGCCTTTAAACAGATTCACCAGGATTTTATGGATGCGGCCCGGCTCGACGGTTGCACCCATCTCGGCGTGATGCGCCATGTCTTGGTGCCGCTCAACGTGCCGACGCTGATCACCTTTGGCCTCTTCAGCTTTGTCTATCACTTTAACGATCTCTTCTGGCCGTTGATTGTCACCGACTCCCAGTTGATGCGCACGATGCCTATGGGGCTATCGAGCTTCATCGAGTTTGAAGGCGGTACTCGCTGGCACGAACTGATGGCTGCCAGTGTTTTTTCCATGGCCCCGCTGGTCCTCGTCTTTCTCTTTACCCAACGCTTTTTTATCAAAGGGATTGCCAGCTCTGGTTTAAAAGGATAAGCGCGACCAACGATCACAAATTGTAACGATTCAACCAGTGGGTTGCGTTGCTGCCATGCCTTTCGTTTCCGATGGCGCTTTCAGCGCGGTAACTTTGCGCGATCTGAACGTTATCTTTCTACAAAAATACAGAACAACAGGAGAATACTCATGAAATTGCAGCTTCGTCTGCTCATCATGGCGCTCGTCTGCGCCATGACCATTGTCGCCTGTGCACCACCCGCCGCACCTGTGGCCGAAGAGGCCGCCCCCGGCGCGGTTGCGGCAAGCACCGGGGAAAAAATCCAGGTTCGTTTCTGGTATGGCCTCGGCGGTGAACTGGGGGAAGTGATTGAAGAGATGATCAAGCAGTACAACGCCAGCCAGGACGCGATCGAAGTGACCGGCGTTTTTCAGCAGAGCTACAACGGCGTGCAGGAAAAATTTCAAGCCGCCCTGGTCAGCGGAGATGTGCCAGAAATTGTGCAGATCGAGATTCACGGCACCCCTAAATTTGCCTCGGCCGGTGCCCTGACGGAATTGCAACCCTTTATCGATGCCGACCCCGATATCAACTTTGCTGATCTGATTCCCGCCGGGCTGCTCAACCAGACCTGGGACGGCAAGCTTTATGCCATGCCGATCAACCGCAGCACGCCGGTGCTCTACCTCAACAAGCAGATGTTCGAGGCGGCTGGTGTGGAAGCCCCCACTACCTGGCAAGAGTTCCGCGCAGTGGCCAAAACCTTCACCACGGGTGAAGGCGATGACAAAGTCTACGGCTTCCTGGCGACCCCCTCGTGGTGGTACTTTGAATCGATGGTCTGGAGCAATGGCGGCGAGATCATGAATGAGGATCTCACCCAGGTGACCTTTGCCGAACCAGGCGCGGCCCCGCTGCAGATCTGGGCCGATATGATTTACCAGGATGGCACTGCCCGTGTCTTCACTGGTGATCAATCCTTTGCCCAGCGCAACCAGGCCTTTGCCGAGGGCAAGGGTGCCATGACCTTCGACTCGACCGCCGGTCTGCGTGGTATTCTGGCCGCGATCGATGGCAAGTTCGAAATCCAGACCGTCTTTGTGCCACACATGGAAGGGTTCAACACCGCGGTGCCCACCGGTGGTGCTGCCGCTGGCATTCCTGCCGCTGTTTCCGATGAGAAGAAACAGGCCGCCTGGGAATTCATTAAGTGGTGGATTAGCACCGAGCAGAATGCCTACTGGAGCCAAGAGACCGGCTACTGGCCGGTGCGCTACTCCAGTGTCGAGAAGCTACGCACGGAAAAGTATTACGAGAAAAACCCGGCCTTCGAGACCACGATCAAGCAGCTCGAATTTGCCAAGGCTGCCCCTTCCACCCCCTATTGGCCAGTGATCAGCAAGGCAATCGGCACCGCAATTGAGGGTGTGCTGGTCAACAACACGCCAGCGATCGATGCGCTGAAGAAGGCCGAAGCCGCGGCCCAGGCCGAAATCGAGTAATGTCCGGTTTGGCCCGCCAGCGGTAGGTTGTAGCGACTGACGACTGACGACTGACGACAGCCTGTCATCAGTCGTCAGTCGCGGGCGCCCCTAGGGCGCGTCTGCATAAAATGAGTGCATAACCATTTGTTCATTAAATTCATCGTTCCTTGACAATTCGCTGGCAAAGCGTTAACCAGCTATTAATTGATACAGCGTATGCTAGCAATAGCGTAGAATCAAACCAACGGAGCATAGAACGATGCGTCTGCTTTTTCTCGGTACTGCCGCCTCGGAAGGCTATCCCAACGCCTTTTGTGCCTGTACTAATTGTGAAATGGCCCGCCAACTGGGCGGGGCAAGCCTGCGTAAACGCGCGTCGGCGTTGATCAACGACGACCTGCTGATCGATCTCGGCCCCGACTTGATGGCGGCGGCCCTACAACATCGGGTTTCGCTGGCGAAGCTCGAATATTGTCTACAGACCCACGAACACAGCGACCATCTGGATCCCTCACACTTTTTCTCACGCAGCAGCTATTGCGGCGTGCATGATACCCCCAAACTGCACTACTATGCTTCGACGGGGGCACTGCAACGTTCGGTCAAAGTATTGCGCGCGGAAGGGCTCGATCTCGCGGCGCACACCATTGACTTGGGTGATGAACTCAATCTATTCATTCATACCATTCACCCGTTTCAAACGTTCGCTGCTGGCCCTTATCAGATTTTCACGGTGGCCGCCAACCACGATCCCAGCATTACAGCCATGCTCTATGTGATCCAGCGGGATGACCGGGTGCTCTTTTACGCCACCGATACGGGCGAAATCGCCGAGCCGACCTGGCAGGCACTCAAAGCCTATGGCCGCAAGTTTAACGTTGTCGCCATGGATCACACCTTTGGCTTTGCCGGCCGTTCCACTGGGCATATGAACAGCGAACAATTTCTGGAACAGGTCGCACGTATGCACAGTGAAGGTCTGTTAGCCAAGGATGCGCGGATCTTTGCGCATCATCTCGCCCATCATAGCAATCCACCTTACCCGGAATTGGCCATCTATGCGCGCCAACATGACTATGCAATTGCCTATGATGGCTTGTGCGTGGAGGTCTAGATGGCGACGTTGCGGATGGCGCGCAAGCGTTGGCAAACCAATCAGCGGCGCACCAGCGGCTGGGGCGGGGTGCTCTATCTCCTGCCCGCGCTCATTATCCTGCTGATCTTTGAGATCTGGCCGATTCTCTTCAACCTTTATATTAGCCTTTGGCGCTGGGATGTGGGGCCGCTTAAGTTTGTGGGGCTGGCCAATTACCAGCGACTCTTTGGTGAAGGCTTTATCACGCGCGATTACAACGATCAACTGGCGGTGGGCGAAGTGCTGCACAGCCTGATCGTGACCATCTACTATGTGTTGGGCCGAGTGCCGATCACGATTGTGCTGGCCTTTATCCTTGCCTACCTGCTCTTTATCTGGGTGCAGCGGGGTCGCGCGGTTTTACGCACAGCCTATTTTTTACCCTATGTCACTAGCAGCGCGGCCATGGCCTTGGTCTTTGGCTGGATGTTCAACCCGCGGCTGGGCGTGGTCAACGCCCTGTTGCAAACGATTGGGCTGCCCACCCTTACCTGGCTCGATGATCCATTTCCCTTGCTAGAACGCATGGTGCCGGGCTTGGCGTGGCTACCCAATCTTGCGGCCGGCCCCAGTACCGCCATGATCGTGATCATTCTCTACAGCATCTGGACATCACTGGGCTACAACATTGTCATCTATCTGGCCGGTCTCTCTGCCGTGCCCAAAGAGCTACTCGAAGCGGCGCGCATTGATGGGGCCGGCGGCTGGACCATTCTGCGGCGCATTATTTGGCCGCTTGTCTCGCCCACCACCTTTTTTCTGCTGATCGCTAACATGATCTCAGCCTTTCAAGCCTTTGACCCGATCTATGTGCTCACACGCAAAAGCAGTGCTGGGGCTGGTGAAGCGGGTGGGCCGCTCGACACCACCTTAACGGTGACCGTTTACATCTTTCGCAACTTCTATGAACGGGCCAACAGCGTGGGTTATGCGGCAACGGTCGCCTTCTTGCTCTTTTTTATTATTCTTGGCTTGACGGTGATGCAATTCTCCCTGCTCAACCGCAAAGTACACTACCAGTAGGGAGATGCTGATGGCGACAACGATTGAAGTTTCTGCCGCGCTGGCCACCCGTGTCCAGGCCACAACGGCACCGGCGCGCCCCTGGTCATTCACCAGCGTGCTGATCTATGCGCTGTTGATCCTGGGGGCGCTGATCGTCATCTTCCCTTTTATCTGGATGGTGCTGGGTTCATTCAAAACCTTACAGGAAAGCAACCGCTTCCCGCCGACCTTCTGGCCGGAAACTTGGCAGCCACAAAATTATCTGAATGCCTGGCTCCGCCCCCCGCATACCTTGGGCCGCTACATGGTCAACTCCCTGGTGATTGCTACCTTTGGTACCAGCATTCAGGTGGTGTTCTGCGCGCTGGCGGGTTTTGCGTTTGCCCAGTTGCACTTTCGCGGCCGCGATCTGCTCTTTATCCTGGTCTTAGCCACAACCATGATCCCCAACGAGATCACGCTGATTCCCAACTTTGTGACCATTCGGCGCTTTCCGCTCTTTGGCGGCAATGATCTCTTTGGTGCCGGTGGCAGTGGTCTTTATGATAGTTATGCCGCGATGATCCTGCCGGGGCTGGTTGGCGCGTTCAACATCTTTCTGCTCCGCCAGGCCTTTATGGGGGTGCCCAAAGAATTTTGGGAAGCAGCGCAGATCGATGGTTGCTCAAGTTTTGGCTACCTTTGGCGGATCATGGTGCCCCTCACCTTGCCCAGCCTGCTCACCGTCGCGATCTTTGGCTTTATCGGGCGCTGGAATGGGTTGCTCTGGCCTTTGCTGGTGACCCGTACCGAAGCGATTCGCCCCGTGCAAATGGCGATGATCTATTATCAGACCGAATTTCTCACCGACTATGGCATGTTAATGGCCGCGTCGCTGCTGATCACCCTGCCGATTGTCATACTCTTTCTTTTGCTGCAACGCCAATTTATCGAAGGCATTGTCAATACCGGGTTGAAGGGCTAGGGCTGTCAACGGATGCGGGGAACGGATTAAACAGATGCGCATGACAGAATCCGTTCTAAAAGCTAAGACACAGAACGGATTTTCGTATCGGAATCCGTTCAATCGGTTCTCAAAATCCGCTGACAGCGCACGTCACAACTTTACTTGCCCAAACTTACGATTAATTCATTCATAGGAGAACTAACTAATGCAGAGTACCACGTTATCACGTCGCCATTTCTTGCTCGCAACCGCCGGTGCCGTCAGCGCGGTTGCCTTGACCGGCTGTGTTGTCCCAGCGGCTCCGGCTGGTGCAGATGCCAGCGCAAGCACCGGCGCGATTGTGCCCCTGCCCGACACCCTGGTCGAAATTGAGTATTGGCACCGCCAGGGTGGCGAAACGGCCACCTTGCTCGAAACCTTCGCCACCGAGTTCAGCGAGCAAAATGCGGATCAGATCAAGTTGACCTCGATTGCCCAGGGCAACATTCAGGAACTCAACCAAAAAGTGCGCGCCGCCGCTGCCGGTGGTGGGATGCCCGGCGCGGTGATGGCCGATGACTACGATGTCACCCAATATGCGTTGAGCGGCATTTTGGTTGGGCTAGATGATTATATCGCCGATGCCAATGTCGGCCTGACCGACGAGCAGATTGCTGACATTCTGCCCAACCAATTCACCCGCCACAAGTTGGAACTGTACGACAACAAGACCATGGCCTTTACCCAAGGCTTTAGCGGTTTTACCACCTACTGGAACCAGACCGCCCTGGATAA
>DAOTTR010000151.1:0-13870 GCA_034437715.1 Caldilineaceae bacterium
AAAGTTTTTAAAAAGCTTAGTCACGAATTAACCGAATCAACCGAATTTTGTCTTGACTATTCGTGAAATTTGCGTAATTCGTGACTGGTAGTTTTTACAAAGACTTTATCGCTTTTACTTAGTAGTAAATAATACATTAGGAAAATGTTCTGGCCATTTTGTCGCTTCATCATAATCAATAGTTGAAACAAAAACACCGTCCAAATTGGCACCTTCAAGATTTGCTCTGCGCCAATAAGCTTTAGACAAATCCACTATGCCGCAAACTCATAGACAGGGGTTTGCAAAATACGCACCGGCTCACGTCGTCCACGAATAATTTGTTGTAAACGTTCAACGGTTTGTGGTGAAAAGTGTTGTTCTCCTGTATGCTCATCAACCCGTGCCGGTACATTTTCGATAATATAAAATTTATCATCTTGCAGTAATGTATAGGTAACTTTTTGTTCGACGAGCACTTCGTGTTGATAGGGATTTGACATATCAGCTTCTCCTACTTCTGAACTCAATCCATTCTTCTCGATCTGGTTCATAGATGGTGATAATTTTGACTAAAGAACGGGAAGGATAACTGCATTGCAGATGTAATGCACGGCTGGCTTCGGTAAAACCAAGCACCAAACAACTTGGTCCATACTTATCATCAGGATAATCCTCTAGCAATTCAGCCTGGCGGACTGCTTCGCGAATCTCATACACGCTAATTTCTCGCGAAATAGTACGATCTAGCGCGTGTCTCGAAAACTCAAACTGCTCATTGGCAAATTTAGCCTGAATCCCAACCATAATATCCATATCATGGCATTATAGCGCAACAAAATGGAATAGCAAGTTCGCCCCGGTATTCACGAGACGTGCTCAAAGTTCCTTTGCCTTAAAATCACCCACTACCTCCTACACTAGACAAATTTTCCGCTTCACGGTATACTGTTTTATGCAGAACCTTTGTTCTACCAAAAGGCAAAAGAGCGCATGACAACAACCAACGGAATGACTGATAACACGCCCAATCCCAATGGCACCCCCCCCAATGGTGCCGTTCCTGCCAAGCAAGATCCCAACACCGGCCTTGTGCGCGCCGCCGATATTGTGGGCGAGATGCAGACAGCCTACCTCGACTACGCCATGAGCGTGATCGTGGCGCGTGCGCTGCCCGACGTGCGCGATGGCCTGAAGCCGGTCCACCGGCGCATTCTCTATGCCATGTACCACGACCTGAACATGACCCACGACAAGCCGCACAAAAAAAGTGCGCGTATTGTCGGTGAAGTGCTCGGTAAATATCACCCGCACGGTGATGTAGCCGTCTATGATGCCATGGTGCGCATGGCCCAGGAGTTCAGCCTCCGTTATCCCCTGATCGACGGCCAGGGCAACTTTGGCAGCATCGATGGCGACAACGCAGCTGCTATGCGCTATACCGAAGCGCGCATGGCCGAAATCACCGGCCTGATGGTGGAAGATCTCGATCGCGACACGGTGGGCTGGCATCCCAACTTTGACAACACCCTGCGCGAGCCAGATATTTTGCCCGCCGCGCTGCCCAATCTGTTGATTAACGGGGCGAGCGGGATTGCCGTCGGTATGGCGACCAACGTCCCGCCGCACAACCTGGGCGAAATTGTCGATGCGCTGGTCCATCTGATCGACAACTACCAGGGCATCGAAGAGATCACCGTCGAGCAGATGATGACCTTTGTCAAGGGGCCCGACTTTCCCACCGGCGGCATTCTCTACCGCTATCGCGAGGATGTCAAAGGCGATGAAAGCACTGACGCGATTGCCCAAGGTTATGCGGTGGGCAAGTCGCGCCTGGTCTTGCAGGCCAAGGCGCACTTCGAGGAGATGAGCCGCGGGCGTATGCGGATTGTCGTCACCGAGTTGCCCTACCAGACAAACAAGACAGCGCTGATCGAACGCATTGCTGCGCTTTCGCGCGATGGCAAACTCGATGGGCTAACCGACCTGCGCGACGAGAGTGACCGCACAGGGATGCGCATTGTCATGGAATTGACGCGCAACGCCGATCCCAAAACCATGCTGGCCGACCTCTTTAAGTATACGCCGCTGCAACAGACCTTTGGCATGCAGATCCTGGCACTGGTCGATGGGCAGCCGAAGTTACTCAGCCTCAAGCGCGCGCTGCATCTTTTTCTGCAACACCGCGAAGAGATCGTGCGCCGCCGCTCGGAATTTGAGTTGGCCAAGGCCAAAGCGCGCGCCCATATTGTCGAAGGCTTGCTCAAAGCACTCGATATTTTGGATGAAGTGATCGACACGATACGGCGCAGCCAGAATGTCGATACGGCGCGCGCCAACTTGATCAAGAATTTCGCTTTCAGCGAAGTCCAGGCCCAGGCGATTCTGGACATGCAATTGCGCCGCTTGGCCGCGCTAGAACGCAGAAAGCTCAAAGAAGAATTTGATGACTTGCTCAAGCGCATCAAATACCTGGAAGGCTTGCTGGCCGATCCCACCAAAATTCTTAAGGTGATCCGCGAGGAACTGTTGGCGCAGCGCGAAAAATATTCTGACGCACGGCGCACACAGATTGTGGATCGCACCAAGGGCACGCTCACCACGACCGATCTATTGCCCCAGCAGGATGTGTGGGTGGCCGTCAACAGCAATGGCGATTTGATACGCCACGATGTGGTGGACAACCCGTCAACGACCACGGTGCGCCAACTGGGCAAAATTGGACAGATTGCGCTGCTCACCGCCAACACGCGCGATTGGCTCTATCTCTTTACGCGAGATGGCCGCTGTGCGCGCATCTCGGTGCATGAAATTCCGCAGGATGGCAATCCCAAACATCTCTCCGAGCTCTGTGGCTTTACCCGGCGCGACAGTATCACCGCGGCGATTACGTTGCCGCGCGAAAACGCCAGCCAGGCCAATGACTATCTGCTCTGTGTTACGGCACAGGGTATGGTCAAACGGGTGACGTTAAGCGATTTCCTGGTGCCGGTCAGCCCGGAATTTACGGTGATCAATGTCGATGAGAAGGATAACCTGGGCTGGGTGTTGCCCACCCGCGGCGATGCCGAGATTATCCTGGTCACAGCAACCGGTCAGTCGATCCGCTTTGGCGAGGAAGATGTGCGCAGTATGGGATTGTCCGCGGCCGGTATCGGCGGGATGAAATTAGCGAAAAAGGATAGCGTTGTCTATGCCGCGTTGGTTGATCCCGCTGGCACACTACTCACCATGACCACCCAAGGCTATGCGAAGCAAACCGTTTTGACCGACTATAGCCGCCAAGGGCGTAATGGTAGCGGCATTGCCACGCACAAACCGACCAGTCGCACCGGTGATGTGACCACCGCGCTGGTGTTGCCCGCTGGGTTAGATGCAATGACGGCGCTCTTGGTCACTAGCCAAAAAAGCGTGGTCAAGAGCCTCACCCTAGAAGAAATTCCGGTAATGGGGCGTGCCGTACAGGGCAAGCAAGTGGTGGAGACCAATCAGGGGGATCGCATTGTGGCGATCAAACGGCTGCTGGACAAAGGCACACCGCCACCAGCACCGGCCCCCGATAGCCGGGCACCGACACCACAGGCGACCCAAACCACGCCCAGTATCAGCGCACCCAAACGGGTGGCAGCCGCGCCACCCGGCAGCAAAACCAATGGCAAGCAGGACGAAGCGCCAACTGTTCAACCGCATGTAACCGCGCAGCCCGCGCCAGTCAACCCCCCAGCAGCCGCCACCAAACGCAACTTTGTCGCCGCGCAAGCCGCCGCACCGGCGGAAACACAGCGCGAACCCAAAGTGCGCACGCTGGATGCGCAAGTTGCCACCACGCCCATTGCCCAATCGACCCAGACCGTAGTCAACACCGCGCCTGATAAGAAAGCCAATCGGCAGGGACAGGGCAGCACACCTACGCCAGCAGGGCCAGTCAAGCTGATAGCACCACGAGCAACCGCGCCTGTCCCGGCTGATGTTAGTAAAGACGCGAAGGCAAAGGGAAAGACGACGACAACGGTTGTTACGCCAAAAATAGATGCAGAGAAATCAGCCAGACAGACAACGGTCGCACTGCCGGCCAAGCAACCAACCCGTAGCGCCGACCAGGCCCAAGTGCCACTCCTCCTAGAGCAAGCACCTGGGCCTGAAAAAATAAGCAAACCGCGTAAAGGCACACCTACCATCGCCAGCCCGGTCAAGCTGACTGCACAACGTGCTGCGCCACTGGCAAATCCAAAGGCGGACGAGGATAAGGATGGCAAAGGCAAGCTAGTCGCGGCTAAATCTTCGCCAGCCAAGGCAACGAAAGAGAAAACCGATGCACAAGCGCAGCCGCAAAATCTGGAACTTTTCCCGGTAGACACAACCGACGCGCCAAAAAGCAAGAGCGGCAAGCTTGAGATTGCGGTCAGTGTCAATCGGCAGAAAAAGAAGAAGTCGCAAAGTTAGGCAAGTGCGCGTGGTGCGTGAAGTTATCACTCATCACGCACCACCAGGGGATTTATTCACCCCTAAACAATTGGCCGAGGTTGATGTTTCCGCCCCCACTGGCCCCGCTGCCGCCAGCTTGTGGCATATATTGGCCGATCTTCTGTGCCAGCTTGGTCATTGGCATGGTTTGTAGAAAGACTTTGCCCGGACCGCGCAGCGTCGCCAGAAAAAGTCCCTCGCCGCCGAGCAGAATATTTTTGAACCCTTTGACGATCTCCACATCAAAACCTACGCTGGGTTGAAACATGGCGACATGACCCGTATCCACCCGCAAAGTTTCGCCGGGGGCCAGGGTCTTCTCGACAATTTCGCCATCAAAGTTCACAAAGGCCATGCCCGGCCCGGTCAGCTTCTGTAGGATAAAGCCTTCGCCGCCAAAAAAGCCCGCGCCCAAACGTTTGCGAAAGTGCATATCCACATCGACGGTTTTTTCGGCGCACATGAAGGAATCCTTCTGGACAATCACCTGTTCGCCATTGACCAGGTTCAGCGGAATAATTTTGCCAGGAAATTCAGAAGCAAACGCCACTTCGCCTTCCCCCTGATTGACATAATAATCCACAATAAAGAGTGATTCGCCCGACAGCGCACGCTTAAACATGCGTCCCAACCCACCGCCAGTGTTGGTTTCCATTTCAATGCGCTCGGTCATCCAACTCATGCCGCCCGATGACGAATAGATACGTTGGCCAGGGGTTAAGTTCACCAGCAGCACAGGCAACAACGTGCCTTCAATTCGATAATTAAGCGCCATATGGCCTCCTATTGTTCGTTTTATAGATTAGGCAGCTATCGATTGCGTTGACAATCCGCACGCGATGAGCCAGTTCATCATACAACAATACGCACAAAAACGGCAGTAGGTTTTAACGAAAATAGGTTTGTTGGGGGCAGGACAGCTAGCGCTGGCCCATCATGCGCGCTGAAATAGCTGATAGGTAGTTTGCCAATTGTTCCTCATCACCAGCGATAGCCCGTGTGTGCCTTCGACCAAGCCGTTGCGGCTGGCCCAGCGGTAAAAATCCGAGAGGGCAAGCAGCAGCATTGCGCGGTCGGTGGCGACAGCTACATACTTGGTCAACCATACGGCATCGATGGCCGCCACCAGGTTGGGGCCACCATCGAGGAACCACTGCTGTGTCATATTCTCCAATAATGCTTCGTAGCGCCGTGCCAGGTGGGGACGCACATGCACTAACGCTTTTAGATAACTGTCAACCGCACCGAGCAGGGTGCGTTCATGTACAAGTTGCTCACTAATCGACATCTTGTTCTCCTATTATCAATAAACCAGGGCAGGGCCACGGTAAGAAACCGTGACCCTGCCTATGTACACTAGAAGTCGAGGATTGCGTGCTGTTCCAGCTTAGGCCGTGCGTTGCGGGAAACCCGTAATCGCCACCGTAGCCGGGCGCGGAATTGTGTCACCACCTTCGGGCCAGTGGCTGGTCAGCGCATCCAGCGATTCAGATTGCTCGCCAGGGTGTTGGATGGAGAGAAAGAGCGTCGTGCCATCAGGCGTCCAAGCCGGGCCGGTCAGTTCGCATTGGATAGGGCCAGAAGCAAACTGATAGGCAATCCCAGCATAGGGACCTTCGGTACGAAAGAAGAAGAGCCCATTGTTTTGCTGAAATTCGTAGATGCCAGTACCGACACGCGAGGTGGAAATGTCGGTTACCATCCAGAGGTTGCCTTCGCCATCAAAGAGCAGGTTATCGGGCGAGGAGAAGCCGCTTTGCGAACCACCCACGGCAAAGATGTTCCACGCAAAGGTTTCGGCGGCGGCATTGTTATCGGTTTCGAAAAGGCGCACGATCTGCCCATGAAAATTGCCGTGGCCGG
Source organism: Caldilineaceae bacterium (assembly GCA_034437715.1). Classification (GTDB taxonomy): domain Bacteria; phylum Chloroflexota; class Anaerolineae; order Caldilineales; family Caldilineaceae; genus JAHBVH01. The sequence continues at coordinate 6,307 of DAOTTR010000151.1, forward strand.
TGTTGTTGGTCAACGCAATAAAGACACTGCCATCCAGCGGATGAATTTCAATATCCTCTGGGCGATCCACCGGTGTGGCTCTGAGTAATAGAGCAGCCGCACGCGCATCGGCCAACACAGCAGCCTGATCGGCAAAAAGCAGGTTGCCGTCGGCATCGACAGCGGTTTGCAACGCTTCTTGTGCGTCGTAATCCACCAAAATCCATTTACCATTGCCAAAATCGGCAACGTAGAGTTTGCCCGTTTCTAAAATTTTCAGGTTGTTGGCACGATCAGCAGCATCGGTAAACTTCTGGTCGGCCACGAACTTGTAAACACACGAATCGGCCTTGTCATCGCCCATGTAGGCAACGACAGTGCCATCTTCGGTCACGGCAATGGCCACATTTTCGTGGCGGAAGCGCCCCAGCGCCGTATGTTTGCGCGGTGTGCTGGCTACATCAAACGGATCAACTTCGACAACCCAGCCATAATGGCGCTTGCCATAGACTTCGGCATCCCACCCATAGCCGGCGGGTGTCTCAACGGGATAATCTTGGAAATTTTCTTCGCAGCTCAGGGCTGTCCCCCAGGGCGTTGCGCCGCCGGAACAGTTGCCCAACGTGCCAATCGCTTCTGGCCCACCATCAATGGCAGCGGCAGGACCAGTCATCAACATAGGCGTGAGCGCGGTGATGCGGAGATTTTCTGGGGCATCAGCCACGACGCTCCAGGTGCCATCCTCGGCGCGCAGTACATGCAACACGCTCAAGCCAACGGCGTCTTGCTCCAACGCAATCTGCTCGGGGGTTTTGGGCTGCTCGGGGTCGAGGTAGTCGCTGACAAACATCGGGTTGACATATTCGTGGTTAATCACCAGCATCCCTTCGCTGCTGGAATGGTCGCTGTGCGTGAAGCTGTTATGCACATTCTTAAGATCTATCCCTTTTTCGAGCAGATCAATCGGGAAAAAGCCCACCCAATCATGGTTAAAGCCGACGGTCTGGCCATTGCCGATCTCTAATCCCCACGGCGCGACCATCTGGTATGCATAGCCAGGGGGCAATACCAGATCATCGGCGGTGCTGGGTCCGATTGGGGTAAAGATCAGACGGGGATTGGCGAGTGGTGCCGCAGCGGCAGTGGCTGGTTGGAGGTTGCCAGTTGCGCGTTGCAACTGTAGTGGGGCAGTGGCAGCCAACGTGGCGGCCCCAGCGGCGGCAAACCCTTTGAACAACGATCGCCGACCGATTTTTTCTTCCACCAACGTATGCCAAAGGCTATTGCCTGCTTGATGCTGATTCATGTGTAACTCCTCTAGGTTCCTGTTTTACGAATGGCGGTTATCGGTATAGCACAGGCAAATCTGTCCATGCCCTACCAATCCCGACCTATCACAGTTGCATGATAGGTATTCCTAGAACCAAGTTACCGCAGTAGGGTTAAGCGGGTTTAATCAGCCCGTTAATATCGGATTAACTGTTACGCATAATCGTGCGTATATTTATTGCCCAGCCAGATTGGCATAGTAAATCTTGCATTTTTCTTTCTTATTCTCAATACAAGTAGGATTGGTCGGGTCGCTGACCGTGCTTTCGACCCAGACCAGATCGACACCATATTTTGCGCCATAGCGTTGCCAGCGTAGACTCGGGTAGAAGGCGCGCTGATCGGCACGGTGAACCGGAGTCGCGATCGGTTGCCAAGTTGCGCCCTTTGGCCGCTTGGCGGCATGGATTTCGCCACTTTCTGGCTCTTGACTGGATTGGGGCAAGGCTGGCGTTTCGCTCCAAACGGCCCACAGGCGGTCATCTTTATCAATGGTAATGCTGGGGTAGGATTGATTGATTGTGAAATTTTGCATCAGCAAAGTGGCCGGACGCCAACCGCTGGCCGGGACATAGGTGGCATAGTGAATCTGGGTATTGGTCACGGTTGCATCCCCATCTGGCTGCTGCCGCCAGAGCAGATGTAGGGCCTGCTGGCTGTCCATCACCACCGACAGGTGGCGTTGATCTTGCGTACTATCACTGATGCCATCGCCATCTAGGTCTGCGATATAGCGCCACTTGTCCCAGCGATCACCCGGATCTGTGTCATTATCCAAAGACTGTGTCCAGACAATCTGCGCCGTGCCGTCGCTGGCTGTGGCATAGGCCAGTAGATAAAGTTTGCGGCCATCTTCTGTAGCTAAGATAGTTGGGCGGCTATAGTAGTGGGCTGCGTCACCGGGAATATTCTGCCAGGCGCTCCACGTTGTGCCACCGTCGCGCGATTTGATCCACTTCACCTGCGCTTTGCGCGGATGTTGGCTGTCTTTGCCTTCCCACACCACATAGAGCGTTCGTTGGGGCCCAGCAAAGATCACTGGGTGTTCTTGCCACAGCGTCGGTGATGGGACGATGTTGGCAAAACCAGTGATGATGCCCGCCGGCGCGATCACCGGATCCCATTTCATTTTGCCATTCGCCGCCACTGGTGAACGCGTATATTTGATCTGACGATCATCCTCGCCTGCGCTCGCGGCATCGGTTCCATACCAGACGACATGCAGCGTATCTTTTTTGTCAATTGCGATCGATGGTACGCGCTGGGTATAGGAGAGCAGTTCGGTTTCAATCGACTTCTCGGTATTGGTAAACTTGTCATCCTTGGCAGACAATTTGGCAACAAAGATATGAAAGGAGCCATCGTCAACCTTCTTGCGATAGGCCACATAGAGATTATCGCGACTGTCGCGCACAATCTTGCGGCTATCGGGATAGCCGGTGGCCTGCGGATCGCTGGTTGTATCAACGGCAATTCCTTCAAGCGAGTCTGTCACAGCTTGGGCTTGCACACGCGGCACCAGGGCCGTGTTACCATTGCTTGTGGCACTACGCAGACCTTGTATCAACAGCAGCGAGATCGCGCCCAAAGCAATGATGATCGGCATGTGTCGCAAGCCAGAAATTTTCTGGTTCATATTTTCCCCTCATCCTCAATGCCATCAGACCGACAACATCTGTCGGTGTCATTTAATAGCAAAATGCGGTCATCGCTTGATCATCGCACAGAAGCATCGGTCATGAAAACGGACAAGCGGTCAGGCGCAATTCACCTGACCGCTTGTTTTCTATACACCATCCACATTGCTACCGCGCGGATGTTTCCATCGATATCGCCTGAAACATGAGCAAAGCGTTACTTCGTGATTAAGGGCAAGAAAATTTGTTCGTCTCCCTCGAAACCACCCACCGTTGGGGTGACTGTCGGTGTCGGCGTGGCCGTCACACTGGGATCGGTGGTTGCCGTGGGCGTCGGTGTGGCCGTGGGTAGCGTACCGGTCGGCGTTACTGTCGGCGGGGTCGTTGGTAGCAGGGTACCGGTTGGGGTTACGATCGGCGTAGCCGTTGGCGTAGCAACAATTGGCGCGCCAATGGGTGCCGCAAAGGTAGAGGCATTGCCTTGGGGATCAATCGCCACAGCCGTGAGATTGGTCGAGCGCCACGCGCCCACAATTGTCAGACTGAAATCGCCATTGCCATCGGCCACTGTGCTACCTTCAAAGACCTGGCCTTGTTGACCCAGATCCGAGAAGATCTCTACCGTGAAGCCAGGCAGACTTTTGCCTTGCACAGTGCTTTCGACGGCACCTATCAATTGAGGCGGCGCGAGTTGTAGATTCGCCCCGGTGGTGTTGGCAATGCCGCCCAGCAGATTGCCATAAATTGCATTCTCGGACCACGTGTTGCTCAACGTCTGCATGCCATTGGCCCGAATACCCTGGTTGGTATTGTTGCGGATAATGTTTTTCACAATGGCATTTTGACCAGCCGCATCCGAGAGATAGAAACCATGGGCGCCGTTACGCTCACTGAGATTGCCTTGGACTAAGGTTTTGATCGCCTTGCGCAGATCAATGCCATGTTCAATGTTCAACGCCAGAGTGTTGGACAGCAACTGATTGTCTTGTAGCAGCGGGATGCCAATCGCGGGGAATAGCGCAATCCCCGATTTCAGGTTTTGCGTAATCACATTGCCGCTGACAATAGTGCTATTCGCACGCACATAGACGCCGTGATTACCGTTTTCGCTGATCGTATTGTTGGCAATCGTATTGCCATTGGCGGTCTCGCGCACGACCAAGCCAATCGAGGCATTCTTGGTGAGCCGATTGCCGGCGACCATATTTCCCAAGCTATTTCGATCGATGACCAACCCTTCCTGGCGATTCTGGTAGAAAAAGTTGTTAAGAATCTGATTATCGTTGGAACCTAGAATGCGCAGGCCATAGCCTTCGTTGTCATACGCTACGTTGTTTTCGAGCAGATTGTTCGTCGACGCCGCCTGCGGATATTCGGAACTGGGCGAGCCAGGGTCGAGCATAAAGCCGTGGGCCAAGCTGGTAGGGCTGGGATCGTTGTTGCTGTAGGCGGTATTGCCGCGAAAGACAAAGTTGTTGCACCCACGCGAGATAATAAAGCCGTGGCTACCATTATTGAACGCTACGTTATTCTCTACCAACACATCGTGCGTAAAATCGTGGGGGTCAAAGCCGTAGCGAAGATTGTCGCGGAACTGATTGCCGCGGAAGAGCATATCGCTGGCCTGGTATGTATAGATACCATAGTAGTTGTGATGAAACTGGCTGTTGATCACATCACCAGTCACGCGCGCGCGCAACTGGGTGGGCGTAGCAGTTGCGTTGGTATCGCGCCAGGAGACGCCATAGCTTTCGCCATCGGCCGAGCCGAGATAGCTCATTTCTGAATTATAGATATTGAGCGCGGCGTCATACTTGGCAATCACATAGGCGCGTCCATTACTGACATCCAGATCAAAGGTGTTGGCCTGCGGATCCCACGAATTGACTTTGACACCGTCCAGGTTCATAACGCCGCTGTGGGTGCGCAAATAGACAAAGCTGGCATAGTCAAAGACGGTGACAGCCGACGCGCCGGCACTCACGACACTAGGCTGGCTACGCAGACGCAACTCATTGACGCCCGTTTGCGGCGACAGATCCAGCGTAACGCCAGGGCCAATAAAGAGATTGGCGTTGAGCAGCCAAATACTATTGCCCAAATTTTGTAGCAACGTCTCATTGCCAGCACCCAGACCACTTTGCACCGTCGCCAGCGTGACCACAATCGCCGAGCCGGTCACCTGGATCGTGGTTTGGCCATTGTCATCGAGGGCTAGGGTAAAGAAGGGACCGGTGCCGCTGACACTGGAGCTAAAGGCCGAACTATTGCCACTGGTATCGGTGGTGAGCGCGGTGACCAATTTGAAATCCTGACCAGCGGGCAAAACAAAACTCCACGCGCCACTGCCATTCGCCGTGGCCGTACCGAGGTAGGTTTTCCCTTCCAGATCGCCAGCGGCGTAGACCACGGCCACCGCATTGGCACTGGCCGCCGAAACGGCCGCTTCGCTGGTCAGGGTGGTCACGGTTGCCAACACACGCTGGGCCGAATCACCAGGATCGCTGTAGAGCTCAACCAGCGCATTAGGCTGGGCAGTACCATGCAATTGCCCATCGGCCAACACCCCCGTCATGACTGGCGGCAGGATGCCCTGTTGCGCACCGGTATCGACTTTGATCCCACGCTGACCATTGTTGGTAATGCTGTTTTGGCTGATGCGATTGCGCGCACTGGTCACATCTTTGATCAAAATACCGTGGCGCAGATTGTTGTGAATTGTATTTTTCAGGATCTGGTTATCGGTAGCGATTGCGCCATTGGTGGCATCGCCAATTGAGATTCCATCGACACCGCTATTTTCAATCCGATTGCCCAGTTCAGTGGGCTGATTTGGGCCAATACGGTTGTTGCTACCGCCCAAAATGCGAATCCCCACATTGCTATTGGCCGTCACGGTGGTGCTGATCACCACATTGTTGCTGCCCGGCAGATCCACCGCAGGCAGGGCTTGGGGCGGATCATTCAAATATTCGCCACCAGAGATAGTAATACCGGTGACGCCATCCTGAATGACATTATTCTCCAGGCGATTGCCACCAGACTTAATGTAAACGCCATTGACACCACTGCGCAGAATCGTGTTGCCGGTGATAATGTTGCGGTCGGCGCGCGCATAGAAGTAGAGACCATGCTCTAGGCTATCTTCAATGCGATTGTTTACAATTTGGTTGTTATTGCTCAAGCCATCATACGGATCGCCCAGATCGTAGGTGGCGTTAATCCGCATCCCACGCCGGTTGTGATGGACATAGTTATTCTGGATCAGATTATCCGAGGATTGAAAGATGGCGATACCGTCATTATTGTTGTAAACCACATTGTCGCTGACCGTGTTGTTGTTGCTGCCACGATCCAACATAATGCCGTGCAGCGCGTTGTCATAAACTTCATTGTGATGGATCGTGTTATCCTGGCACAAACGCGATAAAATAATGCCGTGGTTGCCATTTTTATAGACGCGGTTATAGGCTATTTCCAGGCCGCGCGAATCATCATGAGGATCAATCCCATAGCCCAGATTTTCGTAGACCTGGTTGCGCAAAATGGTAATGCCATAGGCTTCATAGGAGTACATGCCGTAGAAGTTATGATGGATCAGACTATCTTCCAGCCGGCCAGTTGCGCCCGTGGTCGGGTCAGCCGAATTCAGCCGTTTGCGCCAGGAAAGGCCACTGGGTTCGCCGGTCTCCCACCCAAGGTAGGCAACTTCGCTGTGCAAAATATCCATGCGCCCGCCTTCAAAGGCCAGCAAATAGGCGCGCCCATTGGTAATATTTTCATCCACCGCGTTGATTGTGCTATCCCAAGAGGTCAATTTAATGCCATCGATCAATAGATGACCACCGCGCTGCGGCATGATTTTGATCGCGTGAATGGGTGGGCTTTCCATGCGTAGCCAAGCAACCGTGGCGCTGGTTATGTCGAGTTTTGCCGTAGCACCGACGACAATACTGGCCTTGAGTAGCCAGGTGCCACTTCCTTGGTCGAGCAACAAATTGGGATAGCCTTGTGTCACCAGCAACGCGGCCAACTCGGGGATGTTGATCACTTCGCTGGCGGGTGTGCCGCTACTACTACCAATCAGAATGGTGTTGGTGGCAACAACATAGCTCACGGCTGGGGTCGCCCCCGGCGCGGCATAGGCTGGTAGACGCGTCAGCCCGAAGAGGGTAAGGGCGAGCAGAAGAAAAGCGAAGGGAATTATTATTTTTTGATATTTTAGGCGTTCAGGCATAGATCACTTTTTCATCGGGGGGTAAAGATAAACACAGTTGGTAAATTTTGATTACAGTATACGAGCGTGCCAGGGACGGCCCAGCGGAATAGCGATGCTACAGAATGTTTTGGGGCCGTCCCCGGCACGCCTCCCCTACTGCCTACTTATAAAACCGCTGGGCTAGCGAACACCCCGCCCACGGCGTGCCCTTAATGGCAGGCCGGACAATGTTTTACCCGGTCATTTATACCGCAATAGCACATAGACGATAATGCATTATAACTCATGTTACGCAAGGTAGGGGCATGAGGGGGGTGGCGGATAAAACTTACGTTTTTCCCGTAATTTTCTTCGCCACCACTCCCGCGTGCCCGTCTTGATCTAGATCATTGGGCAAGGA
>DAOTTR010000152.1:0-5577 GCA_034437715.1 Caldilineaceae bacterium
CAGATATGACCGGCAGTTTCACGCTGCCGGTCATATCTGATATATTCCCCTACGTCCGCAACAAAAGGGATTGGGCCCGGTGTAAGACCCGCAATAGCTCTTCCTCGCGCCTGCCCACAATCTGCGAAATTTCTGGCAAACTTACCCCACACAGATAATGCAATAGCAAGACCTGTTGCAGTTCGGGCGTAAACTGCTGAAAGCATGCCCAAAAACTGGCCGATTGTTGATTTTCGGTAGCATTGGTAGAATCGGTGGCAAGCAGATGAGGATGAGAGGGAGAAAAACCAGGCACCTGTCGTGCGCGGTAACGCAGCACATGCCGACGGGCAATGGAAAAGAGCAGAATGGTTAGATTGGCAATGCGTAACGAACCCACCACCGCTTGCACAATCTCGGCAAAGATCACTTGTACCAAGGCTTGGGCATCCCCTTCGCTTTCAACATTGTAGAGGACATAGCTATAGAGCCGCGGGCTCCAATGTGCGATCAGCTGCGCCCAAGCAGTCGAAACGCTGGCACACAACCGGCGCACCCACCTTGCTTCCTTCATGAGGTGCACCGACACTTGCTTTGGTGAGCGTGATGAAATGAGCGAGTATTGTCGGTGCATAACGCTGCTTAGGCTGGGAGGGTTACAGTTAAAGAAGTTGTAATTATATTCCTACTACTAATGACGTAGTTTTAACAAAAGAGTTACGCTCAATTGCAAGCAATCGTAACGATTCAGCCATCGGTTTTCACCCCTGGGAACGCCGCCAGCCTGGCGGCAAGCGCATTGTTACCGCCAGGATCGGGAGCCCCAGGGGCGCGTTCCCGGCTGAGTTACGCGAAATAAACAAAAAAGCGCTCACCGGTCTAGCTGGTGAGCGCTTTTTTGTTGAATTAGACGATTTTATTTACAATGTTAGATAGTAAGCGCCAAACGAGCGGTGGCAATACGCTCGGTTCGCTGATCATCCATTTCATGGGCAAGATTTGCGGTAAATGCATGTTGTTGAATTTTATCCGCACGCGCCGCCGCCACACAGGCCGCATAGACCACGACCGAAGCAACACATGAAGCTGCTAAATAAGCCAGAATTATCCACATCACCATTTGCCTAACCTCCTATGCCACATAGGGCCTTTACCATACCACCATCATTGGCAGTGATAAGAATCTTTTGTTGGTAGATGTGCAAAATTCAGGGAGCATAACAATGTTAGGCAACAATTGCACATTGGGCCGATGAGCGAAGCGTCTACTAGATAAAACCAATCGCATTCACAAACGGCAATCCATTTGTGATAATTTCAGAATTGCGCAGGATAACCAAGCAAAGAGTAAGCCAGAGATTACTATTGGTTATCGCTAGACTAAGAATATCATAAATTTTAAAATTTGCATTGCGACATTCGTCCACTTCTTGCACGAAAGTTACTTTACTTCCGAACAGCTTTTATACGTCAAAAGCATTGTTGCCCTACGTCAACCTTGCGTCCAGGTTGAGTCGCGTAGATCCGGGCAATTCGTCTTGATTCGTCTGATAGAAAGAGAGTCCTTCCGCTAATGGATCACTACACACGCTCGGCGCTCAACTTTTTTGCCGCCAACCCACTGGATCGCATCGTGGACAAGCGGCGCAATCGCGATTGGCTAGCCAGCCAAATGAGCGCGCCCACGACTCGCTTTGTGCCCATTTGGCGCACACAAAATCTTTTTGTCGATGTCAATTCGGCACAAGCCCGTTTGTTGACAGCACCCGAACTTCCCGCATCCCTCGCGCCAGAGGCAGTGACGCTGCTGGGATCGCTCGATGACACCGTTTATTTTGCGATTGATGTGGAAGAAGATGTGGCCGAAACTGCGCCGGATTGGCTGCTCGCCTTCGGTGCGTTTCGTGATTTGCGCGTTGTCGGCGTTGCCATCGATCCGCACGTTGGCGCGCTATTGGCCTATGCGCGCGCCATGATCTACTGGCAGCGCCGCCATCGCTTCTGTGGCGACTGTGGGCAGCCCACCATCAGCACCGAAGGCGGTTTTGTGCGCACCTGCACCAATCCCGAATGCCGCAAACAGATCTTCCCGCGCACCGATCCTGCCATCATTGTACTGGTCCAGTCTGGCGATCGCTGTCTGTTGGCGCGCCAGGCGAGCTGGCCGCCCGGTCGCTACTCGGTGATTGCGGGCTTTGTAGAACCAGGAGAAAGCCTGGAAGATGCTGTCAAGCGCGAAGTACGCGAGGAAGCGGGCATTGAACTGAGCGAAGTCTACTATCACTCATCGCAGCCTTGGCCTTTCCCTAGTTCGTTGATGGTCGGCTTTATGGCGACTGCGGCCACCACCGAATTCAACTTGATTGATGATGAGTTGGAAGAGGCGCGTTGGCTGACACGCGCCCAAATTGTCGCAGAGATTGGAGCAGGTACCCTCAAACTGCCACCCGGCCTTTCGATCTCGCGCCGCTTGATCGAAACCTGGTTTGACGGGGGTGACCAGGGCAAACTCAGTGAAGTAGCAGCGGAAGCCTGGTAAATTATCATGACCAATCTACTCATTCGCACACTTGACGCCGCCGATGATCTGTTTCTGTGGCAGATGATCTTCTACGCGGCGCACATGCATCATGAAACCGGCAAGACGGTACAGAATGCGATCCAAAATCCGACACTCGCCAACTATGTCACCGGTTGGGGACGGCCCGGCGATTTGGGCTTTATTGCCGAAAGCGTCGCAAGCCAGACAGCAGTAGGCGCGGTTTGGGTGCGACTCTATACGGGTGAGAATAAAGCCTATAGCCCGACAGCAGATGATATGCCAGAGCTAGCCATGGCGGTGTTGCCGGCCTATGTAGGACAAGGAATTGGCACGCGTCTGTTGCAGGGATTGATTGACGTGGCGCGCCCTCATTACCCGGCCATTGCGCTCAATGTGCGTGCCAACAATCTGGCCTTGCGGCTCTATCAACGGCTGGGCTTTGTTGTTGTCAGCGAGCTAACCAACCGCGTGGGCAGCCTATCCTATGACATGCGGCTGCATTTCTAACTGCATTCCACACTTGATTCTGTATCCAGAGGAGCAATGATGCAATACCAAAGCAGCGAAGCACTTCCCAAAACCATGCCCGCCGTCGTTTGTCACGGCCCGCGCGACTATCGCCTAGAAGAATGGCGCGTGCCCGAGCCAGCCCCTGGCGAAGTGGTGGTAAAAGTGGATTCAGTCGGCATCTGTGCTAGCGATCTAAAGTGCTATCTAGGAGCCGCACTCTTCTGGGGCGATGCAAACCGCGTTGGCTACGCGCAACCGCCCATTATTCCGGGCCATGAATTTGTTGGCACGGTCGTGGCGTTGGGTACAGGGGCCGGTGAAAAGTATGGATTAGCGCTGGGCGATACGGCGGTCTCGGAACAGATTGTGCCCTGTTGGGAATGTCGCTACTGTCGGCGCGGCCAATATTGGATGTGCCAGGTGCACGACATTTATGGATTTCGCCAAAAGACTTTTGGGGCCATGGCACCCTACATGCGTTTTCCCGTTGGCGCGCTCAACTATAAAGTGCCGAGCACAATTCCCAAGGAACACGCGGTATTTATTGAACCGCTAGCCTGTTCGATTCATGCCGTACAGCGCGGCAATATTGAATTGGATCATGTGGTCGTGATCGCGGGGGCTGGCCCACTGGGGTTGGGGATGATTGCGGCAGCGCGCCAGAAGAATCCACGCCTGTTGATTGCCGTCGATCTCAGCGATGCTCGGCTGGCTCTGGCGCAGGCGTGTGGCGCGGATCTGGGGTTGAATCCAACCAAGGTTGACGTGGTGGATGAGGTGCGTAAACTGACAGATGGCTACGGCTGTGATGTCTATATTGAGGCAACCGGCCATCCCAGCGCGGTGGAGCAGGGGTTACATGCGATTTGCAAGCTGGGCACCTTTGTCGAATTTAGCGTCATGCGCGAGCCGGTGACGGTAGATTGGACGATTATCGGGGACACCAAGGAATTGAATGTGCATGGGGCCCACCTCAGCCCCTACACCTATCCAATTGCGATTGATATGCTCAGTAAAGGCTTGCTGCCCATGGATCGCATTATCACCCATCAGTTGCCGCTGGCGGATTTTCAAAAGGGTATTGACTTGGTAGCCAGTGGCACCCAGTCGATCAAGGTGACACTACAGCCCTAAACAAAAGAGAGGCAGAAGCTTGCAAGCTTCTGCCTCTCCCTATTGAACAGCAAAATTGAACAGCAAATTGCTTCGACGTATTAGAAGATCCAAAAGATAATCGAGTTGAGAATCCCGACCACAATCGAGCCGATGAGTGCACTCCAGAAACCGTTGCGCAGATAAAATCCATCTACCAGGCGCGCAGCCAAAGCAAAGACAATTGACGTCACGATCAGGCTAAAGAGACCTAGCGTCAAAAAGGTGATGGGGAAGGCCAGAAATTGTAAAATGGGCAACAAGAGCGCATTTAACAGACCGAGGACCAAAGCCCCGATCAAGGCGGTGCGCACATTTTTGATCTCAATCCCCAACGGCAGATTCGAAATGATCAGCAGACTAATCGTTGTCACAAGCTAAGTTGCCAGAAACTGTCCCATAGAGTCCCCCTTATCCGGTAAAATCATTGGGCAAAAGAATTAGAAAATACTCCGTACCATCAATAAGAAACCCAAAATGATCAGTGGAATGCCAATCACGGCACCGATCACGGTTACGCTCAATACAAAACCGACAATCACCACCACTAGCCCCAGGACCGCACCGATCAAGCGACCAGTCAAGCCCAAGATTGCAGCCAACAGACGCCATACCGCCACGAATGGCCAGAGGATCCAGGGAACGTCCCGTTTTTTATTGCTCATCGTTTGCTCCTATTCTCTCTTCACCTATCGGTAGGGAAATCTATCTGTCTAAACAGTACGGCAAGAACGCCACAAAGTCGCGCTAGTAGTAAAGACTTTAGTCTTTGTCCCATGCAGGGAAAGACTTTAGTCTTTACTACTGTTCAAACCTTACTTTACAGTGTACTAGTACACGACAGCGTAAATAGACCAATGGTAGGACAGTGAGACAGTAAACAGCCACTGACTCACTGTCCTACTGAACTACTGTCTTACGTAGGCCGCTCTGTATTAGCGCATTTGTTTGAAGTACCCAATCAAGCCATTGGTCGAAGCGTCATGGGTGGTAACTGGCGCGTCGTCAACCAATTCCGGTTCGATGGCTTTGGCCAATTGTTTGCCCAATTCGACGCCCATCTGGTCAAACGAATTGATCTGCCAGATGATGCCCTGGGTGAAAATCTTGTGCTCATAGAGCGCGATCAACGAGCCCAACGTAGTGGGCGTCAATTGGCGAAAGAGCAAGGAATTGGAAGGACGATTGCCCGTAAACGTCTTGGCAGCGACCAGGGTTTCGAGTTGTGCCCCCTTGACCCCGGTTGCCACTACTTCAGATCGCGCTTCGGCGGGCGTCTTACCTTTCATGAGCGCTTCGGTTTGCGCCAGAAAATTGGCGATCAGAATTTGATGATGATCGCCCAGTGGATTATGGCTGCGCGCTGGGGCCAGGAAATCACACGGCACAAGCTT
>DAOTTR010000153.1:0-3496 GCA_034437715.1 Caldilineaceae bacterium
CACCGTTTGAAAGCGAGACTTGGCACATGGCGCGCCAGCATAATCACAAAGCCATTACGCGTTGCCTTGAAGATAGATACCGTCTGATGCCAGAGCACAAGACTGTTGCGCGCATCGGGTGCGGCCGTGATCGTCAGCCGCGATTGGCGCTTTGTCACAGGGCTATCGTCTTCGGTGGACATCATAACAAATTCAACACTTATCCACTTAACAGGGTTATGATTAAGGCAGTTACGGCACCCAGTAAGGTACAAACGCCTAGAAAAAGCAGCGAGAGCACAATCAAGCCGCAACTGAAGGCAATGTTGCCCATGGCGGCGCGCGAACCACTCAGCATGGAAAGGCCAGCCCCCGTAATCCCCAAGGCAAGGCTGGCACAGAAGGTGGCAATCCCCGCGCTCAATTCGATGCCAAGTTCCAGTAGACGATAGGTGACATAGAGCGCAATAATCCCACCCGCAATCGCGCTGGCAGCGCTGAGCAAGATAATCGGCAACGAGGGACCGGCATCGCCATCGTCGCCCTCAGCCATCACATCATCTGCGAGCTCATCGAGATCTAAAGGCCCTTCATTGCTCTGTGTATCAAACATGTCTGGAGAAGAGGCACTATAGGCCAATACAACGTTCCATCTTGCGCAGCATCACATAGGTTGGGTGGCATAACATCAATTGCACAAATTTACGCATCCCTTTATCGCTTACCTAACAAAATTGATCGATGGCGGGGAGCCTGTTTGGATTGTGTAGGACTACACAACCCAGTTGACAGTAATCAGCATTGTACCTTATCGATCTAGAGAGGACAAGCGGGGCAGTAGGATATTCAAGCGTTTCCAATGCGGAGTAGAATCTTGCCAAATTGCTGATTCTCCATCATCCGTGTGATGGCCGCCGGAAATTCAGCCATGGCATAGATCGTATCCACGATTGGATTTAACTTTCCTTGGAAGACAAGCCCCATCACCTGCCAATAGTCGGCCTGCGATCCCATCGTGCTTCCGATGATGCGCAGATGTTTGCCAAAGAGTAGATTGACGGGGACAGCCGCATCATAACCGGATGTGCCGCCAACTGTGACCAAGCGTCCGCCAACGCGCAACGCGCGCAGACTGCTAGGGAAAGTTACGGCACCCACGTTATCCACCACCATATCGACACCAACCCGATTGGTCGCCGTATAGACCGCCTTGGACCAATTCGCATCGCGGCTGCGATCATGCACCCAATCGGCATGGCTGTCCAGCGCCAACTGCGCTTTTTCGGCTGTGCTGGCGATCATATAACCCTCGGCACCCACCAGCTTGGCAATTTGCAGCGCCGCCGTATTGACACCGCCACCGGCCCCCACGATCAACACGCGCTCGCCAGCGCGCAAGTTACCCGCGACCACCAGGCTATGCCAAGCCGTTACATAGACCAAAGACGCAGCGGCGGCCTGTTGCATGTTATAGCCATCGGGAATCGCGACCAAGTTGCGCGCCGGCATCGCCACGTATTCGGCACAGGCCCCGCGCGCATGTTCACCCAATATGCCACCCTGTTCACAGCGTTGCTGCTCTCCGCGCACACAGGCGCGACAATGACCACACCACAGCAACGGATTCGCCGTTACCCGTTGCCCAATCGACCACCCCCGCACAGCCTCGCCCACTTCGGCAATTTCGCCACTAAAATCGCCGCAAGGAACATGTGGAAAGGCCAGGTTCAAGCCTTTCCAACCGAGGCGCACCCAATTGTCCAGCCGATTCAGGGCCGCATAGTGGACGCGTACCAGGACTTCGTCGGGCTTGATGATTGGCATGGGCATATCATCGATCAACTGATATGCGTCAAAAGAGGGGCTGTGTTCAGAAAAGGCGACGGCACGCATGGAAAATCCTTTCTCTTCTATTTTTTCTGATGGAAGCGACTGGGTATGGGCGGAGAAAGACAAGAGCGTTAGGGTTTGGGGAACCCTAACGCTCTACAGGACAAGCTACACAGACCAATGGTGGCGGCTAGGGCGCAGAAGACCAGCGTAGTTTGGCATCGGCAAGCGTGGTCGTCAACGTTTGCTCACCTACGGTTATAGTCACGGGGAGCGGATTTGCTCCCGACTGCCGCTGGATCTGCAATGTATAATTTTCGGGTGTTATATAGGCCGGCAGTCGATAGCGAAATGTGACCGTATGCTGCTGGCCTACAGGCAACACAAAGTAGCCAGCAAAATATTGGGTTTGATTTTCACCGCGCTGGGTGACAACGGAATCGGCCTCAACTCCGTCAACGCTCTCTAGTATGCTGCCGGCTGGCGTGTAAAGGCGCACATAGTCATAGTAACAGCGCTCGATCAAGAAATTATAGTTTTCGCCATAGGCTGGCGTATTGGTACAAGTATAGTTGGGAAGCGTAATTGGATGTGTATAGGTGATCACAGCCGTAGCCAGCGCTGGGGCCGTGGGTCCATCGGGCCAGGTGACAGCATACGCCAGGCTACGTTGTAACACGGCGTCGACCTTATTAAAGCCCATATTGGTATCCACCAACCCCACAAAGTCGGCATCCGGGGCAGGGCGGAGTGCGCCATCCCAGCCGAACAGGCCCAGTTGCTGTGCCAAGGCAGGTTGGGCAACCCAAATCTGAATCGACCGTTGGCGCAGCGCCTTCTGAACACTCCATGCCAGCTTGCCATAGTTGACATTGCCACTTTGGACACGTTCGCGCGCGGCTTGGGCAAGCACAGCGACAAAATCCTTCCGTTGCCCCCACCATTCGCCCAGTCCACTCGCCTGGATAGTCACCTCGGTACCAATCGGTTTTTCCCAGAATTGTAGCACCTGTTCCACAAAATTTTCGCCGGTGATCGGCATGGGCGCGCCGGGGATCTCCAACGGACCAATCGCATCGACCAACAGTGTGGCGGCCTGCAAATCTAACGTAATGACACCAGCCAGGGGCGTGCCAGTCTGCTGCGTATAAAAGCCCTGGATCAATTTGGCAGTCGTCGGGAAATCGGGCGACCAGTTGGCGTCGCGCAACAGTAATAGTTGGATATTCATATACTGTTGCATGGGCTTGGGCGCAGCGGGATATTCCAGATCCGCTTGAAAAAACGTATAACTATCGGTGAAATCAAGTTCACGGATACTACCATTTTCCAAGGTGAGCTCGCCGATGGCCGAGATGAAGCCCCCCGTTGCGCGCAACTCCTGGTTATTTTGCACCAATATCAGATAGCTACGTGCGCCATCCATGCCCAGCAGATCGGAAAGCGATATTTTTGCCTGCTGCCAGAGTACTTGCCCAAGCGGCAACAGTGGATCCAGTTGGGCCGCAGGAGCCGCCAACACTGAGCGCGAGGTAAAAGTAATCAGAGCGAACACGACACATCCGATGACAGTAGCCTGCCAACAACGGATGCGCAAACGAGGATTATGCCATAGGATCATAAGCTTGCAATCACCAGAACAAATAGCTGCGTTGAAAATCGGAAAGGAAGGATGTTCATGGAACCC
>DAOTTR010000154.1:0-11993 GCA_034437715.1 Caldilineaceae bacterium
CGGGGCGCGTTGTAGATGGTGTCCACATCGCTCTGTTCTGCCACGATGCCGCCATACATCACCAGCACCGTGTCGCAGATCTCGGCGACAACGCCCAAGTCGTGGGTGACAAAGAGCACGGAAAGTCCTAGCTGTTCGCGCAACCGGGCCAGCAGTTCCAGGATCTGCGCCTGCACCATCACATCGAGCGCCGTGGTCGGTTCATCGGCAATCACCACTTCGGGATTGCAGGCCAAGGCCATGGCAATCATGGCGCGCTGGCGCATACCACCCGAGTATTGGTGGGGATATTGGTCGCGCCGGTTGGGGTTGATGCCAACCAGGTTGAGCAACTCATCGACACTGCGCCGCAGCACGGCCTTGTCGGTCACGCGTTCGTGGGTGGTGATCGTCTCGGTAATCTGATTGCCAACTGTGTAGCGTGGATTCAGCCATTTGATACCACGCTGTAGCGTACTGTGGGACGTACTGTGGGACGTACTGTGTGAACCGTTGGGTGGGGTGGCGTGGATAGTCTGGGGCAGACGCGACGCAGTGGTCTGCATAGCGTGGCGCGCAATTGGCTCGGCGATCTGGCTGCCAACTGTGCGCACAGGGTTGAGCGCATTCATGGCCCCTTGGAAAATCATTGAGATGTTTTTCCAGCGGACATCGGCCATGGCGCTTTCGGAGAGACTCAGCAGATCGCGTCCGAGAAAGTTGACTTCGCCCTCCACGATCCGCCCCGCCGCAGGCAATAGGCGCATCAAGCTGAGCATCAGGGTGCTTTTGCCGCAGCCGCTTTCCCCTACAATGCCCAACATCTCGCCGCGGTGCAAGCCAAAGCTTACCCTTTCCAGCGCGTGGGCTGGCGCTTTGCCGGGCGCAACATAGTCAACGGACAGGTTACGCACGTCGAGAATTGGCGCATCGGCTACCTTGTTTGCCACCCCATTTTCCACAAGGGGCACGTCATCATCGTCAGAATTGTTCATGATCCAAAAATTTCCTGGTCTATGCCTTCACAATTACATCAACCGGTAGATCAACTGGGCTGCACGGAAAGCTCCGGCGGCGGTTGTTCTGCGGCTGGTCGCGCCACCATCTCGTCACCGACCGAGAGGTGATGGGTTTCCAGCTTGGGATTGAAGATGCGCTCCAGCCCATTGCCCAACAGGGTCAAGCCCAGCACCACCCAGATGATGGCAAAGCCGGGTGGAATCAATGACCACCACGCACCTGCACTCATGCCACCGCGGCGAAAGGCAAAGTTGAGCATCTGCCCCCAACTTAGGCGCGTCGGGTCGCCCAGGCCCAGAAAAGCCAAGGTGCTTTCATTGAGGATGGCCGCCGAGATCACCAAGACCGCGTTGACCACCATTAGCGGGAAGACCAACGGGAAAATGTGGCGGCGTACAATGTAGAAATTGCCGGCACCAATCGCGCGTGCCCGCTGCACAAATTTGCGTTCGCGCACGGAAAGCGTCTGCGCGCGCACCACGCGTGCCGTGCCGGTCCAGCCGAGGATGCCGATGACCAGGATCAAGATCCAAAAGCCGCGCCCCAGCAGCGCGATCAACACAATCATCAGCGGCAGATCGGGGATGACCAACAGAATGTCGGTAATGCGCATCAGCGTGTTGTCGACGCGACCCCCGTAAAAGCCCGCGATCAGGCCGACCAGTCCACCGATGATCAACGAAATGAACGAGGCGAAAAAACCCACCGTCAGCGAGACGCGCGCGCCATAGATCAAGTTGGAGAGCACATCTTTGCCCGCATCATCGGTGCCCAGCCAGTGGACACTGTCCGGCGGCGCATAGATGCTGTCGATGGTGACACGGATCGATGCCGCGGGGTCAAAGGGGGCCAGCCACGGAGCGAGCAGCGCCATGACAACGACGGTTAACAACATCAACGTCCCAATCACCGCCATGCGATTGCGCAAAAAGGTTGGCCCGAAGGCAGCAGTTTCCATGTTTACAAAAGCCTATCCAACGCGTACACGTGGGTCCAGATAACTGTAGAGTAGATCGGCGATCAGATTGGCACAAATGACGCTGATGGCCAGCAAGAGAAACGCCCCCTGCAACACGGGGTAATCCTGGCGATCCACGGCGTCGATGATGGCTTGGCCGAGCCCTGGCCAAGAGAAAACGGTTTCAATCTCAATTGCCCCTGCCACGGTAAAGCCCAGGTTCAGCGCCACCACGGTGACGGTTGGCAGCATGGCATTGCGTAGGGCATGGTCGCGCACAATCTGCATCGAGCGCAATCCCTTGGCCTTGGCGGTGAGGATGTAATCTTCGGAGAAGATCTCGAGCACGGCGCTGCGCATAAAGAGCGTGTACTGACCAGCATAGATAATCGTATAGGTGAGGGTCGGCAAAAACATGTGGCGACCAATATCGAGCCAGCGTTCCCACCAGCCAGCATAATCAGCCCCGATGGTCAGCTTGCCCCCAATCGGCAGGCCCAGGTGGCTGGACCCCCAGAAGAGGAGAATGATGCCAAACCAAAAGGTGGGCGCGGCCCAGGCGACCAAGCTGCCAATGAGGATGCTATAGTCCACCACGGTTTGCGATTTCCAGGCCGCCAACACGCCCAGCGCAATCCCGATCAAAATCGAGAAGACTGTCCCAGCCCCAATCAAGAGGAGCGTATTCATCAAGCTTTCGGCCAGGATCGTGGTCACGGGGCGCTGCTGGTGGAAGCTGGTGCCCAGCTCACCGCGCAGTAGATTGCCCACGTAGAAGAAAAACTGGACGTGCAATGGCCTGTCCAGCCCAAAGCGGCGTTGAAGCGCTTCAATGCTCTGCTGGGTCAGGCGCGGATCTTTGACGGCGCGCGCCGGATCACCGGGCAGGATGCGGAAGAGAAAAAAGTTTAAGACGACGACAAAAGCGACCGTCAGCAGCGCCCAACCCAATTTACGCAGAATATATTGATTCATGAATGAAGCTGTGAGATTCGTCTCCCAAGGTAGTGGCACCGAACAACGATGATCAGCGCACCGGTTCTACTTTCGTCAACACACTGGGATCTTCCAGCGTTAAGGTGGGCGCATCGGTAACCCAGCCAGTGAAGCGGTCGGTGCGATAGGCTTGTACCAGATCCTGGTAGTAGGGAATGATGTAGACAACATCATTGAAGACGATCTCTTGCATCTGGAAAACGATAGCGCGGCGTTTTACGCGATCCAGCTCAATCGCTTGCTGGTCATAGAGCGCATCAAATTCTGGATTGGCATAGCCCGTTTCGCTGCTGCCGGTTGGGATCTGGTCGGTGCGCATGACGCCCAGTGGATCGTTCGGATCGGGGCCCCAACTCCAGCCCCAAATCATCAGGTCAAAGTCGAAGGCCGGACAGCAAAGTGTGGTAAGCGCGTCGGGGTCTTGGGCTTGGGGTTCGGTTTTTACGCCGATCTGGGCCCAAGTTTGACTGAGGATCTCGGCAATGCGCGGCGCTTCGGGAATATCGGTTGGCCATTGGAGGCGGAAGAGGAGCGGGCGACTGCCATCGGGCATTTCACGGATGCCATCCCCATCCGTATCCAGATAGCCCGCGTCGTCGAGGATTTGGTTGGCTTGGGCAATATCAAAGGCATAATCTTGCAGCGTGTCATTGTACCAATAGGCCTGCCCCGAGGCGACCAAGGTCAACCCTGGTTGCGCCAGCCCCAACATGGCGACATCGATAATGTTCTGCTTGTCGGTGGCATGGGCCAAGGCCAAACGCACATTGCGATCGAGCAGCGCCGGATGGCCGGTACATTTGCCATCGTCTGGGGGACAATTTTCGGGAGCAAGTTGGTTGATGATAATGTCGCGCACAGAGGGCGAGAGCGGTGGGCCACTGACGACTTCCACATTTTCCGTGCGGCGCAGTACGGGCACGGCGGTGTTGGGCATCTCGGTAATCATATCCACTTGCCCGGTGACCAGTGCTTGCACCAAGGCGTCTTCGTTGCCAAAGGTCTGAAAAATCAATTCGTCGATTTGCGGTGGCTCAATCGCGTGCTCTTTATTGGCCACCAAATGCACAAACGCGCTCTGTGCATACTCCTTGAGCTTGAAGGGGCCGCTGCCGATCATTTCCAGATTTTCAAATTCGGCGGCGGCATTGCCTTCAGCATATTGCGACCAAATGTGTGCTGGCAAAATGTAGAGCGCCAACAGTTGACTTTCCAGGCTGGGAATGGCTTCGGTTAACGTCAGCACGACGGTATTGTCGTCGGGCGCTTCCACGCTTTCAAAATAGATCGTATAAAAATTGAGATAGGGGAAATCCTCATGGGCCATATAGAGATTGATGGAGAAAGCCACATCTTTGGCCGTCAGCGGTTGGCCGTCATGAAATTGGATGCCTTGGCGGATCTTGAAGGTCCAGGTTTTGCCGTCGGCGCTAGTCTCCACACTTTCGGCGGCATCCAAACTGAAGGTGCCATCGAATTGTAGCGTGTATAGTGTGTCATAGACCAGACCGTAGATCGTATAGGCTTCGGCCAAGATGCCAGTGCCCGGGCTGAGCGTATCGGGGCTACCGGGCCAACCAACGCGTAAGGTAACCAGATCGCCTGGTTCGCTATCGGTGGCTGCTTGATCGGCGGCTGGCGCGGTCGCTGGTGTACCGGCGCATGCCACCGCTACCAATACCACGAGTAACACCGCCAGCATGGCAAGCCAGCGGTGATGGCTGCTTTTCATGATTTTCTCCTGAGATCTGCGATATAGAACGCGTAGAATTACAAGTTCTACTCCTAGTTTTGCCTAATAGTGGGTCAAGGAAAAGCGTCGCCTGCACCGGGACTCACGGGGACGAAACCCCTACCTGAATAGTTATACTCCCATTGATTGAAAACAACCGTTTTTGCAAGCGCCACGGGTGTTCTCAGTCAATGGAAAGTGTAGACGGGTGTCGTTGGTTTGATCGGATGCAGGTGCCGGGGTCAATACCCATTATACGCAATGTTGTAGAATAAACAACTAGCAAGAGGAGCTTTTGTAATAATGCTATTTCATCACAATGGGCAGGAGAACTTGGTTCGGAAGATCATCGATTGGTGGTGGTGTAGGTGTTGCGGGCGGTGTGGGTAATACCGGTAGCTTGGGTAGTGGGAGGACTATGGGTGAAATACTCTTGGCATTGGGAATCAATTCAGTTGCGCTAGAAAACTCGCCTTCGTTGTTAATAAAGCGTCCCCAAATGCCACGGCTGCGATAATAGCCGCCGAGCACGGGCCATGCCAACTCTGTTTCGCTCGGCATGGCGGTTGTGTAAACGGTAATGGCGTCAATAAAGACGGGGGTATTGCTGGCGGTGTATAAATTGAATATCAAGCGCGGTTGGTCGCGATTGGTATGAAAGGTAAAGGGCAACGAAAATTCCTGATAAGCACCGGCCTGTACAAAATCAGTGCCTTTGATGCTCAGTGGCCCATATTCTGTACCGCCGCCATTAATCTTTAGCTGTAGTACTTCATCGCTGCTTGAATTATCATCGACTTTCACGCGCACATAGGCTATAAAGGGCACATCTTTGTAGAACTCAGTGGTCCAATAGCGGGCATGGCTAGCCTTTGTGCCACCTAATTTGAGAACAGTACCGCCAATGGCTAATTCATCAGCGAATTCCTCGCCTTCGCCAGCAAGGTGTTCGAAGAGGACATCGCTGTCATCGCCTTGCCAATTCACACTGATCTGAACGGACGGCCAACTGCCCTTATCCAGATTATAGAAATCCAACTCGTCTTCGACTGTAGACGCTTGTTCGATGCTTAGCGTCCCCGCCGGCGGCGTCGCGCCCAGATAGATGCTGTCTGTGACGAGCGTGGTGCGCTCTTGAGCATCACGCGTCTTGACATAGACAGTCCGTAAGCCTTCGCCGGCCTCGAGTGTCCACGTTTTTTCCTGGGCAAAAGGTTCCCAAACCGCATCGGCAAAGGATGGCTCATTGGCGATCATCATTTCGGTGGCATCGCTCATGCCTTCCAAGCCGCTTTGCAGGGCAGGATTGTAAAGATAAAGTTGGACTTCCGCAACGGTCGTATTCGGGGCTTCATTGTTGATAATCACAGGCGCATAGTTGGGATCATAGCTGAAATCTTGCACAATATAGCCCTTACCTGTCTCGGAATTGCGGTAATAGCCTACACCGACTTCGCGATAAACAGCGTGTAAAATATTTTGCTTGTGACCTGCATTGTTCATCCAGCCGTTGACAGCCGTTTCCGGGGTGGTAAGCCCACAAACAACATTCTCTCCCCATGCCACGGCATTCTTGTACGCATAGGCCATAATTCGATCGCCAGGTGAGCGACCTTCTGTATCTGTATGCCCACAGTAGGTATTCGGTTGATGCTCAACTGAATCTAGGGCAAACCAACGCGCTGCTTCGCTGAGCTCGCTGTTCCAGCGTAAGGGGGCTAATCCTTGCTCACGTCGCTTTAGGTTCGTCAGATAGATAATTTGGAGTTCTTTGTAGACTAAATCGTCGGGTTCTGCGTCTTGATACAATGGGGCGGCCTGTGTAGAAGTACTCAGAAGGGAGGCTGGCAAAAGGCCTATCATGCAGAGCGCGCTGATGTACAAAAACATACGCCGAAAAATTTTGTCCATTGTTGCCGCTAACTCCGTAGAAATACCAATAGTAGGGTGGTAAGTAGGTGGTTGTTACTTGCCGAAGCTGAACGACCCTATTATACCTGAATTAACTGAAACGTAAACTTGTGGAAGGGTTTATTGAGTAGGATTTCTATACGGATGGTATACGTCATTGGTACGAGAAGCCTATGATTTCAGACGCAATCCAGACAAGATTTTGGCCATTATATGACTTATTCTCGAGTGTTGCCCTACGTCGGTGTATGGCGTACATCGCGTATAACGGTCGCTCGATCGCGGCGCACTTGATAAAGCTCCAGATCCGCGGCAATGGTCGTGGTTGGGAAGATTGCCTGTGCTTCGTCCAAAATTTCTTGCATCCGATAACGTCGCGAAACATGGTGCAGCACCAACTGTTTGACGCCCGCATTGCGCGCCAAACGTGCGGCTGCCGTGGCCGTAATATGGCCATGCTGTTTGGCAAGCTCGCGGTCTGCGTCCAGATAGGTGGCTTCAATCGCCAGCAGATCGGCCCCTTCGACGGGTTTGTGTAGTGGCCCAGTATGGCTGACATCGCCCACAAAGCAGAGCTTGATGCCTTGCTGTGGCTCGCCAAGCACTTCATCGGGTTGAATGACGCGACCATCGGCCAGGGTAATCGTTTTGCCTTGCGCCAGGTCGCGCCGTTCTGGGCCGGGTGGAATGCCCAACGCTTCGGCTTTCTCTGCTTGAAAGGGGCGACGATTTTTCTCTTCAAAGGTGAAGCCAAAACAATCTGGCCCACGGTGTTGCACGGGAAAAGCCGACAGGGTGAAGTGTCGATCCGCAAAGATGACGCCAGCTTCCATCAGGTTGAGGGCTACGCCAACATTGGGAATCTGGTTTGGCCCAAAGACGACTTCCATCAGAAGTTCTACGCGCGTCAACGTCGCTGCGCCACCAAAAATATTGAGCTCCTCCAGCGCTTCCCAGCGTCCTAATGTACTGGCCAGCCCGCCGAGTCCTAAAATGTGATCGAGATGACCATGCGTTAAGAGAATCTTGTCCAGACGGCGAAACCCCAAGCCGCTGCGCAAAATCTGCCGCTGCGTGCCCTCGCCACAGTCGATCATAAAGCGGTGTTCGTTGATCATGACGATGGCCGAGGAGAGCCCGCGCTGGACAGATGGGGCCGAGGCTGATGTACCGAGAAAGACAAGTTCAAACATGAGTCGCGTAAATCCGAATCGTTAGGGCTAGGGAATGCTTGATTTTGCTGACTGATGAGCAGACGATGTGGCCGCAGTTGCGCTGGTCAATGGCCGTTGAGACCAAGCTCTCAGTGTAACGGATTGTCTAGAGAAGGGCAAACGGCTGAAGGAGTGGGCGCGCTCCCTGCCACCGATAAGTTGATCGCACGTTTGCGCTTTTGGTGGTATAATTGGCAAATATGTGGATGCCGTCCAGGTGACCGAGTATGAAAATTATGTCTATGTCCCTGTGAATGTCAACGCGGCAGACGCGGCCACCCTACAACAATTGTCCGGCGTCGACGAAGCCTTGGCCACGGAGCTGATCGCTGGCCGACCCTATGCGTCGAATGCGGCCTTCTTGGAAGCCCTGGCCCAACACCTCTGTGCGGAGCAAGTCGCCGCTGCCGAAGGGTACCTGGCGACAGAATGAGCGCCGAGATTATTGTCGCGCGGCTGCGGCGTTTTCTGCTGCTCCTGGCTGGCGGATTGTGCGTGGGTACAGTGGTAGAGCTTTTGTTGGTGAATCATACCGAAGACTTGATTCAACTGCTGCCTTTTGCGCTCTGTGGCATCGGTTTGGTTGCGGTGCTGATGGTCCTGTTGCAGCCCCGGCGCATAACCGTGCGGCGTTGCAAGGGGTGATGGTATTATTGTTAGCCGGTAGCCTCTTCGGTGTCTATGAGCATATTACCAACAATATCGCGTTTGCCATAGAGATTCAACCTGGCGCTACCAAAATCAACTGTTGATCAAGGCCGTCAGCGGTGGCAACCCATTGTTGGCCCCTGGCATTTTGGCCTTAGCCGCGATTATTGCCCTGGCCGCCACCTATTACCATCCTGCGTTGGTCGAACGGCGCAACTGACCGGCGCGTTGCATAGATTTGCAACAGTGTTGTCGGGTCTTCAAGACCCGACAACACTAGTCGTTGTAACCACCGCTGGCCAAACGGGTTTTTCCAGCCATAGAATAAGCCCAAGCGCGATAAGACCTAGCGCAAACAGAGTACGGAATAGGAGGAAGATGGCCGTTATGTCTTCGCCGCTAAAGAAGAAAAAGCCAACAAGCCCCATGATGCCGGTTGCCAACGGCAGCCACTGCCACCGTCCTAAAACTGGCTGACGCAGCGTCGTAATCCCAAACCAAATCAAACCAATCAGCATTATGGTCAATCCAATCAGGACAAATATAAATAGGAACTCTACTATGGGGGTGTTGATATCCATGAAGCTAGCATGACCAATCGCCAGCAGAATACCACCGCCACAAAACAGGCGCAGGGCATACTTACCAAATTTCCCAACGCGATGAGCATAGCGTCGGAAATAGGCTATATATCCAATAATCAAGCTCACTTGCCCGACCAAAATAAGCAGAATATCCTGCCCTGAGATTACATCCGCCATCGGTCTTGCAAGAAAATGGTGGCTCATTTCGTTGAGCTTGTTCACCAGGAAGAGTAAGTTACCAAGTATGAAGGCTGCGCCACCCAATTGAGTGGCTCGATTGTTTACGATCATTTCTATAAGCCTCCTTCTTTTACGCGTGCCCGGATGGCTAATGACAAATTGCCAAGTATATTTGGTCAACGGCCTGGAACAGCAATAAAAGGAAAGAACGATGCAAACCGCCATAGAAATAATTATAACCGCATTAATCATGATTGTGCAAGTGTGCCCATATTGTTTGTCTTCGGTGTGATGATCTCGTCGGGCCACATCAGCAGCGGCGTTTATTCCACGGTTCATCGATGCGGGTGGTTGGTGGAAAAACACAAAGGCAAAGCGTCAGATTGGATCCAACGCTTTGCCTTTTGGGGTGACACTGGGGAAGCTTAGAAGCAAATGCGGTAGAACTTGGTACAAGGATAGTAAATCGTTACAAACCAAACGCGCTTGCTGCATACGCCAATGTAGGGCACATAGATGCACAACATTTCCAGACGATTTTCCAGTTGTTCCATTGCGAAATCTTGCTTGGTTACCATGCGTGTTTCTCCTTGTGTGAATCGTACGCCAACGTTAAATTGGTGTTGAATTCATTCAACACCTGCGACGGCAAACGTGTTTAAACACGTTTCCTATCCCAGGCTCTGAATTCATTCAGAGCAGCAGATGATGAAATTTAACGTTGGCGTAATAGCTACAGACGATGGATAGTTTAGCGGATGTTCAAGTGATGATACTTTTTCTCTTGTTGTCCGCTCTTCTGTCCTTATTGTAGCCGGTCGCAAGGGCTAAGTGCAGGGGTCAGTTTCTGAGACTTTACCGAATCTACCTATGATTTTCTAACCGGCATGATAGAAATTATAAGGTGCATCCCCATTGTGATTTTGTGTAGACGCGAGCGCCGAAAGAACGCCGTTTTCGGTCCAATAGTGTCCGTGATAACGATCCTGTCGTATAACAGACACGCTGCTTGATATGCGCTAGAGCAGGGCCCAGTGGCGAGATCAGGCCTCAGCTCACCGCTTTCTTCACGAGCGCGCCGATCCTTTCCTCTGCGGCGGCGGTCAACTCTGTCAGCGCGAAGGCGGTCGGCCACATGGCACCTTCGTCGAGGTTCGCCGTGTCGCTGAAGCCGAGCGTCGTGTACCGCGTGTTGAACTTCTGCGCGCTTTGGAAGAAGCAGACGACCTTGCCGTCCTTGGCATATGCGGGCATCCCGTACCAGAGTCGCGGTGAGAGGAGTGGCGCGCTGGTTGTGATGATCTCATGCAGCCGCTTGGCCATGGCGCGTTCTGGTTCCGGCAGCTCGGCGATATTCGCGATCACGTCGCTTTCCCCTTCTGCCCTGCTCTTGTTCGCGCGCGCTTCCGCCTTCAACTCTTTGGCGCGCTCCTTCATCGCGGCTCGTTCCTCGTCTGTGAATCCCTGCGTACTCTTCTTTTTAGGTTGGCTCATAGAAACCTCCTTATACTGACTTGGGTTGGAAACCTCGTCGCCGGCTGCCCGTTCAGTCGGCACGTCACCCACTGCGCCACTTGGTGGTATACGGCAGCACGAACAAGTACAGACCGGTGAACAGAAGGAAGGCGAGCGGGAGCAACGTTAAGAGACCCATCCAGAGGACAAGCTCCTCCTGTCCCAAGGGGACAATGTTGATGACAACGTTGACGATGACGAGCACGGTAAAGACAATGGACAGCCAGCGGTGGCTCTGCCGAATCCATGCATTCCAGTTCATTAGGATCTCCTCTCCATACGCGCCCGAAGCGCATCGGGCACACCTACAATTACGAAATCGGCTAGTACTCCTGCGGCAGCGGCTCGCCAGTCTCCAGCAGCGTCTTCATGTTGCTGAGGATCCACGTCCAGCCGCCACTCTGCAAGCCCTGGTAGGTGGCCGTCTCGCCCTGGAAGTCCTCGTGGACAACTGTAACCTTGGTGACGTTGCCCGGCATCGATTCCAGTTCCCACGTCACTTTCGTGGGCGCATCTTCGTTCATTGGTGGCCAGAGAGAGTGGTAGGTATGGACCAGCCGGTTAGGCGGGTCGGATAAGACGACCTCCCCCTCGACAATTGGCGCGCCGCCCGCCATGTGGTAGGTAAAGGGCGAGCCGACAGTGAGGTCGGTCTCGAGCGTACTGCCATAGTAGTAGCGGGTGGTGAACTCTGTCTTGGTGATCGCCTCCCACACGCGCGCCTGCGGCGCCTTGATAATGATCTGATAAACGAGTTTGGGCTTTGAATCGGTAGTCATGTCATTTTCTCCTTCAAGCGCGGTTTTGAGATCGGCCAGGGTGCTTGCCCGCATGGCCGAATACTTGTTGATCCAGCGGTCTGAGATGAGCTGGATCGGGATCGGATTCAGGTAATGTAATCGCTCGCGACCTACCTTGCGCGTGGTGATCAGTCCAGCTTCCTCTAGGACGCGCAGGTGCTTCATCACGCCGAAGCGCGTCATCGGCAACTGCGACTCCAACTCGCTGAGCGCGCGGCCGTCACGCTCGAAGAGGAGGTCGAGTAGTCGCCGACGAGTGGGGTCGGCCAGGGCGCGAAAGACAGTTTCATCTACCATGGCTATATTATACGTGACTATTAGGTCACATGTCAAATAGGTGACCTGTAAGTCACGTATTTGGCGTGATCTGCGATTCATCAAGCGTGCGGGGATGCGGAAGCCTAAAAACCAAGTATGCATGTTCGCCTACAGGCTGGTATTATTAGCCATATAGCA
>DAOTTR010000155.1:0-12636 GCA_034437715.1 Caldilineaceae bacterium
CCGCTTGCTTTCATATTCCATCTCTTTGGTTTCCATCCCCCTAGTATAGCCAATCTTTCCCCTTTTCGCCCCCTTCCATAATTGCTGCAACCCCCATTTTTCGCTGCGGAATGTGGGTTTGTAACATGACAGACGCGTTCCATGCAAACCATCCGGCTTCGACATGCGATTCGGTAAGCTCACCGAGCCTGTCGAGGTGCTGACGAACGGTGCATAAGCGGGCAAGCGTCGTTTTTCTAGGGTGGTGTGCGGGCTTTGGGGTGCCTGTCACGTTGCAAACGTGACCTACATTAAGATCTTTACGGGATTCAACCGTAGCCAAGACTTTCGTCTTTCCCCAATCGGACAAAGACGAAAGCCTTGACTACCGAGCAGAACTTGCCTTACACGCTACTAGTAGATCCCGGCGTAAATAAGGTACCCTATTTTTACCATGATGTACACGAGTAACGTGCCTTATTAACGGCCGTGGTATCTACGCCCAACTGTACTAGTATAGAGCGGCCTAAGTAAGACAGTAGTTCAGTAGGACAGTGAGTCAGTGGCTGTCTACTGAACTACTGTCTCACTGTCTCACTGTCTCACTGTCTCACTGTCTCACTGTCTCACTGTCTCACTGGACCTACCATTGGTCTATTTACGCCGTCGTGTACTAGTAGATAAGGGCGTCAATAAGGCACCATACGTTTACCATGATGTACACGCGTAAACGTGCCTTATTGACTGCCGTGGTATCTACGCCCAACTGTCCTAGCGTGTGACGGTGGGCAAGAAGAGCAGATAGTCTGGATCTACATCGGGGACGACGAAGGGTTCGCTAAATTCAGACGAATTGCCCTGTGCATCCGTGGCGACCGCGACTGCATTCGGGGCGATGAAACTGTCAGCAATGATCAGGGTGAAGTTACCTGCCGCATCGGCGGTGGTGCTCCCCAGGAAGTAGCGCCCTTGTGCCGTATCACCAGTGAAGATTTCGACCGTCGCATTCGGCGTGTTGGCATTGCCCGTGACAAAGCGTCCCTCGATCTTGCTGATCTTAGGTCTGGGGATGCTATTATTCGCCCCGGCAGAAATGTTGATGCCACCCAGGGGGTTGTTGTAAATCGCGTTGGCCGACCAACGATTCTGATAGGAGAGCAAGGTGTTGACACGAATACCATTTTCCGTATTGCCGCTGATGACGTTGTCACTCACAACTGTGCCGACTGCACCGTCGGTCAGATAGATGCCGTGGACGCTATTGCTCTCAATGCGATTGCGGCGCACTTCGGTGTTGGTCGCGCCACGAATGTCAATGCCGCTACCCGTATTGCTGCTGACCGTGTTGCTCATCAGTTGGTTGTTCTGCAGCGGCGTAGTATTTTCCGACCGTACATTGATGCCCACATTGCGATTGGCCGTGGCTTGATTGCCGCTGAGCATATTGCCGTTGGAACGCACATAGAAGCCATAGCTGACGTTTTGGAAGGCGTTGTTGTTGCTGATCAGATTGTTATTCGAGCCCAAGCGGATCTGTAGACCAAAGCTGGTGTTGTTCAGCAGCGTGTTGCCGTGAACATTGTTTTCGGTGCTGCCATCTTCCAGCGTGAGACCCGTTTGGTTGTTATAGAGGCTGTTGTTGCGCACCTCGTTATTGTTGGAGCCTTCAATATTGATGCCATAGCCACGGTTGCCATAGGATTCGTTGCCCTCGAGTAGATTTTCGACCGAAGCGGCTGTGGGCGCTGTGCCCTGCGAAATGACAATGCCATGGGCAAAGCCGATACCGTTCGTATAGGCTTTGTTGTTGCGCAGCACAAAGTTGGTGCAACCGCGGGCCAAGAGAATGCCATGCGAGGCATTGTTATAGGCCAAATTGCCTTCCAAAACAATATCGCGACTATTGTCACGGGCATAGAAGCCGTAATTGAGATTGTCGTAAAATTCGTTGTTGGTAAAGGTCATATCGCCCGCTTGGATGACCTGCGCACCCACAAAGTTATGGTGGAATTTACTATCGACCACCTGGCCAGAGACCTGAGCCCGTGTGAAGCCTGCCGCCGATACAGTAGTCGCATCACGCCAGGTGACGCCATAGCTTTCGCTGTTGGCGGGCGTACCCAGATAGCTGAGATCAGAATTGCTGATATTCAGTTCTGCGCCATATTTGGCAATAATAAAGGCGCGTCCATCGCCAATCGTATCGTCAAATTTGTTGGCGGCGGTGTCCCAACCATAAATCTTCACGCCATCAATATTGATGATGCCGTCATGGGTGCGGATATAGACGAAACCACTATAGTCCACCGTACCGCTGATCGGGCTGGCCGCACTGCGCAATTGTAGCTCAGTCACACCACTGGCCGGGCTAATGTCGAGGGTGACCTCGCGTTCCAGTTTGAGATTGGCGTTGAGCCGCCAAACGCCATTGCCCAAGTTTTCCAAGAGCGCCGCATTGGCCGAGCCAAGCAAGGTCTGCACATCGGCCAAGGTGGCGGTTGCGCCGGGGCCATTGACATTGATCAAGGTTTGATTTTGTTCATCAACCGCGACGCTGGTAAAGAGTTCTACACTACTGCCCGAGACCGCGCTAAAGGCCGATGTATTGCCACTGGCATCGATCACCAGGGCGGTGACGCGTTTGGGATCTTGACCCACAGGCAGTTGAAAGGTCCATGCGCCAGCCCCATCACTGGTGGCGGTGCCCAGGAACGATTCGCCTTCACTGCCAGGATCGCTGTAGATTTCAACTGTCGTATTGGCAATTGCCGTGCCCAACGCCTGCCCATCGGCCAGAATATCACTGATGACCGGCGGTTGAATGTTTTGTTGTGCGCCAGCATCTAGCTTGATCCCAGCGCCAGCATTGCTTGTAATGCTGTTTTGGCTAATGCGATTGCGATCGGTGCCTGGATCCTTGATCACCAGGCCACTCGCGCCATTGCCACGAATTGTGTTGCCCACCAACCGGTTATCGGTCGAGCTATAGCCAGCCGTAGTATTCTTGACGAAAATGCCATTGCCAGCATTGCCTTCAATGGTATTGCCAGCTAGGCGCTCGCCGGTCTGTGCATCCGCGCCGATGCCATTCGCAACCCCACCTTCAAGGCGAATGCCAATATCGCTATTGGCGGCTACCGTGGAACTGATCACAATATTGCGGCTGCCCGCAGCAAAGAGTAGCGGAATTTGACCAATGCTTTCGGCCTCACCCACAATCGCAATGCCGGTTTTGCCTTCGCGCACCACATTGCCTTCCAAACGATTGCCACCACTTTTGATGTAGATGCCATAGGTGGCGCTGCGCAAAACCGTGTTGTTGCGCAGCAGATTGCTGTCGGCATGGTTATAGAGATAGATACCATAGGCATTGCTGATGCTTGAGTTGCTATCTTCAATCGTATTGCTAATGATCTGATTGTTCGCGGCTGGATCTTCGAGCGCACCACTCAGGCGGATACCGTTGCGATTGTTGTGTGCGCGATTTCCTTGGACGATGTTGCTATCCGATTCGGCAATCGCAATGCCATCCATATGCTGCGAGACATCATTGCCCGTCACCGTATTATTGTTTGACCCGCGTTCCAGCAAAATGCCGTGGCGCGCATTAGCATAGACCTGATTGTTGTGTAGATTGTTTTGCGTCGCGTTATTGGAAAGTACAATACCGTCACCGCTGCCAATCTCCTTGTTGCCGTTGTCGTGGATATTATTTGCCCCGACCTCGACCAATTGCGCGCCATCGCGTACAAAGACGCCCTGATTGAGATTGCTGTGAACCTCATTGCGCAGAATTTTGAGATTGTACCCCTCGGAGATGAAGAGCCCGTGGTAGTTGTGATGAAATTTGCTATCTTCCACATTGCCCGTTGCGCCGGTGGCTGGATCGAGCGAATTTGTGCGTTTGATCCAGGCAACGCCACTTGCCGATGCAGCGAGTGCGTTACCGAGATAGGCGATCTCGCTGCGCAGAATGTCCATGCGCGCGCCAGCTTCGGCTACGATATAGGTGCGACCATCTTGAATATTCTCATCGACGGCATTGCTGCCAGTATCCCAAGAGGTAACTTTGACGCCGTCGAAAAGCAAGTACCCCCCTTGCTTGGCGCGAATATAGGCCGAACTGCCAAAGATGCTTTCCAGACGCAGTTCTGTTACACCGGTGCCTTGGGTAATTTCTAATTTCGCCGTAGCCTCCACTTCGATGCGGGCTTTTAGCAGCCAGATACCACTGCCCTGATTCACAAGCGCGTTCGGGAAGCCCGCTGTGGTTAGCGTTGCCGCAAGATCGGGCAGCGAAATCACCTGACTGCCGGGCGTTGCGCCACTGCTCGCGCCAACAAAGATAGTGTTGATCGCACTTGTATAAGTAACGGTGGGGGTGCCTTGGGCATAGAGTTGCCCTGGCATAAATAACAGCGTCGTAAACAACAGCGTGCAAAGAATACAACCAAGCGCTATGCGCGTAGGGTATAGATGAATCGAATGGGGAAATATACGCTTTGCTGACATACTATTTTTTCTCCGTGCTAATAAAAACTCATCAAGCCGTTCAATACGATTTGATGGGCAACCGTGGGGGGTTCATAATCATGCTTTGATACTCTATCGCTTCAAGGGTGGGTCTGGTTATCGCTTTCTTGATCAATGAGAAAACCTGCGAGAACTTTATCGCTTAATGTGCAATTTGTATCGGTCTGTTACGTAGCGGCGCAAATGAATCAATCGTTATGCAGTTGCGTAGGTCACGTTTGCAACGTGACAGACTCCAAGGTCGCAACAACGCCCTAGCAAAGCCTTGCACCACCATGCTTGTCCGTTTACAAAGCGGATGGTTTGCATAGAACGAGCATGTCACATACCAAACGTGACCTACAAGCGCCGCCGAATCCATCATAATTTTGATGACAGTCCACTGTATATTATTGCTTGCGTAGCATACAACAAAACAAACAATTCATACAATTGCCGCCTTGTGCGGTAATTGTATGAATTATAAATGTTAATTGCCTTGTTTTACCAGAGTAAATGGTAGATTTTTAGCGTGCGCGCAAGGGCGTTAGGCGGATGAATGAATGATTACAAAACGCTGTCAAAGTGGCGTTTTTATAGGAGAAAATCGGGCTAATTCTGTTGTTGTCTAAAAATTAATATGGGGTTAAAAATTTGTTTACACGGTGTTAACGCGCATTGAGGAAATGGTGGAGCGCTTGGAAGGCGAGCGCCGGTTGATTCGGATCGCGTTCGGCGTTGCGGCCTGTATTGTAGGTAATGATCAGTTCGCGGCGGGCGCGGGTAATGCCTACATAGAGCAAGCGCAAGCGTTCTGCGCCCAGATCAATGCGTGCTTGGATCGTGGCTTTGCCCACATCATATTCGTCCAGCGTGCCCCGGTAAAGCTGGCGCACTTGGGCATCGGTTTCGGCAATCAAATTTAAGCCATCGCGCACATACCAGCGTTCGCTGCGATATTTGTCGCCATCACCACCAGCGGGAAAGCCAAAATTGTTGACCGCGGTGAGGTAGACGCGATCCCATTCCAAGCCTTTGGCCGCGTGCATGGTCGCCACGGTCACCTGGCCGGGTTTGGGTTGAAAGCCAAGCCCATCTTCGGTAAAGCCCAGAATCCGGCGACGATTTTGCGCAATGTTTTCGAGTTCGCCGGCCAGCTCGGGCAAGCGCCACGTAGGATTTTCCTTGCCCAGTTTGGCCAATAGCACGGCAATGCGATGGGTCAACGCCAGATCAGCCGGTGTGGCAAAGAGATCATTGCCCAAGGTGAGCAATAACTCCTCGATCGGCAAGATCGTCGCCGCTGTCCAACGGCGCAGGCTGTTGCGAAAGGCTTCCACCAGGGCGCGCATCCCTTCGGCCTCGTCGAGCCAGGTCAGCGAATCTACCCAATCGCGCTGGACGGGGAAAAGCAGGGCTTCTGGTTCGCGTAATTTGCGCAAGGCGGCACCAAAGGTCGCCACTGGCTCGGGGACTTTGGATTTGGGATTGGGCAGCGCTGGTTGCCCGCTGGCGAGATCGGCCTCTTCTGCATTCTCAGCCGATGCTTCCGTCGTGGCACTTTGTCTGGGCCACCACACGTCCAGCCAGACCCGTTCTAGGTGTGTGGCAATGTGTGGCTGGGTAATATAACTGAGCACCGTCGAGAGCGCTTGCGCCGCGGCGCGTGTGGCGTTGGTCGAGCGTAACAGACTGTCATCATAGGGTAGCCCGGCCTGTTGCAAAGCCTCGGCCAGATGAAAGCCACGGCTATTTTCGGGCACAAGGACAGCAATTGTCATGGTGGGATGTTGGGGCAACCAGCGTTTCAGGCTGGTAACAACCACTTCGCTCTCTTGCTCCGGCGTGAGGGCTTTTTCAAACAGATAGACCGCCGGGTCACCGGGCGCAGGGTTGGGTTGCGGATCGCCCGGCGCGGTCGGCTCGATATGGGGTGGGGCCAATGCCAGAGATAGCGGCAGCACGGGATGTGCCTGGCGCGACCATTCGATCAGATAGTTTGCCAATTCGATCACCGGCAAGGCGCTGCGCCCTGAATTGGGCAGATCACGCGCTTGATCGGGATAGTGCGCAATAAATTCTTGCAGAAAGCGCGTATTCGCGCTGGTAAAGGTCGTGTTGATCGCCTGATTCGGATCGCCGACGCGCACCCAATTGCCGTGGCGCTCAGTCAGCCGGCGCAGCATTTCTTCTTGCAGCGCGCTCGAATCTTGCGCTTCATCTTCCAAAATGTAGGGCCAGCGTTCCTGCAAACGAAAGAGATAATCAGCGTCTGCTTCCATGGCGCGCAGGGCAAGCACGATCAAATCATCGAAATCGACCGCACCGCGCACAAACAGGCTGCGCTGATAATCAGCATAAATATGCAGGCCAAAGTCCAACAGCGGCCAACTGCCCGACTGATTGCGCAAGCGCGCCTGGAGTACATGCGGCTCGACACGCAATTCCTTGCCGACGCGAATCACAAGGTTGGCAATGTCCAGCGCGTCTTCAATGACATAGCGCTCGATGCGCCGAAAGTTTTGCACAAAGTCGGGGTGCAGATAGGGGGCAAATAGATCGGGCTGGGTGCGCAAATAGGCCAGCACCGAGTCACGCTTGATCTCGTTGGCCGTGCGCTCGTCCACAATGTCAAAACGTTCGCTCAGCCCCACCAAGGCCGGGCGTTCGCGCACAATGTCATGCGCCAACCCATGTAGCGTGCGCACGCGATAGCCGACACCGGGGAGCAACCCTTGCCGTTGGCGCAGGAAATTGCCAATCCGGCTGCGGAAGTTTTCCACGGCGCTGTTGGTAAAGGTGACGACCAAAACTTCACTGTCATCTGGCGTCGCGGGTGGACGATCGGCACCAACCAAGCGTTCAACCAATTGTGCGGCCAGCAGGCTCAGTGTAAAGGTTTTGCCGCTGCCAGGCACGGCGCTCACCCCCATGGGGCCACCCGTATATTCCAGGATGCGCGCCTGGGCTGGGCGCGGCGTAAATGAGGGCGGCGTGGTGGGTACCGCGGTAGGCGGGGTGGTTGTTGCGCCTTGTGGATCAACATCTGGGAACTGGTTTGGGGTCATATCACTTTCACCCACACGCTTTCACCCAACTGCTTGACCAGGAACTATTGACCAAGAATCTGTACGCCGCTGCCGGTGGCTTCGGCAGTCCAGCCTTCAATGGCGCGCCCGTCGCTGGCGGTGTATTGAATCAGCCACCAGACCAAATTGTCGGTCGAGGTGGGTCCGCCAACAATCGTAACCGTATTCTCTGTTTGCAGTTGCGCCAGGATATCGCTGTCCGTTTTGCCCAAATGGCCGGGGGTTTGTCGCACATTGACACGGCTGCTGGTGATATTGCGTACCTGTTGGCCGATGGCAAACATACCGCTGCTGGGCTGATTCGTGTTCGCGCCACTAATATCTGGGATTGGCGTTGCGGTCGGGGTGACAATGGGGGGTGTCCAAGCCGCCGCGCCATTGCCTTGGAGATCAGCCAGATCCAGCCGATTGAGCCCTGTACTGAGTACCAATCCACCACAACTCACAATGCTGAGCAATAGAAAGCTGGTAAAAAAACCAATCCAAAAGAGCCGGCGCGAAGAACGGCGCGCGGGTGGGCGACCGGGGAGTGGCGGTTGATCGGCTGGCCTGACGCGCTCGACCTGGGTAGCTTGATCCGACAGCCTGGAGCGAGCCGACGGTCTGGAAGGCGGTTGATTGGGCAGATTGGTCATTCGTTGCCCAAGGCACCCAAGACACGCAACACCCCAACTGCATTGCCTTTGCTGTCCATGCTGGTATGTTGCAACAACACATCCGCCTCGCGCCCATCATCCAAGCGCACAAGAAACTTTACATCGCGATGCAACTCGATCATGGTGCGGCTCGCGTTGAGTTGCGTGGTGGAAAATGCAATACGATAGGGGCTTTTCTGGTGGTTGTCATTCATCTGCACAATTTTGACATCATCCAAAACGGCGACTGGATCCTTTTTATCTTTCATGTAGAGCATTGCTTTCATAACGCACTGAGCCTCCTGCTGTATAGCCACCAACGGCAAGCCGCTGAAGGATAAAATTACACGATAATTCAATTGTTGCGCGTAACGATTCAGCCGGGCACCCAGAGGGTTCCCGCGCCATCCCTGGCGGCCAGGGATGGCGGTGTTCCCGGTGGTGAATGCGATTGGCCTGAATCGTTACTACTACACTATAACTATACACTTGATCGGACCTATAGGGCCTGCGACGCTACAGGCCTCCGATGAATCTATTCCGCTATGAAACTTTCGTCATTTGTAACTACCAAGCCACCCCCACCTAACCTCCCCCAGGTTGGGGGAGGAATTGTTTTGCGACCAATGGTTCCCTCCCTCGTTCCCTGAGCTTGCCGAAGGGGAGCGGGTACCCTCTGGGTGCGGGTGGGGTGAATCGTACGACAAGGTTAAATTTCATCACCTGCTACTGCATGAATGCAGAGCCTGGGATAGCAAACGTGTTTAAACACGTTTCCCGTCTCAGGTGTTGAATTCATTCAACACGAATTTAACGTTGGCGTAATCGTTACACAAAGACTAAAGTCGTCACTACTGTCTCTACGACCCTACCTTTTGCGTCATTGTAGCAAATGTCACACTATTCGGCCAAACTGGCATAGCACTTCCACTCATTCGCCCTGCAGGGTGAGCAGATAGGCGATCAGATCGGCCAATTCCTGTTCGCTCAGTTGTTCGCCATAGGTTTGCGGCATGAGGCCAGGCAAAAAGGTTTCTACCACAGTTTGATTGGGATGAATGATGCTATTGTAGAGATAGAGCGCGGCACCTTCACCGGCTACGCGTTCGGCGGCGATCTGCCCGACAGCATAAAAAGAGGGGCCAATCACCTTCATGTCTTTGTCCAAGGAGTGACAGGCTGTACAGCCTTTTTGCACAGCGAGTTCGCCGCCATGCGCCACATCGGCATTGGGCAGTAACTCGGCAAGTGTATCGGGCAGGCCAGCATAGAGCGTGTCTGCGCTGAAATCTGCACTGGCTGAGGCAGCCGTTGGCGGTGCCCCTGGTGGCGCGGCTATGGCCGTGGGTGCCAGGGTAGGAATTGCGGCTGGGGGTGCTGTGGCTGGAACTGTGGTTGCTGCTGGTGCATCGCCACAGGCGGCTAGCAAGCATAGGGAGATGAGCAGCGCCGCCAATGTTTTATACCCTTTTATATCCGATTTCATGCCCGATCCTTTCAAACTGGTATAAAGAATGATCTGCCAAGATTATACCAGATAGCCAGCACGTCTGCATGTTTGCCGACCCATAAGTTCTTTCTTTCACAAAGTCCCTGTGCGGTGGTTGGCATGTGCTGGTAGGATAGCAGAGCATTTCTGTGGCTAAAATCAGATCGTGTATAATGACAGGATAAGCAATGCTACCTTGGTGTATAATTTGGGGGCATAATTTGGGGTGTATAATTTTGGATGCATAAACTTGTGCATCCCAGGAAGAAGGAAGAGGCTGTGATCGATCCACAAATTTTCAAGAATGCCCTATCACATTGGGCCAGTGGCGTTACAGTTGTGACGACGCAACATGGACAAGCGCGCGTTGGCATGACCGCGAGTTCGTTTTCCAGCGTCAGTGTGACGCCACCGCTGATCCTCATTTGCGTTGCGCAGAAATTGCATACGCATGGGGCGATTACGGACAGTGGGATCTTTGCTGTGCATATTTTACATGCAAAACAGGTGGAATGGGGCATGCGCTTTGCTGGCATGATCCCTGGCATCGAAGATCGCTTCCAAGGTATTGATGTGCAAACCGCGGTGACTGGCGCGCCGATCTTGCCCGGTGTATTGGCTTGGCTGGACTGCGAAGTGCGCCATGCCTATGCCGGGGGCGATCACACGATCTTTGTCGGTGAAGTCGTGGCGGGTGGGAGTGATGGCAGTGAACTCCCGATGCTCTATTATCATCGCAATTGGCGGCAACTGGCCGATGAGATTCCCACACCGCTTTAAGGGGAATGCCGCGCGCTATGGATTGCACATAATTTCAGCCGAAATGGCTGTGTTCTGGCGGGCGAGGGGCAGATAGAGTGCGAAAGCTAAATCGGTGGCTGGCGGCATGGCGGCGAACGCGCCAATGTCAACCCCATTTTCGCCTGTATGCAACGCCGGGCTGGTTGGGAGTAGCTGAAAATTGTCAGAGGATGCTGCGGCAAATTGTGGCTCGGCCGTCAAGTTATTGGTACAGCCACTGACGGTGAAACCACTGCCAAGGGTGGCAAAGAGCAAGTTGTGGGCGCAGGTGTAGGGGTGCGTCGATAAGATCGTATGATCTTCGATCTTGGTTTTATAGAAAATATTGTTCTTGAGCACAAGCTGGCTGGGCAACCTTGTCTGTTCGCTATTGCCTAGTTTAAGACGACCACAGATCAGGGTATTGTTTGTGAAGAGCAGATCATGCGATCTGGCAATCGTGACGACCCCTTCGCTATCGGATCTTTGATAAAACAGATTGTGGCGCACAATTCCGCTGCTGATCTCATTGCCTTCCGTGCCTGCGGCAAAGCGAATGGCGGCCCCTTTACACCCTTTGAAATAATTGTTTTCAATCAGGTGCTGATCGGCCAATTCGTCGCTTTCGTGGATCACCATACAGCCGTTGCTGCCATCTTCACCTGTGTTGCGCAGGTGGAGATGCTCCCCATCAAAAAAGTTATTGGCGATGAGCAATGGCATGGTGGTGGTTTTGATATCAATACATTGTTCCATGCTATTGCCATCGGTGCAGGTATTAAAAGTAAAGGCCACATAGCCCACATCGCGTACCTGAAACATATCTTCTGCCGGTGTAGCAAAGAGGCTTTTGGTCAACCGGTTATTGGTAATAAAAATTTGATCGGGTAGATGGATGCGCTTTTCGGCGGTGACAAAAATATTGTGGCCGGTAGCCCCGCCATCGATCTGATTGCCAGCAATCGTGATCACAGTAGTGTCATCGCTGATCCGTATGGCGTCGATCAGGCCGCCGCGGATCCGGTTGTTGCGGATCACAACTTGCGTAATATTGCCCCAGTAGTCGCCCTTATATTCGCTGTCAATGCGGATCACATAATCGCTATCGGCCAAGTCGCGCGCGTCTAGCGTAAAGCCAGCAATGATCGTATAGGCAAGTGGGCGCAAACTAGCCCCAAGCGTCACCTCTTCACAGTTATACGGCTTGAGCGTGATGAATTGGTCGGGCGCGCCAGCGGGCAACCAAATTTTCGCACTGGCCCGATAGGTGCCCTCGCGCAAGAGAATCGTCATACCTGGCTGCGCAGTGCGCAATGTTTGTTCCCAATCATCTGTTGGGCTTACAACAATTGCACTGGGCAAAGTATCCGTTGTCACACAGGGTTCTAGCACGGGGCCAAGAAGATCCGCCGCGCCATAGCGTATCGCAGCCGGGGTTGCCCAAGCAGAAGTAGGCAAAAACGCCGTCAATGCTGTTAACACAAAAAGCGTAGCTGCCAATAGAGAAAATCCAACCGGCATAAACCGATGTCTACATCGAGTGCTCACCCCATGCTCCTGCCTCTGATCAGATTTAATCATACGACCTTGCTCCCCAAGCAGTATAGCAAATTATATCTTAATCGGGATGTGCGTTCCCTTGGCGATTTGCTTACAGAAGCCATTCTGCAATTTACGTTTATGAATAGCCAGTTTGTGTAGGGTGTCATTGAGAAGATGTAGTCTAATGGACTGATTTTTGTATAGGAAACATCGAAAATAGACGTTTATAATACTGTAGTATTAACTAGAAATTGCATTGCGTTCAGTCAACCCTGAGAAAAGATATTTGACATAGCCCCTGCATTCCCAATCATCCAAATATTTTATTGCCTGTAAGCAAATTGATATACTCAAAATTACCATAATCTACATAAAATGAATGAGTATCCGCCCTGCCTATTTTTAGCAACCCTTTTCCGAAATGTTCTAGTCAACAATGCCATCCATATCCCATAGCGGCTCTACATCATTCGACCTTTATCATCCCTTCAAAAAACTAAATGGCTCAACCGGATCTCATGTGGTTGACAGCGTCGAATCAATTCGACGCCTGCTATGCCAAACCTGCTTAAGCAGGTTTTTCGTGGCAGCCGCCGGTTTCAACCGGTGG
>DAOTTR010000156.1:0-8524 GCA_034437715.1 Caldilineaceae bacterium
CAGTGAAACAGTGAAACAGTGAAACAGTGAAACAGTGAAACAGTGAAACAGTGAAACAGTGAAACAGTGAAACAGTGAAACAGTGAAACAGTGAAACAGTGAAACAGTGAAACAGTGAGACAGTGAAACAGTGAAACAGTGAAACAGTGAGACAGTGAGACAGTGAAACAGTGAGACAGTGAGACAGTGAGACAGTGAGACAGCCACTGACTCACTGTCCTACTGAACTACTGAACTACTGTCCTACTGTCCTACTGAACTACTGTCCTACTTAGGTCGTTCTGTACTAGCAGACTGCGGCGCAAATAAGCCTGGGTAAACCACAGATTTCGTAGGTCACGTTTGTAACAGGGTCGGGATGCCAAAGCCTCGGCTCTTTTTTATTGGTGCCAATTATTGTCGCCCATCCAGTACAAGCAACGCCCAATCCCCAAAAGAAACGCCGCGCAACGCCAAACGCAACGCTTGCGCAACGCAACGCCTGCTATGCTGTTGGCATCAACGCACATCGGCGCCTCAAGCCTAGTGCACGATTAACAGAGTCTGTTTGCAATCTTCCAGGAAGCTCTGAAGCTTCCTGGAAGATCTATGCAAAATAGCTTGGTTAAAATTCCACTAGTGCAGTTGGGCGTAGATACCACGGCAGTTAATAAGGCACGTTACTCGTGTACATCATGGTAAAAATAGGGTACCTTATTTACGCCGGGATCTACTAGACTTGGCTCTACCGCAGAAAATCATAAAGATCTGGTTCATAGACGATACACACCATGGATGAGCGCAACCTCACGCCGGCACAGGCGGCCATTAGCAACGCCAATTTGCACTTTGTTCACGCCTTTGTGGGGCGCAATATAGACGAGGTTGCCAACTGCTATACAAAAGGAGGCTGGCTGTTCCCTGCGCACGGCGGGGTCATGTGCGGTCGGCTTGCCATTCAATCCTTTTGGCAGGGTGTCCTAGATATGGGCCTCTGTTGCACAGAACGCAAAGCCGTTGAACTCTGGAGCACAGCAACCATCGGCCACGAGATCGGCACCTATGTCCTCCGCCAGCGCAACGGACAGCTGGCAGACCAAGGTATCTATATCACCCTCTGGCAATCGATCGCTGGCCGCTGGCAGATCCACTGTGACATTTGGCGCAGCAGTGGCGCAGATCATCGTTAGTTGGTAAACAGACCGCCATAGGTTAAAAGGGGCTACCGTCGCGTAGCACCACCTGCTGCTGTCTGTGTCCCATATAATCGCAAAATCGTTACCAGCATTTTCAGAAAGGAGATTCCTATGCCAAAGTATGTGATCGAACGCGAAATTCCCAACATCGGCAATGTCTCGCCGCAGGAAGCGGTTGGCATTGCGCAGAAATCTTGTAGCGTCCTCGAAGAGCTCGGCCCGCAAATCCAATGGGTGGAGAGCTACGTCGCCGCCAACAAGACCTACTGTGTCTACATTGCGCCGTCAGAAGATCTGATCCGCCAACACGCGGCCAAGTCCGGCTTCCCCGCCAGCACGATCAACGAAGTCAAAGCGATCATCGACCCGACGACCGCGG
Organism: Caldilineaceae bacterium; assembly: GCA_034437715.1. Lineage (GTDB taxonomy): Bacteria > Chloroflexota > Anaerolineae > Caldilineales > Caldilineaceae > JAHBVH01. Next base: position 1,555 of record DAOTTR010000156.1, read on the forward strand.
AAGGATAACAAGGAGAATCCTATGCAAAACCCAACAGTATCACGTCGTACATTTCTCGCGGCCGGGGGTGCCACAGTTGCGACCCTGGCACTGCTCAACAACCGGTTCGCCGAGGCAGCACCCCTCCAGCAGGACGAAGAGGTGCTACCCTGGCTCGACCAGCCGGCCGAAAATCCCGTGCCGCAGGTGCTTGACAAGCAGTTACTCTGGGAAGAGCTCGACTCGTGGATCACGCCCAACGATGAATTCTTTGGCGTCGCTCATTATGGCTGGCCTGAAATTGCTGCCGATGAGTGGCAACTGACGGTGGATGGCCTGGTTGATAACCCACTGAGCCTGACGCTGGAAGACTTGATGGCGCGGCCCAGCCAGGAGATCACCTTCACGATCGAGTGTTCGGGCAACCACGGTCTCCCCTTCTTTCACGGTGGCGTCGGCACTGCTACCTGGACCGGTACACCGCTGGCGCCGTTGTTGGCAGAAGCCGGTGTGCTTGAAGAGGGTAGTGAAGTGGTCTTCTTCGGTGTTGACAAAGGCGAAGTTGTCGTGCGCGAGACGCCAATGATGCAGCACTTTGGGCGCAGCATGGCGCTGGATGATGCGCTGCACCCCGACAATCTGCTCTGCTATGCGATGAACGGGGAACCGCTGCCGGCACGCAACGGCTATCCGCTGCGGCTGATCGTGCCCGGCTGGTATGGCGTGGCCAATGTCAAATGGCTTGATCGCATCGAAATCTGGGATACGCGCTACGCCGGTCACTTTATGGCGCGCGATTATGTAACCATCCGCCAAGAGGGTACCGAGAGCGATCCTCGCTGGGTGGAATCGCTGGTGGGACGTACGCTGCTCAAATCGGCACCGGCGCGGGTGGTACACAGCGGCGATAGCTATCGCATTGAGGGCGCGGCCTGGGGCGCGCCGATCCGCTTTGTCGATGTCCGGATTGACGATGGCCCCTGGCAGCGTGCCTGGCTCGACCGTGGGCAGCGCGCCGAGTATGCGTGGACCTTCTGGAGTTTCGACTGGGCCGATCCCGAACCCGGCGAACACACCATCACCAGCCGTGCCGTGGACACCAGCGGCAAGGTGCAACCCGCGCCCGACGACCCTCGGCTGGCCAACAAGATCACCTACTGGGAGAGCAACGGCCAGATCACACGGCGGGTGCAGATTGGGTAGGTAACGATGGTCGAACCACTACAACGTGAGTTTTTTTAAGTAGCTGTCAAGCGTTAATAAAGGAGCCAAACGTATGAACAACCGAATTATCAAAGCATGGGCTGTGGTACTCGCCTTCACGATTGCCTTCGCCATGCCCGCGGCCGTCATGCAGGCCGCGCCCACCTTCCAGGATGCCACCCCCACACCGGCACCGGAGGAAGAGGCGGAGACCGAAGAAGCGATGGAAGAGGCTGAAACCGAAGAGGGTGACACAGAAGACGCTGAAATGGGGGAAGCCGAAGAAGAGCTCCAACTTGCCACCGCCAAAGTGGCTGCCGAGCTGGTGCAGCCTGGTCGCGTGCTCATGTCCGCGCGCGGCAACCATTGGGTCTATGACTCAGTGCCGCCCATCAACGGCCCCAACGAGGAAGTGAACCCGCTCGACGGCATGTTGACGGCGCTCATCGCTTGCGGCATGTACATCTACGAGGCCGTTGGTATCGAGCAGACGATCGAGACCAACAATCTCGCCGCCACTGTACAGGGTGAATTCGACCCACGTGGCGTTGCCGGGGCTGCCGTCAACCCCCGTGTGCGCGCCTTCCACATCACCATGAACGTTGACGGCCCGACTGTCGAAGAAGCCGCCATGCTGGCCGAAGCCTTCAGCGTGCGCTGCCCGATCTACACAACGCTGGCACGCTCTGCCCCCATCGACGTGACGAATGTGGTTGACGGCGAGGAGCAGGAGACCATCGCCACCGAAGCCGATCCCATCGTCGACAATGATATCAACGAGATGGAACTGGAACTCGGTATACCAAGTGCCAGTGGCCGCATGATCGAATTTGGCCGCAGCGTCATGTCTGCCCGCGGCAACCACTGGATCTTCGACTCGGTGCCGCCGATCAATGGACCGAACGAAGAGGTCAACCCGCTCGATGCCTTCGTCGGGGCGCTGCCGGCGTGTGGCATCATGATCTACGAAGCCGTCGCCCGCGAGCAGGCGATTACACTGAACGCCATCAACGCCACCGTCGAAGCCGATCTCGATCCGCGTGGGGTGGCCGGTGCCGCAGTCAATCCGCGCATTCGTGCCTTCCGCGTCACCATGAATGTCGATGGGCCGACAATCGAAGAGGCGGCGATGATGGCCGATGAATTCAGCACCCGTTGCCCGATCTACACCACCTATGCGCGTTCTGCACCGATTGCGGTGACCAATGTGCTGATGGGTGCCGATGATACCGGTGTCATCCTCGAAGTGGACTTCACCTATGACTTCGAGTCCAGCGAGGCGTACATCGCCGAAGTCTCGCCGCTGGCCGAAGCCTATGCAGCGGTTGAGGGATTGCGCTGGAAGGCATGGACTATCAACGAAGAGACGCAGCGTGCCGGCGCCGTCTACCTCTTTGCGAGCGCTGAGGCGCGCACCGCCTACCTCGAAAGTGACCTGGCGGCGATGGTCGCTTCTCATCCCGCGTTAAGCGACTTCCGTGTGCAAGAATATGCCGTCATGGCCGCCGAGTCGCTGATCACGCATGCGCCGGTCGGGGCGGAGACCCTGAATGAAGCGGAAGGAATCGGCACCATGTTGCAGATCAACTTCACCTATAATGTACCGGTGGAGGAGTATATCGCCGAAGTTGCGCCGTTGGCCGAACAGTTCGCCGCCGCCGCAGGGTTGCGCTGGAAGATCTGGGCGCTCGATGAAGAGAACAGCCAATTCAGCGGCATCCTCTTCTTCGACACAGCAGAAGATGTGCAGACCTTTGTCGAGAGTGAGCTGGCCGAAGCGATCCTCAGCCACCCCGCGCTGAGTGACTTTGTGGTGACGCCTTATGGCATCCTCGGCGCAGAGAGTTTGGTAACCCGTGCGCCGGTGGGGCTGATGGCGGAGTAGCGTCTTGTCAAACTGCGGTGCGGCGCACAGGACGTGCGCCACACCGCATGAACATGGCAATATTATATCTATCAGCGCGTCCCCGGCCACTTCCCCAAAACTTAAGTACACCCGGCCAGCCCGTACATAGTACGACAACGTTAAATTTCATCACCTGCCGCGCTGAATGAATGCAGCGCCTGGGATAGCAAATGTGTTTAAACACCTTTCCCGTCGCAGGTATTGAATGAATTCAACACGAATTTAACGTTGTCGTAATCGTTACCGAGGCATGCGACCACACAACCACACGACCAATCTATCGCTTTGGCATCCAAGCACATTGGCAGTACAATGCTCAGCAGCTACGCTTCTACGCATTACAATAAGGAGTAGATCGCTATGTCCAATTCCATGATCAGCATCGCCCTGACCCAAGCCTATGCTGATTACACTGCCGACAATCCACAAAGCCTGGCGCGTCACAACGCCGCCACCTTGGTCATGCCTGGTGGCAACACCCGCACGGTGCTCTATTACGCGCCCTTTCCGCTGGGTGTGGCGCGGGGCGAGAGTTGCTATTTATGGGATCTGGATGGACATCGCTATGTGGATTTTTTGGGCGAATATACAGCGGGGATCTACGGCCACTCCCATCCAACCATTCGCGCCGCGTTGGATGGGGCGCTGGACAATGGCATCAATTTTGGTGGCCCCAACGCGCTGGAAGTCAAGTTGGCCCAAGCCGTCTGCCAACGCTTTCCCTCAATTCAATCGGTGCGCTTTACCAATTCGGGCACCGAAGCCAACCTCATGGCGCTAACCGCGGCGCGTGCTTTTACCAAGCGTGAGAAAATTCTGGTCTTTGGCGGCGGCTATCATGGGGGAGTGCTCTATTTCAGCAGTGGCGACAATAGCCCGGTCAACGCGCCCTATGACTTTGTGATTGCGCCCTACAACAATTTGAGGGAGACCGCCGCGCTGATCGAGCAACATGGTCCAGAGTTGGCCGCGATCATCCTGGAGCCGATGCTGGGTGGGGGTGGTTGTATTGCGGCCGATGTGGAGTTTTTAACCATGTTGCGCACAGCGGCAACGCGCTACCGCAGCATTTTGATCTTCGATGAAGTGATGACGTCGCGCCTTTCCCCCGGTGGCCTACAAGCGGTGCATGGCATTCTACCGGACATGACAACGCTGGGCAAATATATTGGCGGGGGTATGTCTTTTGGCGCATTTGGCGGACGCGCCGATCTGATGGCACAGTTCGATCCCAGCCGCGCCGATAGTTTGCCCCACGCTGGCACCTTCAACAACAATGTGTTGACCATGAGCGCGGGTTTGGCCGGCCTCACCGAAATCTATACACCCGAGGCAGCAGTGGCCCTCAATGCGTGCGGCGATGCCCTGCGCCGACGGCTCAATGATCTCTGCCGGGGTGAGGAAGTGCCCATGCAGTTTACAGGGATCGGCTCGATGCTGAATATCCACATGACCGACGCGCTGCTGCGTTCGCCCGCCGACGCCGCCAAAGGCGATCAAGCCTTGCGCGAACTCTTTTTCTTCGACATGCTCAAAGCGGGCATCTGGCTGGCGCGCCGCGGCATGATCAGCCTGAGTTTGCCGATCAGCGACGCCGACTGCGATACGCTGGTCAACGCCGTTGAAGGCTTTATCGAGCAACGCGCCGATCTGCTCGAAGCCAGCCGCGAGACAAACTGACAAGACAGGAGACAGCAGACACGAGACACGAGCGTCCCACTGCCTCACTGTCCTACTGTCCTACTGTCCCACTGTCTTGTTCTTACTTACGGGTAGAGCTGATCAAGTTGGGCGAGCAGCGCTTTTTCGTCCCAGGTAACGGCAATCGCGTAATAATCGCGGGCCAGGTGGAGTTGCTCTTTGTCTGGTGTATCCCACACAATCGGCTTGTTGATGGCAGGATTGTAATAGTACATCGTCACGCCCTTGCCGGTAGCCGCCTGCACCACGCTAGAGGGATAGCCCAAATCCGTCCGGCGCGACGCGGTGACGGTGTAGCCGTAGAGGTTGCCCGAGAAAACCAGCAGACAATCCAACCAGCTCTGCCCACCATCGCGGCTGACGCGGCCCTCAATGCGATAGGGTGGATTGCGGTTGCCATAGGTGAGTAGGATCGCACCGTTGCTCAACAGCAACAGATCCGCCGGATGTTGGCGCGGTACGGTCAACTGGGTAGCGGGTGACCAGGTGTAGCCACCATCGGTGGAACGGCTCACATGCAAGGCTTGTACACTGCCTTCCTCGCGCAGCACGGCCAACACATCGCCATTGGGCAACGCCAACAGGGCCGTCTCGTTCATATTGGCATGCAGCAAGGATGGATCACCCCAGGTCGCGCCATCATCGCGCGAACGGGCAATGTGACTGCCGGTTTTGTAATAGACCGGCATGAGCAAGGTGCCATCGGCCAGCGCAACAATCTTGCCATAGGGGGAGCCATGTTGCAATGAGTCGACGCCCAGGGGAAAGGGCTTCTCCCAGGTAAGGCCGCCATCGTGTGAGCGCGTTACCATGGCATCGACACGGTCTGGCGAGGCCCCTTCGCGCAGATAAACACCTTTCGCATCATAGTTGCCCTGGCAATGATAGCTCAGGATCAGCGTGCCTTGGTTGGAAAGACCAAAGGCCGGGTTGCGATCATCGCGGTCGCTATCAGCGATCACGGCGGGCGGCGTCCAGGTGACACCCGCATCGGCAGAGCGAATGATCTCAATGCGCCCATCTATCCCCAAATGGCCCGCGCCCCCACGCAAAACCGCAATTGGATCACCAGTTGGCGTTTGGGCCAAGACTGGAAAAAGGCCGCCATCTTTGTAGGCAACGGTTTCGCGCGTCCCTGGTAGTGCGCGCACATCTAACGTGTGACGAAAAGTCGTAGCAATCATAAAAAATCCTTCAAGTTGCTGTGCAAGTGGTTGTTTCAGTTACTAGTAGAAGTTACGCACTTGGTCAGACCTGTAGGGTCTTTGAGACCCTACAGGTCTCCTGTGAGACTGCTCAACTACGTAATATCTATCCTAGTAAAATTTCCAGTCAAATTCCCCGATGATTATCCGGTTACATTACCAGGCCGTCCAGCCACCATCGACCAGAATGTTCTGACCGGTGATATAGCTGCCCGCATCGCTAGCCAGCAGGACCACCAACCCCTTGAGTTCCTCAGGCCGACCCATGCGGCCCATGGGCACTTTGGCGTCCAGGCGTTCAATAAATTCGGGCAGATTAGCCTGGGTTTTGTCGGTGGGAAAGGGGCCGGGCGCAATACAGTTGACGCGGATATTGTCCTTAGCCCAGTAAGCGGCCAAATGGCGACTCAGGTGGACAATCCCCCCCTTGAGGCCATGATAGCTGGGCGGACTGTTGACGGGCAATCCTGCATAGGCGTCCGGATAGCTGGCAACCACGCCATACATGCTAGAAATGTTGATGATCGACCCGGCAACGCCACGCACCCGCAGATGATCGGCCACGGCGCGCGCCAGCAGAAAATAGGCGGTGACACCCGTGTGATAGGCCAGATCAAAGTCCTCGGCGGTGGCGCTTTCGATGCTGGCACCGCTACCGCCATAGGCGTTGTTGACCAAGATATCGATCTGGCCCATGCGTTCGATTACCCCCTGCACAAAGCCGGGGATCGAATCGGTGTCGCCTTGGTCAAAGCCAATGCCCACATGGCCGCTGCCCGGTAAGGATGCGGCGAATTTTTGAGCGTTGGCCTCATCGCGGCTGGTCACCACCAACATTGCGCCCGCCTCGGCCAGCGCCCGGCTCATCGCCGATCCCAGCCAGCCCGACGCGCCAGTAAGGATCGCGACTTTGCCTTGTAAATTAAATAGATCTTGCACAGAGCGTTCGTTGTTAGCCATGTTGGTTCACTTTCAT
>DAOTTR010000157.1:0-2351 GCA_034437715.1 Caldilineaceae bacterium
GCCGGGACCATTACCATTTCATCCAGATCGCGCGGATCGCCTAAGCCACCTAATGCCGATCCAGCGCGGGCACGTATGGGTGGCTTCACCTGTTTATCATCCAACATCGTTGTTAGCAAGGCGTCGCCCACCGCCGTGCGACAACCTTGGGTGACGCCGCCTGGCCACGTATCTAGCACAGCCTCCCCAGCCAACGCCACCGCTGCCCCTGGTTTCCCTTGGCTCTGTTCCATGAGTTTCACGAGCGTCTCACCAGCCGCGCCATCGCGTTGCTGGATGATACCCAAATAGCCGATAGTGAGCAACGTCACCTCATGCCAGGTGGGGTCATCCACATGCGCGGCCAGACGTTGTACAACAGGGGTCACATCACTCTGGCCTAGTTGCCCGATCGCTACTGCCGCCAGATACTCTTGAAAAGTGAGATGAATAAACCCATACTGCCCCGCACCGCGTTCCAGCAATAAGCTGGCGTGGTCACGCGCATCTTGCAACAACTGCCGTGCGGCCTGTTCAGGCGCTGCCTCACCGCGGTCCCGATAGATCTGCTCCAACTGTCGCCGCATCTCCTCGCGTTTGACCAAGCCCACGCCAGGGCTCGTCTCGTGCATCCACAGGGCGAGCGGTGCCAGCACGCGCAGCGTCTCGACCACATCCAGATCGCGGCGGGTGCGCCGATCCAGCCCGCGCGCCAGATTCCAATGGCGCAACAGTGTCTCAATATAGCGGTCATAGAGCTGCACGCGCCGCTCGGGCAACGCCACCCCTTGGCGTTTCATGAGCGCCAGGATCGTCAACAGGAGCGGATTCGATGCCAGTTGGCGCACGCCACGATTGTGGGCCACGGCAAAGAGCAATTCGGCTTTTTCGGTCTCCGCTTCCTGCTGCGCTACGGCGGTGTCACCCTTGACGGCGCGTTCCAGTGCGTGCGACCATTTATCCACAAAGTCGGCAATATCATCCTCATCAAAATCGACGAGCGTACACTCGGCCAACCCATCCACCACAGGGCGCACTTCACGGTAGCCCACAATCCGGCTGGTGAGCAAAAATTTATTGCCTTGCTGGCGGTGATAGGCAAAGAACTGCTCCACCCGTTCGACCACCAGCGTACGCTGTTCCAGCGCTTGTACCTCATCCAGGCCGTCGAGCATGAGTAGGGCTTGGCCACTTGCCAGTGCGGTTTGTACCAACGCAGCCAGCGGCAACTGCACCCCTTGCTTGCGGTAATAGTCACTTAAAAAGTCATCCAGCGCCACATCGCCCTCGGCCAAGGCCGTGGCATAGGCCGACAGTGGCACCAGGATCGGCAGCCGCGTGCCGAGGGTGCCCGCTACCCCAACGGCGGCATCCTCGCCCAGCGCCAGACAGAGCGTCACATACTTCAGAAAGGTCGTCTTGCCCGCCCCCGGATCGCCCAAGATAACCAGCCCATCGTGTTTGGCGAGGAGTTCCAAAAGCGCTTGTGGCTCACTGAGCCGTTCGCCCATGGCGGCTACTTCTTCTTCAGTCGCCTTGCGTCCTGCCAGCAACACTTCACGCCCCCAGGTTTCGCCTTTAGGCATCTCAATCCGGGCCGTCAGCGGCACATACATCTCCACCAGCGGCAGTTGCAGCGCTACCCGGTCCGCCATGCCCATGCCGCGGAAATCGAGAAAACGGTAGCGATTGAGGAGCAACGCCAAATATTGCTGGGTTGCCTTGCGCAGTTGCGCTTCATCCACTCGGTCAACTCGCAAAGCACGCAGTAGTTCGGTAGCAGTTCGTTCCGCAATAAAAACAGCGTCACCCTGGAACTCAACCTTAGGCCCATGCACCTCATCGCCACCGACTCGCTTGTCGCGGCCTATCAGATCGCCACCTTGGGTATTCACGCCCTGGGCGAAGTAGCCACCGCCACCAGTTATCACATTGTTGTCGCCAGTAGTGATGGCATTATTGCGCAGGTTGCCACCCACCACCACATTGCGCTCACCCAGTACCAGTTGGCCGCTGTTATCAACCGTAATGGTCAAGCTGCTGCCGATGGTAGCGAACTCCTTGCGTAGCGCAGTAACAAACCAGTCGCGTTCGGCTTCGCTCAAAATCGCTTGCACCACCCGCGGCGCTTCAAACTCGCGCAGCAACGTATCAAGTGCGTCCCGCCATTCGGGTGACTGGGTCGCTTTCTCCGTCAATTCGGGAGCCAGTTCGGCCTCACTGCGATCCTTCCATGCCTGGATCTGGTTGGCGATAAGGTTACCACCCACACCGCCAACAATTCCTGTCAAAGCCACCAACGCGCCAAAGTCGCCACTATTGACCGCGGTCACCACGGGCAGAATTGTGGCGGTTGAGAGCGCGCCATAGAG
>DAOTTR010000158.1:0-1522 GCA_034437715.1 Caldilineaceae bacterium
AGGAGATTGCACTGGGCTAATTCTGCATCGCCCCGAAGATGTTGCCATCGGGGTCGGTGCCATCGATCAGCCAGCTAGGCACCAGTACGGTAAAGAGAAACCGTACTCACGGGATGCCAGCCAGTTCGTCGAGCAGTTGCCTGGCTGCCCGCAGATCAACGGATTCGAAGCCCTCGGTGAACCAGTCATAGAGATCATTGAGAAGTTGGCGTCCTGCCTCGGGCCGGCCCTGTTGTTGGTGAAGCAGCGCCAATTGCGTCGCCGCCCGCAGTTCGGAGGTCTTCGCACCCAACTCCTGGGCCAGCGCCAGTGCCGCCTGATAGCACGCTTCGACTTCTATCTCCGCCGCGCCCAAGGCGAGCAAAGCTACGCCTTTAAGCGTCCACAAATCAGGCGCGCAGAGCAGATCCCGGTGGCGGGCAAAGGTGGCGATGCCCCGATCTAAGGCCACAATGGCCGCGTCCGGGCGACCGGCGGCCAGATACGCCTCAGCCAGCATGACAGAATTTCGGCTTTGTATGATTTGCTGCCCGCCCATCGCCTGGTCCTCTGCCATGGCTTGCTCGATCAGAGCAAGTCCCGTTTCTGGCGTGCCTTGTAGGGCTAGGCTCCAACCTAGCGGAACAGATCCGGCGATGCTTAATCCTGGATAACCTTGCTCAGCACCAGCGTGTAGAGTCAGTTCGGCGTAGGGTTGTGCCAGGGCTGGGGCGCGCAGCAGGTGATAGACACTTGCAACACCGCCGTAGCCATCAGCGATATTGTGGGGCTGCGCCAAGCGGTTGGCGTGTGCGAGCAATTCCTGTTGTCGTTGTGCGGCTTGATCCAGAAAGCCTAACTGCCAGAGTGCCTGAGCCGCAAGCCCCAACGCGCAAGCGGCTGGGTCATGCAAGCCATACTGCGGGCTGAGCGCTTCGTGCGTCGGGTGTTGATAGAGCGCAAGCCCCGCGTCCACGTGGGCCAATGCTTGGGTATAGTTGCCTTGATAATAATAGCTCGCCCACAAGGCGTGGTGGGCTTGCAGCAACAGACCAGGATCACCCATCCCTTCAGCAATGCGCAAACAGTGGACAGAAAGCTCCAAGCTTTCCCCGTAATCTCCCCGATAGAGGGCAACCTCGTGCAGCCCCCAATAGACGGTAAACAGATGGGGACTAAAGTGTAGCTGACGGCAGAGGAACAGCGCCCGCTGATAGACGGCTGCGGTCTCTTTGCCCAGGTAATTGGTGATGGTGGTCCAGTCGCGACAGAGCGCCATCTGCAATTCCAACTCGCGTTCGAGGGTGACAGCATTGGCGGGTAGGGAACGAACCAATGCAATCGCGCGCGCCAAACAGGCGATAGATTCCCGGTATGAATAGAGTTGGCGCGCAGCGATCGCGGCTTGTTGCAGATAATGGATGGCTTGCTCGACCAATCCGCTCTGCTCGTAATGGTGCGCCAATTGGATAGAAAGCGCACCGCTGGCGTTGGGGGATCGTTGATGGAGGGCGGTCGCCACGCGCCGGTGCAACAAACGGCG
>DAOTTR010000159.1:0-23067 GCA_034437715.1 Caldilineaceae bacterium
GTTAAAACCCCTGAGTGGTAGACAAAGTGCGTTGAAACGCACTGGCGCTTTAACCTGGCTTCAGCAGGTTTTGTGTACCAGCGGGTGAATTCATTCACCCAGTCAGATGCGTAACATGAGTAAATATCATCATTTTTGCGTCGGTGCTTCGTTGCCGTTTGGTATCGCAGGCGTATCGCCTTCTTGCCTCAGTATACGGCTGAGCCAGTCGATCAGCACTTTTCCGTGTTCCTTTAACTGCGATTGGGCCGCGGTACGATAGGCTGCCAGGTAGTGGGTTATCATGCTTGGCGGCATTTGATAGTGGTTATTCAGCAAACCTTGTATCCAATGCAGATCGGCCCCCAAATAATCAATGTTGCCCAGGGTGAGCGCGGCAATGGTCGTGCGCCCGAAATTGCGATTGGCTTTGTGCAGCAACTCATGGGACATGGTGGAAGCGCCGGAACTACGCCAGATCTCGGCTTCGATGGCCGCCTGTTGCAACCGGAAATGTTGGAGCGCCTCTCTATATTCAGCGGAAAGTGGCGGGGCAGCTTGGGGCAGCCGCGCCGAGAAGAGCAACTCTTCCACACGCTGTACCGCACCTTCGATGCTGGCCCCCAAATAATGGCCTGTAACGCGGTGCTGGAGATCAGGCAACTGGTTGAAGATCATGCCGCCAAAGGCCATGGGCACGCGCTCGGCATAGATCAGGTCGCCAATTTCACGCAGGCTGGCCGCCGTGTAGATCTGCTGCGCGATCAAAATTACAAGATTGGGCCGGGCTTTTTGCGTGGTCAAGACGAAGTCTTGTACCGGGATGTTGGCACCTAGGAAGAGGATATCCCAACCGCGCCGCCGCAGCAGCAAGGAGAGCATTAGCGGTGGTAAGGTATGCACTTCTTCGGGTGGGCAACCAATCAAGATGCGCCCGGTGCGCGTGGGCAGCGGGGTGGCCGCAATCAGCGCTTCCAGGCGGCGACCCGCCAATGCCGAGGCAAAATGCTCTTGCTGCACGGTGACATGGCCGGTATACCAACCCTCACCGATCACGGCTAGGCCTTTTTGCAATAGATCGATGCAGATGCGTTCAACGCTAAATAGGCCAAAGGCTTGGGAAACAATGCGCTCTGCCTGCTGTTCGTCAAAATTTAGGCAGGCAGCAACCCAGGCTTGGCGCGCTTGGGCCAACATGTCGCCTGCCTCTGCCGCCAGTGGCGCTACTCCCGATCCTGTTAGATGAGACGGAACTGGCGGCGTCGCTGAGGACGTTATTGGTAGTGGTCGCGTGGCGTATGGCGTAGTGCTGGGCGACGATGGATTCTGGCTACTCGGCGCTGACATCGTTTGCAGCGGATCGTGGCCCTCCCCCTCCAGACGTCGCCACAATTCAACCGCACGACTGATACTCATGCCTTCTTCTTGACGCGTAATCAGCCATTTTAATAGCTGAATATCTTTTTGCGAATAGAGGCGGTGGCCGCTCTCGGTGCGTTGGGGCACGGGCAACCCATAACGCCGTTCCCAAGCGCGCAAAGTGTCCGGCTTAAGTCCAGTTTCTTGCACCACGGCTTTCAAATTAAAGGTTGGCGCATCTGGGAAAGATTTCATAGTCGCGTAGCTTCTGCCATTCCGTTGTTCATTCCGCTTGCAGCCCCTTTGCGTAAAGGTTTTTTCGTACCCCTAAGAAACGAAGTGTTGATTGTGCTTTTTCTCAATTAGACTATTTAGACTATACTGGATAGATTATCCGATACTCTACCCAAGCCAACTTAGTGATTATAGCAATCTGGTTTACCTTGATCAAACGTTTATGAAATATAAATGCGTTTGTGAAATATAAATGGCAATGTTTGGCAAAACTTGGACAAATGTATGGATTATACCTTGACAAGATTAGTTTAACATGATACTTTGCCAAACAGTTGTTCGCTACATTACTTTTTAAAATCAGTTTTTCGGCGAATCCCAATACTCATTCGCGGAACTCAGGTAGGAGAAGCTGGCTATGCAATACCAAACCAACGCCCAAACTAGCACCTGGGAAAGCGCCCTGCTCTCTTTGGCCCACGAAGCACGTCATACTGAACTGATGGGCAACCAATTGCATGTTGACCGTGCAACCGTCGATCGCGCCTATGCGCACTGTGAGGCCTTGATCGCCATGCACAGCAAATCCTTTCTCTTGGCGTCGGCGCTGTTGCCAGCCGACAAGCGACGGGCCGTGCGCGCCCTCTATGCCTTTTGCCGCGTCACGGATGATATTGTCGATCGGTCTACAGGCGACAGCGCCGCGCAACTGGAACAGTGGCACCGCCGGATCTTGGTGAGCCATCCGCCGCCCGATGATCTGGTGGCGATCGCGTGGGCTGACGCGCGTTTGCGCTACCATGTGCCTGTGCGCTATGCGGAACAATTGATCGAAGGCGTGGCGCGCGATCTAACCCAAACGCGTTATCAGACCTTTGAAGAGCTAGCCGCCTATTGTTATGGTGTGGCTTCGACTGTCGGGTTGATGAGCATGCACATTACGGGCTATGCCGGCGCACATGCCATTCCCTATGCGATTAAATTAGGGGTGGCCCTGCAACTGACCAACATCCTGCGCGATGTAGGGGAAGATTGGGCGGCTGGGCGGCTTTATTTGCCCCAGGAAGATCTGGCTAGCTTTGGGCTATGTGAGGCTGATCTGGCCTGTGGCAAAGTGACAGAGGCGTGGCGTGCTTTTATGCGCTATCAGGTGGCGCGGAATCGTCTGCTCTATGCCGAAGCGCTGCCAGGGATTGCGCTACTTGATCACGACGGGCGTTTCGCGATTGCTGCTGCTGCCGAGTTGTATCAAGGCATTCTTTGCGATATTGAAGATCATGATTACGATGTCTTCTCGCGCCGCGCCTTTGTCTCCAAGTGGGGCAAATTGCGCTGCCTGCCCGGCATTTGGTGGCGCAGCCGGACGGCACAAGTAACAGGTAGCAAGTAGCAAGAGCAGACACGAGACAAGGAGACAAGCTCAGGTGCCGGTTGTCGTCCTCAGGAACCGCTGTCGGCCAGTGAGCGGGGGCCCTTTGGGCGCGAACTGGCCGAGACACTCGTGTCTCATATTTCCGTGTTGCCTGCTACCTGTACTTTGTACGCCTCGTAATAGGCCAGCAGTTGTTGACGCGATTGCTCGACCAACGTCATGGCCTCTTCTTGCTTATATTGATCATCGGGGCGCCAGTAGCGGGTTTGCAGGCGATAGGGGCGCAAGCCGTTCTCGACATCTTGGTGATTGCAGAAAAGCTCGGTGACAGGTGGACGATAGATCCAAGCGTCGCCCAGATTGGTTTCCAGCGCCAGATACCAGAGCGCAAATTGGCGAATGCGCTCTGTGTCAAAGTAACCCATGGGGTTCATGGTTTCGATAAACCGCTGAAGATCTTCGTTCTGTAGATAGCGGCGATAGTCGGCCACCCACACGCTTTCCGAAAGGAAGAGGGGTGCCCCGTGCAGCAACAATCCCTTTTTCTTGAGCGTGTTACCAGTCTGCACCAACTCTAGGCCCACACTGCCCGGCTGCGCATCCACGACCGCATCCTCCACATTTTCCACCGAAATAATCTTCAGATCGGGATATGCGGCTGTAACCACGCCGGTGTAGCGCCCCTTGACAAAGACGGGCCGACCATTGTGTGCCAGGTGCGCCAGAAAATCTTCGGGATAGGCCGACCGGCGCTTGCCTGTTGTCATCCGCGCCGAATAGATCGACTGATAGCGACTGCTAGGCTTGGAGATGAGGAAAAAGCCCACCATATCCTGCACCTCTTGTTGCAGCAGGCTGTTATAGCCCGTCAACTGGGCGGAACCGGCAATGCGAATATCGGTCGGTTTATCCAACTGATAGTTATACATGCCCCATTTGGTGACCGAGGTGGGATCGTGCAGATAGTATTGGGTGGTCGTCAGCAACTCATCCAGCCCAACAACCGCACAGTCGATCTCATCCAGCCGGATCAGGGAGGAGCCATTGTGCGGTTCTTCCCCTTCAACGCGGACGCGGACACCGTTAATCTCCCATTCGTGGCCCAGAAAGCCAACGCGATAGGGACGATGATGGCGTTTGCGATCAATGAATAGCCCAAAACAGGGCGCGGCTTGCATGGCTGCAGCCAGAAAGTGGGTCGCTTCCCTGTAATCGGCGCTGCTCTGTTGCTTGCTGGCATGGGAGATCGCCAAAATTTGATCAAGTTCCGCGCCATCCACACCATATTGTTTCAGGCGATTGAGAAAGTTTTCAAAGGTGCGCCCTGCGCGCGGAATGGCACAGGTGACGGCAAAGTTTTGCGACATGATCTAACCATCTAGCGTGCTATGCTGTTTGGAATATGGGTTGATGGGCAAGATTTTAGTCTTGCCTGCGCGCACTATTCAAAGGCCGAAATCCCGGTTAGGTGACGCCCGATAATCAATTTCTGAATCTGGCTGGTGCCTTCATAAAGGCTGGCAACGCGACAGTCGCGCCACAGGCGTTCCGGCTCATATTCATCCGAATAGCCATAGCCACCGTGGATCTGGATCGCCATATCGGCATTGCGCTTGGCCGCTTCGGTGGCATAATATTTGGCCATCGAGACCGGGATCGTGCTATTCTCACCCTGGTTTTTTACCCAACCGGCTTGATAGACCAACAGGCGCGAGGCTTCGGTATCCACCTTCATCTGGGCCAGCATATCCTGTACCATCTGGAAACTGGCAATTGGTTTGTCAAAGGCGATACGTTCCTTGGCGTAGCGAACGCTAACATCCAGCGCACGCTGCGATGTGCCCACACAGCCGCTGGCCACGCCATAGCGGCCATTGTCCAGCGCGCTCATGGCGACGCTAAAGCCTTTGCCCACGTCACCCAGACGATTGCTGTCAGGCACGCGTACATTGTCCAGAAAAAGTTCACCCGTATCGCTGGAACGCAAACCGAGTTTGCCAGTCATCTTGCGGCTGCTAAAGCCGGGGCTCTTGGTATCCACCAGAAAGGCGACCATGCCGCGGTGCTTGGAGCCAGGCTCGGTCTGCGCAAAGATGATCGCCATATCGGCCCAGGTGCCATTGCTGATCCAGACCTTCTGCCCGCTGAGCACCCATTCATCGCCCTCGCGCTTGGCTGTCGTGGCAATGTTCCCGGCATCCGAACCGGCGTCGGGTTCGGTCAGGCCGAAGCAGCCCAGCCATTCGCCACTACAGAGCTTGGGCAGATAGGCCTGTTTTTGCGCTTCCGTGCCCCACTTGAGGATTGTCAACTCGACCAGTGACATCTGTACCGAAAGTGTGGTGCGCACGCTGGAATCGGCATACCCCACTTCCTCAAAAACAATTGCCTCGGAGATGTAGTCCAACCCCGTGCCGCCATACTCCTCTGGGATGGGCACGCCCAGATAGCCCAGCGCGCCCATCTTATAGAGCAACTCGCGCGGGAACTTACCCTCATGGTCCCACTGGCGCGAGTGGGGAAGGATCTGCTCGGCGGCAAACTTGCGCACCGAATCTTTAATCATTTTTTGTTCTTCAGATAAGCTGAAATCCATCATAGACTCCTCATAGACTCCATTCGTGTCGTGATAGGTAGCTGTAAGATAACGCTGCTTTATACCTAAGCCATACGCGGTCGCATGGCTGCCCACGGCTTTGCTTCTTCCAAGATAGCACTCAGGCGAATCAACAGATCCTCGCGGCCATAATCTGCCACGAACTGGACACCTACTGGTAACTCCTCTGCACTCCAGTGGAGTGGCAAGGAAATGGCTGGCTGGCCTGTAATACTGTAGGGCATGGCGAACAGGCCAAAGATGCCCCCTTGTTGGTCGAGTTGAAATTCCCCGATTTTGGGTGGCAACTGTTGCATGGTCGGCGTTACAAGAAGGTCAAAGCCCGCGACCCACCATTCGGGCACCCGCATCACACCCGCCACCAAGCGTTGCACCGCCGCGTGTACCTGCACCGCACTATAGGTGCGACCGCGTTCGGTAGTCGCCCAAATATGGGATTCAACATCATCCGGCCCAATCTGGTGCCCTGTGCGTAGACTCCATGTGTCCAGACGCGCGGCGGTACTGCTGGCCGAGATAATTCGCAAGGCTTCACCAAGACCCGTTGGGCCGAGGAGTGCCGGAGGAAATGCTTCTTCCACGTGATGACCCAGTAACTCTAATAACTTGCTGGTTTCGGTAACCGCCGTGAGACAGTCCGCACCGATCGGCAGTTGCAGCACCGGATCGTGCAATAACAGGCCAATGCGTAATCGTTCGACCGTTTGTCCGACTTCTTGCCGATAGGGCCGCGCAGGCGGTGGCGCAGTAAATGGATCGCCGGGCATGGGGCCAGCAATGGCGTCCAGGATTGCCGCCGTGTCACGCACTGATCGCGTTATGACATGTTCGACAATATTGCCCAGCAACCCCGGCACACATGCTGGCCCGATGGACACACGGCCACGCGACGGCTTTAACCCCACCACCCTGCAGGCACTGGCGGGAATACGAGCCGTCATTGGATTGATCCAGTGCCGTCATTGGCATGGGCCACGGCCGTCATCCCCGCGGCGACGGCGGCTGCCGAGCCACCACTTGATCCGCCAGCCGGGCGTGACAGATCCCACGGATTGCGCGTTGGGCCAAATGCCGCCGAGTCGGTGGTGGCCAAGCCCGCTAATTCAGGCAAATTGGTCTTGCCCAGAAAGACAAAGCCAGCAGCGCGCAACTTGGCGGCTAGATAGGTGTCGCTTTGTTCGTGCCATTGCCGATCGCGCAAAAAGCGCATCCCTTCGTAATAGGGATCGCCCGCTGTGTGACAGAGAAAATCTTTCAACAAGAGTGGAACCCCATAAAAGGGGCCCGCCACGATCGCGCCTGCCTTCACCTGTGCGCGCGCTTTGTCAAACAGCAGCGTGATGACCGCATTGATGCGTGGATTCAACTTTTCAATTTGCTGAATCGCTGTATCAACCAATTCAATTGGCTCTACCTGCCCTTGCCGAACTAACGCTGCCTGTGCCGTGGCATCAAGGGTGGCAAACTCTTTGATCATTTGCTACTCCACTGTTATAGCACTCCCATAACATACGGAATTTTCCAAAGTGTAACACAGATTGGAACGATTTCCTGCATTTCCATTGTTGAAAGCCAACGGTAAAAAAAATCAGCTTTTCTTAGTAATTATTGTAAGGCTAATAAGTTGGGGAAACAAACCCCTTACCTGCAATGCCGTTCGCTATCAGGACTAAAAGGCGTTGAGAGAATTATTTACTATTTGTTAATTAATAGATTATTTTGGTTTATATATGCTATTGATTGTTCAGACAGGAGTCAGAGTTCATGGCAACTTTTGCTGGATGACACATTGGCGTTATATAATATAATTGGTAGATTCTTTCTACCACATTGCCCACATAAATTGATGATTATTTATTAAAGTCTCCACTACAGGATTAAGTTTTGAGTTTTTTGCGTAGTATTGCCAAACTGTTTAGTCAAGAACCTTTACTGGTGCGTTTGACCTTAGCGCCTAATGGGGTAGCACTTGCACTATTTGATGGCAAGCGTCTCCTCGAAAAAAACGAGATCATCAGCGATAAAGTGCTAGCTAAATTGCCTTTACCTTTGGTAACTTTGGTCAACAATCAGCTATCAGTAAATCGGCAACCTTACCTCCTCACGCTGACCCACGCGCTGAAGTTATTCGGTGAGATCAAGAGTTATACGCTAGACAAAATTCAATTTGATGGCGCTGCAGTGGAAAACCTTGAACAAGTGGCCCATCCGGCGGATTTTCGTATTCATTGGTACTATGATGCTGATCAACAGAGTCTCAAACTACAGTGTAGTGGTGCTGATTATTATTTGGGCGACGGATGGTTTTGCCGACAGCAGAAAATTTGGCGATTAAGTGATATGCCACTTGATCCTGTAATTGCTTGGCTACACTATCCAGAGATTGCGGGCTCAGATATTTTTAAATTTGTCTCTACGGTGCTACCGCTTGGCCAGCGTGTGAGCCTGCCGCTTAGCTGTGATTTGCGCATCGAAACAGACTTTCGGCTTAAGCTCAATATTGTCAGAATGCTCAAAAAAAGTTTAGAAGTACAGTTGACGGCTAATATGCCAATAATTTTGGCCAACCTTCGCTATTTAGAAGGTGATCCACTAAATATGATCAGCAGAACCGCACTTTTGCCTGATCTACGTCCCTACCTTACCCCACAATTTTATCGATTGGCACAGACTTCGGGTCTCCAAAAAATTGAAGGCAAGGCACTACCAGGATTTTTGCAAGATGAACTTAAGCCTCATGCCGCGTTCTGGGAGATAGACATTGCCCCGCTAAATGAAGCTTATCCCATTATCGATGCAGGCAGTCTTACCTTGGTCTGGAAGCTTGTGCATGAAGAAGTGGGTGGTATCGGATGCTATAAGGCAATACCTTGGTTAGAAGTAGGCCCAATTTCTGCTACTTTTAAATCGATTACGGATACGTTGTCGCGTGGGGCACGTTTTGAGCGAGTGGGTGATTATTGGCTTGAATTTACCGAAGTTTACAAGCAACGTCACCGTAACTGGATCGGACAACAAGTTGCAACTTTTGAACTCGCTACTAGTGAAATTCTTGGGGCAAATAGTAAACGCCTCAGTGCAACTGGATTGAGTGTCCCTGCATTTAATTATCAACATTCCGTAGATGAAATCGAAGATGTTGATGCTTATCTAGATTGCATGAACCAGCATGGTTTACCAGTCGTGCTAACTGGTCTGCAAAAGGATATGCCGAATGTGTTGGCTGGAATCTGTCAAAAATTACTGCAAAACTCTCCTCGCGCTAGGATTCTCTGGCTTGTCACCAAAAGTCGTTTGCCGATTACACAAGCCGCGCTTCAGCGGAAGGGGGTTGTTACCCATAGCAGCTTTTCAACACGTGCTGGCAAGCCACTGGCTGCGGGTATTTATCTTTCGCTACCTACAAGCCTGCCGACAAATATAGAATGGAACTTGTGTATCTTTTATGAAATTGATACCCTTTCCCTCTCTGATGAACAGAGTAAGCTCTATTGTGCTTTACAACGTCGGTGGTCAGTTGTCACTTTTGAAAGAAAGCAGCGTGCGGAACAGGATTGGCTACTCTCACAAGCTATTCACTTAAGCCAAGCTAGCGATGTATCATTATCTGTTTTTCGCCAAACTTGTCTAAAGGCTTATAGTGATCAAGAGGAAGGTTGGTTTGCTAAGCTCAAATCGCCCTTCAAAAAGCTTTTTGGGAGCGACGAACCAGCCGAGGATGTGGGCAGTGTTCCTATCCCGCGGCGTCCTGCACCGCTCCCTGGTCGATCGAATCCAGTATCCACTCCAGAATCTCATCTGCGTACAAAGATTACGATTTCGTCACCATCTATTCAACCACAGAAAAGACCCGCGCGCCAGTCAATACCGCTGCCGCAAATTACGAATGTCTTCCGCCCTGCTTTTACTGATCCAGAGACAGTTTCTGTTGCACGTGGGAGCTTTATAGAACGGGCAAGACACTTTGCTGATCACACGGGTGATCAGACTGTAGCTGTGCCTTTTATGGAATATTGGCCAACTTATGATGTCATGAACGATGCTCAACTGCGCTGGTATTTCTACTGGCGCACGCAGGTACGTCAGGCTAACTTTTTGCATACTGATACCAGCTATCTGTTTTTGCATGTGTATGAAGTGCTGCATTTGATCGGGTTTAGTACGCCTCAGTCGGCATTTGATTATTTAGTTAAATTTTGGGAACACTATCGTGCTCTGCAACCAAAACTGGATAACTATTTGGTGAATTGGCTGGCAGACTTTCTGGTTGTTTATGATCTACCCCAATCTCCATTAAATTGGTATGCCACACTCGTACCCACCCAAAACCGAGTACTGGATCTGGATTTGGCTACTCAAGCATGGCTACAAACCGATAGCGATTTTGCAACTTTGAATACCAATCTCCTTTACGAACTGGCTGGCTATTCGCCAAGTAAAAATAAATTCTATCAAGCTCACAATCAAGCCAATCGCCTCGATCAAGCCTATAAACAGGGATTACAAGCGATTAACGTTTATCTTCAGCAGGGATCGGAACTTTCTCTATTTGCTCAACATCGACCCTCACTCGTACGCACGATTGAACGCGTTGCCTTCGCTGGCGCTAACTATGAAGGTAGCAAAGCGTCCATCAAAATTGCCGATATCTATCCTTGGTCTTCTTCTAAGTCATTAGCGCTTGCGTTACAGCAGATTATTAAATATACCGAGAACCTGTTGCGCGAACAGGCTGGCTTCAAGCAAAAGTTGCGCGGCGTAGAGATCGCACCTGCATGGGCCACCATTTTAGATCAAATTTTCATACGTCCAACCAATCGGACCTCTATTGTTTCAACCGCAACACGCCGTGAACTCAATCTCGATCTAAGCAAGGTCGCCATACTGAGGGATGATTCCGAGGCAATACGCCATCGCTTGCTGACCGAAGATGAATCAGCAAGCGATGAGATAGTGGAATCGGTTGGACCTAACAATCAGCAGTCCGCAACAAGTATATCGGGTGGCTATCTAGAACGATCGACAGGCGTGGCTGAACACTTGTTGACCGATTTGGCGAGAGTTGCGGCTGTAATAGGGGATACAACAACCCATAGCGCTAAAATTCTGCGTGTTTTGCGCGAGCAAAATTGGAGCGCGCAGTCTTCTGTGCTGACGACCGCTCTAGCTCCTCAATTCCTCAATGTTATCATCGATCTTATCAACGAACGTGCTATTGCGCAGATTGGTGATGCGCTTCTCTTTGAGGAATATGGCTATTGGGTAGTAGCCGATGATTATCGAGATGAAATTGTCTATATCCTTGATCATCCAGACTACACGGTTACTGATTTTGCTGTAACGTCCGTATCTATGGATATTGAGCTACCTATCGATAATATTTATAGTAATTTGGAAGCTGAATGGGCAAAATTTGTCCAACAAATGCAGCCGCTGCATTGGGAAGGATTAGCCGTCCTTTTGCATGAGCAAGATATTGTGAATCGACTGGATACGGTAGCTCGTAGCAGCTATATCACGGCCAATCAGTTAATCGATGAGATTAATACCTTCGCGCTGAATAGTATTGGTGATGTTGTTATTGATACCAGCAGCGAAATACCGGTGATTGAAATGGAAGATATCGAAAATTTGCGAATGCTCATGCAGTGGGCTATTGATCATACCCTCGTCTATCAATAATTCTGGTAATCATTCTGGAGCTAGTCATGTCAACGCTGAAAATTCCGAAACGAGTCAGCACCGCCCTGATTCAATCGCTTAGTGCGGGTGTAGTGCCGCGCACTGGGCTTGAGCATATTGCTGTGGGACGCAAGGATGAGATTACAGCTCTGCTTTCTGATCTTGATAATATTGTAGCAGAAGGTGGTGCCAGCTTTCGCCTGATCTTGGGGCGATATGGTTCTGGCAAAAGTTTTTTGTGCCAACTCATTCGTAACTACGCGTTGCAACGCGATTTTGTTGTCGCCGATGCAGATTTGAGCCCTATCCATCGGTTGACAGGATCGCAAGGGCAGGGACTCAATCTCTATCGAGAAATGTTGACCAAGCTCTCTACCAAAACTCGACCGGACGGCAACGCGTTTGTCGCCTTGCTAGAACGTTGGATCAGCGATGTGCAACAGAGTGTCATACGCGATACGGGATTACATCCAACTGATGCCACCTTTGCCAGTGTAGTCGAGCAGCGTATTCACTCGATTGTCAACACGATGGAAGGATTGGTGCATGGCTTTGATTTTGCGACAGTGATCAATGCCTACTGGGTGGGATATCAGACGAGCGATGATCGACGCAAACAGTCTGCTTTGCGTTGGTTACGCGGGGAATATACTACTAAAACTGAAGCAAATAAAGATCTCGGTGTACGTGTGATAATTGATGATGATTCATGGTACGATTATCTGAAATTGTTAGCACGTTTTGTAAAAGATGTTGGCTATAAAGGCCTAGTCATCTTTATGGACGAGGCGGTTAATCTCTATAAAATTTCTAATACTGTGGCACGCCAGAACAATTACGAACGTCTGTTGACAATTTTGAACGATACCATGCAAGGCAAGGCAGAATATATTGCTTTTATGATTAGTGGAACGCCACAGATGGTCGAAGATCAGCGTCGTGGTCTGTTCGGTTACGAAGCTTTGCGCACACGTCTGCAAGAAAGCCGTTTTGCGCGTGATGGTTTACGCGATCTCTCTGGCCCAATGATTCGCCTAGACGTATTATCAACTGAAGAAATTTTTGTGCTTTTGCAACGTCTGCGCGAAGTACACGGCTTGCATTTTAATTACAAACCGGCTATCAGTGATCAACAAATTCATCAATTTATGATAGAAATCGTTGATCGATTGGGTGCTGAGCAATTCTTGACGCCGCGTGAGGTTGTGCGTGATTTTATTGCGATTTTGAATATTCTTCAACAAAATCCAGAACAGACATTCGCTACAATCGTTGGCAGCGCTACCTTTTTACCGACCAAAGCTACTGGCGATCCTGAACTGCTAACTGCTGAGAATGAGATTCGTGACGAAGCGCAACCTAATTCGCCCTATAGCGCCTTTTCTATTTAGCTAACCTTCTGTACCTTATGAGTAGAAACTCTTTTTACCGACTAGCACCGTTTATCCAGGAATATATCTATCAACAGGGTTGGGATGAACTACGCGCCATCCAGGTCCAGGCAAGCGAGGCGATATTAGATACGCCTAATCATGTGTTGATCACAAGTAGCACTGCCAGCGGTAAGACCGAAGCGGCTTTTTTGCCCGCTTTGACCGAGCTTTACAATAACCCTTCGTCTACAATTGGTATTGTCTATATTGGTCCGCTTAAAGCGCTCATCAATGATCAATTCCAGCGTCTGCAAGGCTTGTTAGAGGAATCAGATATTCCAGTCCAGGGTTGGCATGGCGATATTGATCAAGGGAAGAAACGAAAAATTTTGAAGCAGGCACAAGGTGTGCTACAAATTACGCCAGAGTCCATGGAAGCCATGCTCATCAACCGTCATCATGAATTAGGGCGATTGTTTGGTGATCTTCGATTCGTCATTATTGATGAAGTCCACGCTTTTATTTCTAGCGACCGCGGACGGCAAGTGATGTGCCAACTACAGCGCTTAGCACGTTACCAGGCCAACCCCGCGCGTCGTATTGGTCTATCCGCCACGCTTGGCGAACCGGCTTTGGCTCAGACTTGGTTGGCTGGCGGCACGAATCTTCCTGTATCTCATATCTGCGATCAAACTAAACAGCGCAACGTTTTAATTGGGCTCGATCATTTTTATGTCAAACCAGAAGTAGATGATCTAGAAGTGGATGATTCAAATGTAGATGATACGGCAATAGATGATGTGGTCTCTATAGAAGATGGAAATCCTGTACTAGATGATCCTCCGCTACCCCTCGATAACCCAATGATCACGGTGCAGGATGAGGTAGACGCGTTACCATCGCTCTATGAACACATGTATCAGATTACGAAAGGCGCAAAATCGTTAATTTTTGCCAATCGCCGTGGCGATACCGAAGAAATTATTGCTAATTTGCGGCGATTGGCCGAACTTGACAAAGCTCCCAATATTTATCATGTTCATCATGGCAGTGTCGCCGCACCACTACGGGAAGATGCTGAAATGGCAATGCGCGCCCTGGATCAACCTGCCTGTATCAGTGCCACAGTCACATTGGAATTAGGTATTGACATTGGTCGCCTGGATCAAGTATTGCAATTGAATGCAACGAGTTCTGTATCAAGCTTTGTGCAACGGTTGGGAAGATCTGGTCGACGGGGTATGCCAGCCAAGATGTTCTTCTATTGTCGCGAGATTGAGCTAAACAAACAAGCGACTCTAGGTCAACGCATTCCCTGGGATCTGCTTCAAATCGTTGCGATCATTCAACTTTATATGGAAGAAAGGTGGATCGAACCACCATCCATTCCGCACTTGCCTTTAAGTTTGCTGTATCACCAGACGATGAGCATTCTAGCCGCGCATACCGAATTAACGCCTGCTGCCTTGGCCGAGCAAGTCTTGACGTTATCACCCTTTCAAGCAGTAACGTTGGATCACTATCGTGAATTTTTGCGTCACTTGATCCAGAGCGACCATGTTGAAAAAACTGAAACAAGTGGCTTGATCGTAGGGTTGGCTGGCGAGAAACTCATCAATCACTATCATTTCTATGCTACATTTAAAGATGAAATAGCGTATCAAGTCATCTTTGGCTCACGTATTATTGGCACAATTCAATCAATGCCTGCCCTTGCTGACCGATTGGCATTGGCGGGGCAAGCTTGGAAAGTTATTGATATTAATCCTGATAAGCGCGTGATCTTTGTTGAACCAGCACGCGGCAAAACAAAAACGTTGTGGACAGGTGGCGACATTGAGATCCATGGCCGCATTATGCAACGCATCCGCGAAATTCTGCGCGAAGATGTAGACTATGGATATTTGTTGCCCCATGCACAACAGCGCCTAGATGAGACACGTCAACTAGCCCGCCATAGTGACCTACTTAATCGTTCTATGCTACCACTAAGCAATAACGCAACCTTGCTGTTACCTTGGCAAGGAACAAAAACGGTGAAAACACTAGCCAGATTGCTAGCTCATGCTGGTCTTCAAATTCAGAGCGACAGGTCACCTTTTTACCTGGAAGTTAGAACAACTGATACGGATCACCAATCACTCCATGCGCGCTTATGCCAGATCGTTGCCTCGCCGCCTACCCCTGAAATGCTGTTAACTCATACTACGAGGATTGATTATGAAATCGACAAATACGATCAATACATTCCCGATCTACTCCTGCGTCAAGCATTCATCGCTGATCGATTAGATATTTCTGGCGCAGTGTATTCTCTGGCTGAGATGTGCGCGTAAATTGAACTATCAACTTCGTGCTCGTTCGCTGCTCAACCAGAGCAAACCGGCAAAGAGCAGGGCGACACCACCCCATGCCACGGCTGGCAACCGTTCGCCCAGCAGGCCCACGGCCAGCAGGGTAGCGATCAGCGGCTCGCCCAGGGACAAGGTGACCGCGGTGGCAACGGGGATGCGGGTGAGGCCGCGCGCATAGAGGGTGTAGGCCGCGGCGGTGGCCAACAAGCCCAGTTCCAGGGCGACGGCCAAGCCACGCGGCGCGGCCAGCCAGCGTAGATCCACCCAAAACAGCAGGGGTGATAGCATAATCGCGCCCAACACAAAGACGACGCCCACCACGGCATCGGGGTGATGGCGTTCGAGGATGCCCTTGCTGGTCACGGCATAGAGCGCATAGGCCAAGCCCGCCCCCAGTGCCAACAGGGTGCCCACGACATCGCCCTCGATTTCGCCCGACGACATGCCCAACAAGATGCAGCCAACAACGGCCAATAAGGTCGCACTGTACCAGCGACCGCTGGGGCGTTCCTGGCGCAGCCACAACCCTAGCGCCCCGGCCAAAATGGGAGAACTGCCAATCGCGACCATGGTGCCAATCGCCACGCCGGTGCGGGCGACGCCGGTGAAAAAGCAGAGCTGATAGAGCGCCATGCTCGCTGCCGCGGCCAAGGTCGCACCTTTGGGCCAGCCTTGTTGCTCGCGCAACAGGCCGCGTAGCAGGGCTACCAGCAGCAGGGTGACCCCACCAATCGCCAGCCGGATCGCGCCGATGGCCAGTGGATGAGCCCCCGCTGGCGCAAAGGCTTGTGCGGTGCCGGTGGTGCCCCAAAATAGTGTGGCGGCCAATACGAGTAGCTGGCCCATGCCCGCGTTGCCGGCTGGCGCTTCTGCTTGATGCGTCGTCGCTCGCTTCACGATTAGATCACTCCCTTGGCGCGCAGGTCACCGATTTTTTCATTCGTGTAGTCAAGCATAGCGGCGAGAATCGTGTCTGTATGCTCACCTAGTAGTGGGGGAGCGCTGCGAATTTGGGCCGGTGTGGCGCTCAATTTGGGCGCGGGGCCAATCTGGGGGATGACGCCTGTGACTGGATGGGTGATGGTTTGCACCATATCGCGGGCAACGGTATGCGGATCGGCCAGCGCCGTGGGAATATCATTGACCGGGCTGCACGGCACTTCGGCGGCGGTTAGGGCCGTGTGCCACTCATCCTTGTTGCGCGTGCGGAAGATGGCTTCCAATGCGGGGATGATCTGTTGCCGGTGCTGGACGCGCGCCGGGTTGGTGGCAAATTGTGCATCGGTTGCCCATTCTGGCTTGCCAATCGTTTCGCATAGACGAGCGAATTGGCGATCGTTGCCTACGGCCAGCATAATCCAGCCATCGGCGGTGGGCATGGTTTGGTAGGGTACAATCGCAGCATGGGCGTTGCCGTAGCGTTTGGGTGCTTCGCCGGAAACTAGGTAGCTGCTGGCGACATTAGCCAACCAGGCCAGTTGTGTGTCAAAGAGAGCGATATCAATGTGCTGCCCTTGGCCGCTCTGCGTGCGATGGTGCAGGGCCGCCAGGATGGCAATTGCCGCATTCATGCCCGCGGTAATGTCCACAATCGCCACGCCCACCTTGTAGGGTTCACCAGGGCCTTCAGCGCTATCCACCGGCCCGGTGATGCTCATGATGCCCGCTTCGGCGGCAATTGCAATGTCATAGCCAGGCCGGTGGGCGTAGGGGCCGGTTTGCCCATAGCCGGTGATCGAGCAGTAAATTAGTCCTGGATTTACTTCGTGTAGCGATAAGTAGTCCAACCCTAAACTTACCAACATACCCACCTTAAAATTCTCCACCAAAACATCTGCGCGCCGGACCAACTCCACCAGAAGCGCGCGCCCCTCTGCGGTTTTGAGGTTGAGGGTCATGCTCTCTTTGTTGCGGTTGACGCAGAGAAAATATGCGCTTTCGCCATTCGCGGTGAAGGGTGGCCCCCAACGGCGCGTATCATCGCCCTGGCCTGGCTGCTCAATTTTCAGCACGCGTGCGCCTAGGTCACCGAGCATCATCGTCGCATAGGGGCCAGCTAATACACGCGATAGATCAAGAATCAGCAGATCGGAAAGGGCACTGTTCATATTGTCAACTCTTTGCTTCTATTTAGGTGCTTTTGTTGAGACGTGATGGCAGTCCGACTGAACTGGATCAGCAATAATTCTAATATGCAAGTAACAGCCGCTTTTTTATACAAGTATAATGATATCATGTTCATTGACAAGGTCGGTAGCACACTGCATTGAAGATAGCGATATACACCATGCACATTGCAAGTTGATATCGCCATTCTACAAATATGGAAACAATCAAACAATCTATGCAACTAATCAAAAATGGATTATTTTTATGGGGGGTGCTAGTCATGCTGGTTGCTTGTACCTATACGCAACTACCAATCATTGCTGGGCGGACTGGCCCTCAACCACCGCTTGCTTTTCAGTCACCACTGCCACGTGTCGTTATGGATTTGCCCTTAGCGGCGTCGAATGGCACCTTGTTGGACTTGCGCCATGATCGCGCCATGCAGCGTCTCTATGTGACTGACGCGGCGGGTAATCTCTATATTATTGATGATGACAGCTATGCGGTGTTGGCCACGTTACGTGCAATGGGTGGCGAACTGATACTCGATCCGCTGCATCAGCGGCTTTATGCCGCGCCGGGCGGCACTCATTTTCCCGAAGCAGGGCAGAATGTCATTACGGTGATCGACACCACCAACCATACTATCATTGGTCTGCTGCCAGGTCGTCACATTGCGGTTGACGCGCGACAGAATCGACTTTTTGTCGGTGAAGCGATTGCTATTCACCCAGAAGCTGAGAACATCGGGGTGCGTATCTATGACGGCACAACTTTGCGCCCCATCCGTGAACTGCCGCAAACTGGCGTGCCCTTTTACAATCCATTGCGCCATGAACTCTTGATCATGGCGCATACGGTCTATGCGCTTGATCCCGAACAGCCAACGGCGGCAACGGATCTGTTCCCGGAATTGGCCGAGCAGTCGATGGCGTGGTGTAATGGCTGCACCTGGGCAGATGCGCTACATCTCTTCCCCGAAGCCAATTTGATCGCCATCTATGTGCGTCCACACTGCCCAGGCGGCGGCTGTGACTTTACAGTACCACCCCATTTCTTTGATGCAACCACGCTGGAACCGCTCACTGACCTTGCCGGTTTACCCGAATTGCAAGGCGATTGTGGCAGTGAAAGAATGCTGCTCGCGCCCATCATGGGGCAGACCTATCGTACCTATGCATTTCACCGCTATGTGAGCTTTACGAATCTGATGATCTATGACGATACTGGGGCGGCGATAAGCTGGCGCGATGGTATCCTGGCGCGCTTCATTAATCTGCAAACCGCACAGGCCTATCTCGCCGGCGGCACCGTGTTGGATCTGGCAACGCTCACACCGATTGGGCAGTGGCCAGAGGGTTGTATCTTTACCTATAACGAAGCCCAGGGCTTGCTCTATACGCGTGGTCCGGCGAGTGCCCTACGCGTGATTGATCAACAGGGTGGTCTGCCCGCGGCCAAGCAAGCTCCGCTTGCCATGTCACCGGCTGGGCACGCAATCGTGGGGGTTTTGCCTTCGCCGGACTATACGCATGACCAAACACTCCTGCTCTTGCTTGATCAAGGCATCCTCTTGCGTTCGACCGATGGTGGCCAGCAGTGGCACCAATTGCGCGGTGGTTTACCAACCGCCGAACCCCTCACGCTGCAAGTGCGTTTCTCGCCCTACTATGCGCTGGATCGCACAATCTTTGCCGCGGGTTATCGCAATGAGGGGCGGGGTGAAGGTGTCCTACGCTCGACCGACGGCGGCAATAGCTGGCAACCACGCTGGCAAGGGTTGACACATTTGCGGATTACCGATCTACGCCTGTCGCCGCGCTTTGGCAGCGATCAGACGCTCTGGGTCAAAGCCAATTATCATCAAGTAGTCAGCGGCGAGGTCGGACAATCTTGGCAACGTTCGACAGATAATGGCATAACGTGGTCTGTGGTGGCGACAGGCACATCAGAGAGCCAGTTGACACAGTCACTCGCTTCTCTGCCAGATTTTCCCGAACAAACCGCGTTTAATTTACCTGTACGTATTCGTGAAGGCGATCATGGGCTGGCCTATAGTCCCGATCACGGGGAAAGCTGGTTACCGATCGGGTTGCCCTTGGCAGAGGGCGAATGGGTGCTCACCTTGCTGCCCGCGCCGACTTATGCCATTGACGTGGCTGCCGATGGGGTGATCTATGCTCTTAGCGACTATCATCTCTGGCGCACCAGTGATAATGGGCGTAGCTGGAGCCGGTGGCAAGCGACAATCCAGCAGCCGCGCGCCTATGCCAACGCCCTACGCGTCCTAGAAATCTCGCCGCTGCTGGCCGGCGGGCGCTACCAGTTGTTTATCGGCACGAATGATGGACAGTTCCTGGCACTCTATCCCGACGAACAGAACTGGCAACCGGTGACGGTGAATTGAGGGTGTAACCGAATAAATATGTAGCATATTCTAGTAGATCCCGGCGTAAATAAGGTACCCTATTTTTACCATGATGTACACGAGTAACGTGCCTTATTAACTGCCGTGGTATCTACGCCCAACTGTACTAGCTTTCTCATCAACCTTACGCCCAGCGACTGACGCCGGTTTCGTTGGGGTGAATCAACCCTGGGTGGCGGGGGCGGGCACGCACACCGATGTTGATGACGCCGCTATCGGTTGGTGTCACCTGGGCTTGATAGAGTTGGGCGCTGTTTTCCTGGCCCACTACTTGCATGGCGGTCACCTGGGGTGCGGTCAACTGCCCCTGGCGATTGACGGTGCCCGATAACAACTCGACTGCGACTTCGCCCTCGGGCACGCCATTCAACCAGACCCGCGCGTTGACCTGCAACGGCTCGCCCACCGTAATCTGCTTGACGCTCCCGATCGCAGCTTGCAGATGCAGCGCGTTCCACTGTTGGGTCAAGCGCGCTTTCCAGGCGGCTAGTTCACGCGCCAGCGCAAAGTTATTGGCCGTAAACGCGCCGGCATTGGCCGCGGCAGGCAGGTAATAGTTGATCGCATATTCCTTGACCATGCGCCGCATACTGAATTGGGGCGCGCAGGTGCGGATCGCATTCTTCATCTTGGCCAGCCAGCCTGTTGGCACGCTCTGGGCATCGCGCGCATAGAAGAGCGGAATGATCTCATCTTCCAGCGTGGCATAGAGACTGAGCGCATCAGCTTCGTCCTGGGTGGCCTCATCTTTGTACTCGCGCTCCTCACCGATCGACCAGCCGTTGTTGCCGTCGTAGCCTTCCACCCACCAGCCATCGAGGATGCTAAAGTTGGGAATGCCACAGAGCGCGGCCTTCTCGCCACTGGTGCCACTGGCCTCGTGCGGGCGACGCGGGTTATTGAGCCAGACATCGACGCCGGCGATCAACTGGCGCGCCACATTCATATCATAATTTTCGACAAAGACAATCTTGCCCATAAATTCAGGCCGTTGGCTCAGTTGATAGATTTGCTGGATCAAACTTTTGCCAGGGTCGTCGGCGGGATGGGCCTTGCCGCTAAAGACAATTTGCAGGGGTCGATCGGGGTCGTTGAGCAGGCGCAACAAGCGCGCTTCATCGCGGAAGATCAGCGTGGCGCGTTTATAGGTGGCAAAGCGGCGGGCAAAGCCCAGCGTCAGCGCCTGGGGATTGAGCAATTGTCCGGCTTGCTGTAAGCGGCGCGTGCCTTCGCCATAGCGCAGATACTGTTCCTGGGCGCGCCAGCGGACAGCCGCTACCATAATCTCCTTGCGCTGCTGATGCACTTCCCACAGCTCGCCGTCGGGAACCTGATCCAGCGCCGCCCAGACGGTTGGGTTGTCCACTTCTTCGAGCCAGTTGGCGGGCAGATAGTGGCTGTATAATGTACGTAACTCGGGGGCCAGCCAGGTTTTGGTATGGACACCATTGGTAATATGCCCAATCGGTGTCTGGGCGACAGGCGTGTCGGGCCACAAAAATTGCCACATGTCGCGGCTGACCTCGCCATGCAGCTTGCTCACCCCATTGGCATAGCTGCTGAGGCGAATCGCTAACACCGTCATGCTGTATTGGGGGCCCCATGGCAACTCTTGGCGGGCAAAGCCGATAAAGCGGTCACGATCGATGCCCAATTGGCCCCAATATTGCCAGAAGAACTTTTCCACCATTTCAAAGGCAAAGGCGTCATTGCCCGCCGGCACTGGTGTATGGGTGGTGAAGAGAGCATTGGCGCGCACCGCCTCGACAGCTTCTTGAAAGGAAAGCCCCTGGCCCTGCACCAATTCACGGATGCGTTCCAAGCCCAAAAAGGCGCTGTGGCCCTCATTCATGTGCCACGCGGCTGGATTATAGCCCAGCGCACGCACAGCGCGCACGCCCCCAATGCCCAGGACCACTTCTTGGCTGATGCGCATTTCGCGGTCACCGCCATAGAGGCGCGCGCTCAGCTCGCGATCCTGGGGAGCATTGCGGGGCACGTCGGTGTCCATGAGGAAGATGGGAATCCGCCCCACCTGAATCCGCCACACTTTGGCATAGACCGTGCGCCCTGGCAGATCCACATTGATCAGCACCTCGCGCCCCTGGCGATCCAGCGCCGGGGTCACCGGCATTTCGGCAAAATCGATCTTTTCATACTCGGCTTGTTGCAGCCCCGTCGGATCGATGCGCTGGGTGAAATAACCTTGGGGATAGAGAAAGCCCACGCCAATAAATGGCAGATTGAGATCGCTGGCTTCTTTGCAGTGGTCGCCACTGAGCACGCCCAGGCCGCCACTATAGATGGGCAACGCCTCGTGTAGACCAAATTCAGCGCTGAAATAGGCAATGGTTTGGTCGCGCTTGTCGGCATAGTGACTGGTAAACCAATCGCCCTGGGTCGCGCTCATATAGGCGTCAAAGTCGGCCATGACGGCCGCCAACGCCTGCACATAGGCGGGGTCGGCGGCGGCGGCATCCAGGCGTTGTTGATGGACGTTGCGCAAAAATTTGACCGGATTCTGGTTGGTGCGTCGCCAGAGATCGGCGTCGATTTGGGCATAGAGCTCCTGGGCGGCTGGTTCCCAGCTCCACCAAAGATTGTAGGCGAGTTCGTGCAAGCGCGCAATCGGCTCAGGAATTTTGGGAAAAACCGATAATTTACCAATAATGTTCATGATGACTGATGACTCCTTCATGTAAAGCGTGGAATGGCCGCGCCGCGCTTGGCTGATGCAAGCGGTTGCATAACTTTGTCCGATGATTGTACAAAATTTGTGACAAAATCGCTAATTTTTCGTAGGAAGATAGCAAGGTGAGGAAGTGAGCCTGGTGCAAATGCGGTTTCTATACTGAAATTTATCCAAAAGTAAAGCACCAGGGTGATCCCGAAAAATCTTCGGACCACCCTGGTGGTTAGGCCAACTGGCGGAGTTGCGGGGTTTTATAGAGCACATAAACAGCGAGTACAAAGGCGATCAGCGCGCTGCCGGCCATGGCATTGCTGAGTCCCCAGCGTTGCGCCACTGCCCCCATGGCTAAATTACCAAAGGGGGTGAAGCCAAAGAAGGTAAGGGTATAGAGGCTCATGACGCGACCGCGCATCTCATCACTGATATTGGTCTGCAAGAGCGTGTTGATCAGGGTGAATTGGCTCATAAAGCCCATGCCCAGCAGCACACCCAGGACCAACGAGATGGGGTAGACACGATTCAAGGCAAAGATGCAAAGCACCACCGGGAAAGCCACGGCACTCCAGGTTAACCAACGCCCGCGCTGGCCGTTATCACCGTAGCGGGCGATCAGAAAGGCTGTGACAATTGCCCCGATGCCTGCTGCCGTATTCAGCGCACCAAACGCTGTCGCATCTTGGTGCAATACCTTATCGACAAAGGCTGGTAGAATCGTGCTGTAGGTAATACCAAAGCAACTGAGCACAAAAGCCATCAGCAGCAGGGCACGCACCTGCTCTATGCTATTGGCATAGGCCACGCCACTGCGCAACTGTTGCCAGGGCGAGAGGATACGCTTGGCAAATTCCTGGGGCGGCAGGCGCATAGC
>DAOTTR010000160.1:0-5307 GCA_034437715.1 Caldilineaceae bacterium
GGGCTGGGCTGGTTGTTGCGGTGGCAGTGGGCTTGGGGCATTCAAGGCCCTTTGTGTTGGCGTAGCGCCGGTCGAAAAGGCAACATCCGTAGGTGCATTGACACTTTCAAAAACGGGTAGCCGCGCCGTTAACATGAGATAGCTACAGGCCAAGGCCGTTAGCAGTTGCACCATGCCGATCAAGACAAAGAGCCGAAATTCCGGCAGTAAAATTTGAATAAACGCCTGCACCGGAATAAACCAGAGCAAGAGGGCGACCCCTGTAAAAAGCGGTGTGTCGCCCAACCCAAGCATGATCAGCGCGCACAGCGCAAGCCAGAGAAAAATTTGGGTAAAGGGCGGCACAATCGTTGGCAATGCCAGATCAAAATCAAAGAGTTGCCAACAGATCAGCAGCAGTGCAACCGCCATGACGCGCACAAACCAAGCGCCGGGGCGTTGATAGGGAATGGCAAAACGAATTTGGCGCGCCGATAGACCGAGCATGCCCGCGCTCAATAGTGTGACCAGAATCTGTACCTGTGCCCACTGTAAGTTGACTTGGTAGACGCTGGCCACCAGCACCGCCATGCCCAGTTGAATCACACACAGCCCAATCAAGAGCGTGCGCCATTCCCAGAACAGGAGCATGATCACTGTAATACCAGCGATCGTCAATATCCCCAGGCCAGAGGCAAAAAAATTAAAAGTAACGAGGAGCCACGCGATCAAGGATTCCATAAATTAATTCATTAACAGATAGCCAAGCAGCGCGAAAACCAGCAACCATCCCATATAGCCAGCCCCTTCGACCACGCGCGTTACATTGCCCCAAAGTTCGCTGGTATATTGCAATACCCACCAGCCGGAATTGAAGAGCCAATTCAATTGAATCAACGTCTGTAGCCGATTGGCACTTCCGCCGATCACATGCCAAATTTTAGGCCGCAGCCAGACCAACCCAAATCCTAACAACAGCGGCGCGGCCAAGGTAAACCAGATCGTACCTTCTTTGGCAACAATGCTCGGTGGATCGCCCAACCCTGGCGGGATCGCATTGGGCATACTGGCCAGGGCCGCCACGGCCCGCGGCAGAAACCCAGCAATCGCCAATGGCAAACCAAGGGCCACACTGGCAACGAGCAGGCGCGCTTTGGCCCCGTTGGGTAGCAGATCAGTCGGCGTTGGCCGTTCGACATCTTCCCAGCTACGCAGTAGCGCCGCAATTTGTAGGCCTTGGGCAAGCACATAGATCACAAAGAGCAATTGGTAAATGCTGCCCGGTTCCCACAACCGAGCCAGTGACGGTTGGGCCAGAAAGCCCGGCGTCAGCGGCACCCCAGCCAGCGTCAGCGCACCAATGCTCACCGGCAACGTCCAGCCCCAGCCCTGCCAGACGCGTTCGCCAACGAGCCACAAGCCGCCCCCCAGGGCAAAGGCCGTGGTCGGCCAGATCATGGCGCTAGGGCCTTCGCTATAGGTCAGCGCGCCGGTCAACGCGGCCAAGCCCGCCGATGATATCAACACAAAGGAATGATGATCGTTTTGGTTGGTTGCGGTCCAGGCCGCCACGGCGCTGCCCAATAACGCCAGCAAAAAGACAGCCAATACATCCAGCCGCAACAAAATATAATCACGACCCAAGCCATAGGTCCAGCCCAGCAGCCACAATCCACAGAGCGTCGGCACCATCTGCTCCAAGAGTCGCTCGGCCACTGTCACCTGGGCGCGCCTTTCGGGCAGCAGCCATAGGTGAAAGGGGTAGACCCCCGCGCGGATCAACGCCGCCAATGCCAGCAGCAGCACCGATTCGACCGGCAGTGTGCCCCCCTGAAATTCCTGACCAGGACCCGTAGGGCCCGCTGGCAGCAGTGCGATCAACAACAACATGGCACCCAGCAAACTCAGCCCGCGATGATGCTCAATCGGCGCATCACTCTGCAAGTTCGCGACGAGCGGACGCGTGGTGCTGCGCAGCAAGATGCAAACATCCAATAGTACCCAAGTCAAGATCGCAGTCAACAGATTGCCGCTGCTGACAAAGAGCAGCGCTGCCGCCAAGACGGCGAGTTGTACGGCGAGCGAAGTATGAATGCGCCGCCCCTGCTGTATATAATCGCTATTCAGATCAAGCAAAATGCCCAATCCACCCAGCAGCAGCACCAGACCGGCAATATACCAGTTCCAGCCGTCGCTGATCCAGTAGAGGTTGGTGCCAACTTGTAAGATGGGACGCCAAGGATGACTGAAGGTGGGGACGACCGCGACTTGGGAGCGCAAGAAAAGTAATAACCACCCGGCCATGCCAATAAAGAGCAGCGCTACCCCGGCCAACCATTCTGCCCGGCGGAGCCAGCGCCCAATCGTGAGCGACAAAATCGCACCCAATACGAGTAGCAGTGATGGACCCAGTGGTGAAATGAGAAAGATAATCAGCGCCATAAGCCCCAAAATTCTAGCATAGGTGGTCGGCGTAGACAAAAGTAGGTAGCAGGTAGCAGGTAGCAGGTAGCAAGGAATAGTGAATGGATAAACTGTCCTTTACTTGCCACCTGCTACCTGCTACCTGTCTCACCACTGCAACACGAGTGCAAAACGCAAGGGATGCGCTTGCAACCAGCCCGCAGGATCGACCAGTTGAAGCTGAATCGGTTCGTCTGCCGCGCGATAGAGATTCAATGGCCGCGCACCATAGCGCAGCAGATCTTGCAGGCGAATATGCGCCCGTGGCGTTGCCAGATCACCAATAAAAAGCTGGATAAGCACATCCCGATCCACTTGCTGGGCAACGTCAGGCGTATTCGGCGTAATGGCTGATGCGCTTTCTATCACCGGCAGAGGACGCAAGACAATGCCCGTCAATGTGATTGCTGCGGGCAGTTTCGCTTCGTGCGCCGACGAATAAAGTATCAACTCGCGCGCTGTGCCGGTAATTTCCCCTTGGAAGACAACTGCCTCACCCCCCGCGCTGCCCACCCCGCGCGGCATGGGTAAACCGCTGGCACCGGGTGGCGCTCCGCTTGGTGCCGCCTTGGCAACAGTTGGTCTGCCCAACCCAGTCGACAAGTGCATGGCCGGGGCAGGCATCACAGCGGACATGGGCATTGCGGCCATCGTGCGCACCATGGGCGCAACGCCCGCAACAGAGCCACGCGTGGCAAATCCCTCTGCCCAACCAGCTGGCAACGCATTGGCGACGGCGACGTGACCTTGCACCCGTTGGCCTGCTTCTTGGCGGGTTGCCACAAAGGCCGTCTCCGTCGAAGCCAATCCATAGCGCAATGCCTCCTGTGCCAGTAATTTGCGCAGGGCAGCGGCCAGTTGTTGGCGCGCATTCTCGGCATAGATGGGGGGCGTTTGTGCCGCTTGATCGCCCAAAATCAACGTCGCATCATAACCTAAGCGCGTAAGCTGTGCCGCAACTTGTGCGGGCGGCAACCCGGCATTCACCAGATATTCTAGGCCATTGACGCGGCGTGCGCCAAAGAGCGCACGTAGATTGGTTGGCGTTGCCTGTGGTTGCCGCGCGATTTGATTTTGTGCAAGCCGGTTGCCATCGGCCAGTTGCAGATCAACCCCTACTGGTTCAGCGCTCGTTTGGGGTAGCCGCCCAATCATCCAGCGCGTCTGGCTGCCCATGAGATCACCCAGATCGACCACCGTAGTCTGCGCTGTGTGTTCGAGCAGCGCATGTTGATCCCCTAGCTCGACATGCGGATCGTGAATAACGAGTTGCAGATCGACCGCGATTGGCGTCGCCCACGCGGCCAGCACTTCATCCAATGCGGTGGTAATGTCCTGTTGTTGCGGATCGCTGGTCAAAAATTTAGCAACCCCACCGCCGCGTTCGGCCAGTTCCTGGGCCAGAAATGCGTTGGGCGCGGCGTCGATGCAAATGACATTAATCCGCCGTTTGGGGGATGTCGCTTGCTCCTGATCGGCCAGCCGCAAAATGCGGTCGGCATCGGTGACCGCGGCATCGGTCAAGATCAGAACATGACGCGCTGCTTGGCCGGCGATGTGTGGCAAGCGCAGTGCTTGTTCCAGCGCCACACCCAACTCGGTGCCGCCGCTGTCACTGTTTTGCTTGAGCCAGCCAATCGTTTCGGTCACCCTCTGCCCCGTTGCGCGCTGCAACTCCGGCGCAAACCAACGGGTGGTGTTGTGGAAAATGCCCAGCGCAAAGTGATCGATTTCCTGCAAGTCGCCCAGAAAGCGTTCGACGGCCCAATCAGCAGCCGCCCACTTGGGGCCGCTCATAGAACCCGAATGATCGACCAGGAGAATCACTTCGCGGGGCAGGGGTGCTTGGGGAGCGCGGCGTGGTGGGGTTACTTGTGCCAAAAAGTAGAGCTGCCCGTCATCGGCTGCCTGGCTGACCAGCGTAAGCTGGGGTGTCTCCTCTTCTTGTTGCCCTATCCATTGCAGCACAAAATCGCGATCGGGAATCGTTTCGCCGTCCTGTAACGTGATCTGGCTGTCACCGTTGGTTGTCGTCACAGCCAGCGTATGGGTGGGGCTGGTCACTGTACTGGTCTTGCGCATTTGCAAATCGAGCGCAAAGCGATGACCTGGATCACGTAATAGCGCCAACGGCTGCCCAGCGGCTGGGCGCGAGCCATGTTCATCGCCGCGTGTATAGCGCGGCGCGGTGGTGAGGGGCACGCGCAGACTCCACCGTGTGCCTTCGTTGCGCGCCAGTTGAATATAGCTGGTTTCCACGGTAATCGGTTGATCGGGTTGGAGGCCAGCGATCTGCAAGGTGAAGACATCGGGCGCTTCACGCGTGGCCAGCGCAGCTTGACGGCCCGCCGCTTTGGCTTCAGCATATTCTGCTTCCGCTGCTGCACGCGTTTGCAGTGTCGCCATGATCGCAACGTCGCCAAAATGTACCGTAACCTGGGTGACCGCTGCGTCACCTGGCAAGGGAAAGCGGTACATAGCCTCCAGCGTTTGGGCACAGACTGCGCTGGTATAGCCAAAAACTTGACGCAACCGTAGCTCGGCAAAGGGGCCGACAATCGCGCCGCGCAACTCGCTGCGTTGAAGGGGGACAAATCTGCGCGGTGATTCGCCCTCGCGCTGCTCGATTCCTCCGCTGACAATTTCGAGCACCCCAACGCCAGCCGATTGCGAATTCTCATAAATCGCCGCATGAAACATGCCAGACCTCCTTTGGTTATCTCTTGTCATTGGCGTAATAACGAACGACCACCCGACCACCCGACCACTTGACTATTTAACCTCCTCATTATACCACACCCCCTGGTTAGCCGATTTTATCGATTTGGGCACAGCCCTATCCTCTTGTACAATAGAGGCTGTCTC
>DAOTTR010000161.1:0-87623 GCA_034437715.1 Caldilineaceae bacterium
TAACCCAAGTTGTGACCATGAAATACTGCGCGTAATCATCAGAGATTATGCCGATTTGTTCTTTGGGCGACAAAACAAACAGGGTGTGGTGGTTCTGGTAGGTGCGGTTTGTAACCGCACAAAGCTGACTCCACCCAGATTGTGCGGTTACAAACCGCACCTACGCGTGTACAAAATTAAATCGGAATAAGGTCTATCGATTTTTTGAACTGACCAGCGTGTGTTTCGATTATGGTGCATTGATGATTTGAAGCAAAAATCGCAAGCTACATGCCACTTAGTGCTCTATCGTCTTAAAATCTAGATCAATGGCTGAGTAAGTAGTACCGGTTTCATCAAGTTAAAAGTGCATTGTTTTTTTTGATTTCTCTCTGGTAGTCGATCAAAAAACGATTTCTATACGCAAAAATCTAAGGTCACAACTTGGGTTAATTATTTGGAAGAAGTGACGGACTTAAATGACGGATGTTAGGAGACCGTGCAATCATGGGTGACTTAGCGCAACGTCGGACCCTTTCCCTCCCATGTCCTGCTGTGTCATGGCGCAAATTCCGGTATCATGTTTTGAAAATCTTTTGGATCATCTTCGCTGCCGCACGCGGGCAACAAAAGCTGGCTCGCCAAGGTGTGTACGCAACCGTGCGTTTGGCTCTATCTTCTGTGCTGCTTGGGTTGTTGCTGAGTGGTTGTAGCTTTGGTCAAGCGGAACCCACGCGCACACCTGTGCCCACGTGGACGCCCACGCCAATCGGTCAAGCGCCCCAAGCACAAGTGCCAACGACACAGGCGCCAGCCGCAGTGCCAGCGACGCCAACCCTGGCTCCCCCGCCGGTTAGCGATACGCCTGTTATTGAAGCCACTACGCCCGCCCCGACCGATACACCCGCCGCAACACAAACACCTGTCCCAACGGATACACCCGCCGCAACGCCAACCCTCGAACCGACCGCTACCCCTGCCTTTGTGTTTACATTGGAAGCTGCGGAGAAATTTCCGACCGATTCACTGGCGGCCGATGTGGTGCGGATTTATCTCTATGTCTACTCGCCCGCCACCTATGGCCTGGCTGGCTATACGTTGCAGGTGCGGCACGATGACGAACCTTTGGCCGTTGATGAAGTATCGATTGGCGGCATCCCGATCCAGACACGCAATGAGCCCGGCCCCTATACGCGCTTTGCCAATATGACCGTGGTGTTTGTCGAGCCGCAAGCCGGGCGCTGGGAGATACAGTTGATTGACGAGGCGAGCACGCCCGTTGGTCCGCCAGCTATCTTCGACCTGACCGCAGAGGAGCGCACGCGTGAACTCTATGTGCGCTATGTGCAGCAATAGCCCATGAGACGGTGGCAAGCGCAGCTTGTCACCGGTTTTTTTGTTTTCCCGCCTGTAACAACACCCGCCAGCCAAACAAAAAACCACCCAACGCATCGGCCCCAGAAGTGGCACCGGTCGCGAGAATGCGATCGGTGCTCGCGATAATTGCTGGCAAACTGTCGCCATTTAGCGCGCGGATCAAGTGGTGCCATGCTTCACCGAACGCGCCTGTGCCCGCCGCGGTGAGCCAAGCCGCGCTCAGTTGGGTTGTGCGCGGGGCCGCCAGCGTGGCGATTTGGCTAGCGTAGGTGTGTAACTTTTCCCAGCGTATTTTCGTGAATTGGGGCCGGAGTGCATAAACTGCCGCCAGCAAGCCCAATAAAAAATCATCACCTGCCGGTGTCAATCCAGGTCCTAACCCCGCCAGTAATTCTGTCGCCATTGTGAGCAAGCGTGGATTTTCTTCGTGTAGTCCTGAGTGGAGCAGCGCAGTTGCTTTTTGCGCACGCAGTTTATACTGCCCGACTGGCGTAGTAGCAGTTGTAGTTATAAAAGGTTCATTCTGATCCAGTTGGACAAACCCTAGCGCGGGTTGGCCGACCTTTCGATAGTGTTTATCGAGCAACCCATAGTTATGGGGTGATAGGTCAAGTAAGGTGGGCAGGTGAGAATCCCAGCAGGCAAGATCATGCAAGGGCAAGGTGACGGGGCCGGCGGTGATGATGCCATCGCGTAGCTGCAACTGGGTTTGTGCTTTTATCTGGGTGAGCATGGCTGGCGGCACGACAAGATGAAAAGGTCCATTGCCATAACGCGGGGTTACAAAGGCGAGGATAGTGCCCATATTGCCAATAAAATTGCAGGCCCCATCATGCGTGCTGAGGGGGGTAAATTGTTCGTTGCTGCGCATACAAGCAATCAAGAGCGAGGTGCTGATCGAGCAATTGTTTGCGCACATGGGCCGTGGCTAGTAGATCCCGACGTAAATAAGGTACCCTATTTTTACCATGATGTACACGAGTAACGTGCCTGATTAACTGCCGTGGTATCTACGCCCAATTGTACTAGGAGGCAACTGGCGCGGGAACGGCTGCGACAATTTCGGCAATAATCTGTGTGGGTGTGCGCCCGCGCAGCCGTGTCTGGGCACTGGTGTGGATGCGATGGGTGAGCACCGCCGCGCACAACTGCTTGACATCGCTGGGAATCACATAGTCGCGACCGCGCAGGGCGGCCAGTGCTTGGCTAGCGCGGTAGAGAGCCAATGTGCCGCGCGGCGAAACGCCCAGTTGTACGGAGGCGTGTTCACGCGTCTGGCGCACGATCGCCAAAATGTAGCGACGTACATCGGCGTTGATGTGTATCGCACGCACCTGCGCTTGCAAGGCCGAGATGGTGGCCGCATCTGTCACCGCCTGTAGTTCGGCCAGCGGATCTTGCCGTTCATAGCGCAGCAGGATTTCTTCTTCTTCGGTTGCGGTTGGATAGCCTAATTGAATTTGCAGCAGAAAGCGATCCAACTGGGCTTCGGGCAGGGGAAAGGTGCCTTCGAGTTCAATCGGGTTTTGGGTGGCGATCACCAAAAAAGGCGAAGGTAACGCCAGCGTTTCGCCATCCAGCGTCACCTGCTTCTCTTGCATGGCCTCAAGCAAACTTGATTGTGTGCGCGGGGTGGCGCGGTTGATCTCGTCACCCAGCAA
The DNA here is from genome assembly GCA_034437715.1 of Caldilineaceae bacterium. GTDB lineage: Bacteria > Chloroflexota > Anaerolineae > Caldilineales > Caldilineaceae > JAHBVH01. The sequence continues at coordinate 3,018 of DAOTTR010000161.1, forward strand.
GAGTTGATGAAAGACCGGCCCTGGACGAAATTGAAATTCTTGCACCTTTTGATTGTAGTAGTTAATCCCCGTCACATCGCTGGGCAGTAGATCCGGCGTGAACTGAATGCGCGCGAAGCTGCAATCAATGCTGCGCGCCAAGGCCTTGGCGAGGGTCGTTTTGCCAATGCCGGGTACATCTTCGAGCAGGATGTGGCCATCGCAGAGCAGGGCGACCAGCATCAATTCAACGGCATTCTGTTTGCCGATGATCACGCGAGCAATGTTTGCTTGTAGCTGTTGGGCAAATTCGGCTGGTTGCATAGGATCGGATTCAGGTGGAAGTAGCTCGGTCGGTTAGATTTTGCGTATAATTATTCGGTTGCACCATGCGCGCGCAGCAGTTGCTCATTGAGCGCATCGCCATTTTCTGTAGCAACCGTCAATGCTGTTTTGCCTTGAAAGTTTTTCCAGGCCAGATCTGGACTACTATTTTCGAGCAACCAACGAACAAGCTCAGGATAGCCTCTGCTCACGGCATTGTGGAGCGCGGCGGAAATGCCGCTTTGCGCGCCCTGTTGCACCAGCCACTGCACGAGGGCCACGTTGCCGCTGAGGCTGGCATGGGTCAGAAGTGGGATACCGTGGCCGCCGGTTGCCTGAAGCGCATTTGCATCGCTTTGGACAAAACGTTCGACCGCTGCTTGACGCCCCAACATTGCGGCTGTGCAGATATCTAGTGGCGCGCCTTGGGCAAGCAGATATTCGGCAATGGCGACATTGCCCACATGCGCCGCCCCTTGGAGCGCCGTCTCGTGATCACTTTCGCTCCAAGGTTGTGCAACGTTGAGCAGTCCCGGCAATTCAGCCAACAGGGTCTTGACTTTTTCAAAATTGCTATGGCCGGCAATGACAAATTCACGGATCTGTTCACTCGAAGGTTGATCTGGTACAGTGATTTCTGGCATAGTCATTTCCTTGCTCATCTTCTCTCCGCTAATTCACTATGGTTTATCCATGAGTATAGCAGCGAACGGTACACATGCAAAACCATACTTGGCGTATCGAACTGTTCGGCGTAGAATGGAAACTATCAATCACCATCCTGCTTTTTCGTTAATCTTCAATCATGAATGTTATGACTATTAACCAATTTTCTATCCAATCGCTACTCCGATCAGAAATCGCTGATCTGGAAGCGTACGTGCCTATCCAGCCCTTTGAAGTGCTTAGTGAGCGGCTGGGCATTCCCGCGGAACAGATTGTCAAGCTCGACGCCAATGAAAATCCCTATGGACCACTGCCGGTTGTATCCGAAGCGCTGGCCGAATATCCATACTATCACATCTACCCCGATCCCCAGCAGAGCGAACTGCGCGCCGCCTTGAGCCGCTTTGTGGGGGCGCCAGCGGCCAACATTCTGGCCAGCCACGGGGCCGATGAGATGTTGGATTATCTCTGTCGCCTCTTTTTGCAACCGGGTGACGCCATTATCAATTGCCCGCCCACCTTTGGCATGTATAGTATTGATGCCGGATTGGCTGGTGCCCAGGTGATCGACGCGTGGCGTAACGCCGATTACAGCCTGAATGTTGACGAAATTGTGCGCGTTGCTGGGGATAATCCGCAGGCCAAAATTCTCTTTTTAACGTCGCCCAACAATCCTTCGGGCAACTGGCTGCCGGACGCCGAACTACGGCAGTTGCTGGCACTGCCGCTGTTGGTTGTATTGGACGAAGCCTATGTCGAGTTTGCCGATCATGCCAGCCGCGCCCATTGGGTGCTGGACTATGCAAACCTTGTTGTCCTGCGCACTTTTAGCAAAGCCGCCGGGATTGCCGGGTTGCGCTTGGGCTATGGGATTTGTCCCGATTGGCTCATGGCGGCGTTGTGGAAGTTTAAGCAACCCTACAACGTGAGTGTTGCGGCTACGGTCGCAGGCTTGGCAAGCTTGCGCTATGTGGATGAGATTCTAGCCGTCGTCGAGCGAATTAAGGAGGAGCGAAATCGTTTATTGGTGGCCTTACAGACCATTGCCTATTTGCATACCTATCCGACACAAGCAAACTTTATTCTTTGTCGCGTCTTAGAACGCGATGCCCGTGCCTTAAAAGGAGCGTTGGAAGAGCAGGGTATCTTGGTGCGCTACTACAATAAACCGGGGTTGGATAATTGTATCCGCATTTCCGTTGGCCGGCCAGAACAAACGGATCGCTTGCTCGCTGCCTTGCGCTCCCTCTAAAGCGATAACTTGCGTAAGTCAGCTCTCGTATCTTTTTGGTAAAGGCCCAATCCCGTCTTTGGATTGCGGCGGCGAATTGTTCATTGCCAGGCTCGGCCAGCACTGTTGCCCCGGCGGCCGAGAGGGCAAAGCGCTCCGCACCGTGATGTTCAACAATGCCGGCCGCGGCCTGGTTGCGCAGATTCGAGCAGCCAGCGCTCCTGCAAGCCGGTGCTAGTGGCGAGTTCCGGCGCGCTCAGAGCCCCTTGATCGCGCAGTGCGCTGTAGAGACCCAGGCGATCGCCCATGTGGATCATCATGGTAATGGCGTGGCCGGTGAAGTGTTGAATTCATTCAACACTTGCGACGGGAAACGTGTTTAAACACGTTTCCTATCCCAGGCTCTGAATTCATTCAGAGCAACAGGTGATGAAATTTAACGTTGGCGTAGTAGTTACAAAACATGAACAAAAACGCTTCTTCACTTGAAGCTAAAACCGATTGGAGGCGACTGGAAACGATGACAGAAGATGACATCGATTTTTCTGATCTGCCCGAACTTTCTGAGGCACAACTGCAGGCGATGCAGCCGACTCGCCATTTTTTTGCGGAACGTGGTATGGTTTATGTGCCAAAACCGGTTGAATCGATTACCATGCAGCATGATGATGGCACTGTTACCACCCACAGCTTGGCTCCGCATGGCAATCTGATCACGTTAGACCCCGATGTGCAACGGTATTTCCCGACTTCTGATGCTGTCAATCGCACGCTGCGCGCTTTGATTCAGTTCGTGCCTGCGGTGTCAGTTGAAGAGGAATAGATGATAACTTAGCCGGCGATGGGTGGACCGCAGCAGATAGTGAAACAGATCATAAATTTTTTACGGCGTCTTTGCCAGGAAAGCTAACGCTTGGGGCACAATCAGATCCAGTGCCGTGTTTGCGCTGGCATGGTTGTAACTCTTGCGATTGCAGAGCAGTGACAATCAACTAACGGCAACAGGGGATTTGCCGTTAGCTGGCACATTATCTACCTGTGTCCAGAAATTCCAATGCCCGCGGCACGATCAAGTCAACCGCGGCTGACGTTTGGGCATGATTCAGCCCCGGCAGCACCAAGGTCACTGCATTTGGTATTTGTTTCGCATAGGTAAGAATATCTTCCGGATCATCCTGGTCGCCGATATAGAGCAGGCAGGGCATGGTCATGGTGGGCAAGACAGCTTCCAGCCCTGTCTCATCCGGCGAATATTCGAAGAATGCCAACATGGCACGGGGATCTAATGTGCGCAGGCGTGCTTCCGAGGTAGGATGAACGGTGCCGCCGGCCCAGACGCGATAGGCATCAATCATTGCCTCAACACCTTCCTCGATGCCGCGTCGCATCATACCCATCAATGGATGTGGCTTAGTTGGGTCATCGTTGTTGTAGGGCGATGCGCCACCAAGAATCAAAGAACGTAGCCGCTGCGGGTAATACTTTGCCAGCCCAAAGCCTGTGTAGCCACCCATCGAGAAGCCCCAGTAATGTGTTTGCGCAATACCCAGATCATCCAGCACAGCAATCACATCGTCGACCATCGGTTTACAGTCGTAGGCGGCACGGGTGTATAACTTATCACTCTGGCCGTGGCCGCGTGCATCGACCAAGATCAGCTTATACTTGTCTTTGAGCATCTCTACATAGCCATAGCCTTGCCACATGCTGATGTTGCCCATGGCACCGTGCCCAAAGACGATCGGTGGGCCTTCGCCTACCACTTCATAGTAGATCTTGATCCCTTGGTTGTTTGCGGTTGGCATTTGTTTCCCTTTCTGCTAGCTTGAATTTATGCTTATCCAAGCTAATTTCCTGCAAGAAATCAACGTTCAACGGAAAAAGCGCACACAAAGTCACAAAAAGAAATAAAATAGTGAATTTACGTGATGTTACCCAAGTAAATCTGTCTAAAATCATCCATGTTATCCTTGGACAGACACAAAGTCACAAAAAGAAATAAAGACTTCTTGATTTTGTGTGCATACTTTTGTGGTTTTGCTTCAATCAAGCTAGTACAGTTGGGCGTAGATACCACGGCAGTTAATCAGGCACGTTACTCGTGTACAGCATGGTAAAAATAGGGTACCTTATTTACGCCGGGATCTACTAGCTTGATCGCTACGATTTCGCCTCTTTGACCATAAACTGGTTGCCACTGACATCTTGGCAAACAACAAAGGCGGCTTGGGTGCAAGGGCAGATGCTGGAAGAAAGCAGTACACTGCCGCCCAATGTCTTAACCTTCGCTTCATAGGCTGCTACCGAATCGACTTTTAGAATCGGGAAGACCGGCGCTAGGGGATTATTCGCCCCTTTCTCAAAGACATTGACCAAAGTTTCACCATAGCGCATGACCGAGATATAGTTGATGCCAGCAAAAACGCCCTCGAAGATCTGATCATGGGCATAGAGATCTCGATAAAAGCGACTGGCGGTGGCAATGTCATCGACGGTGACGGCCATTCCAAAGGCATCTGGATAGTTAGACATCGTAGTAGCTCCTTTTTTGCTTGTCAATTTTTGTTTGTTCGATAGAAATTGAGAATAAACGATGGATTGTTTGGTGGCTAGCTCAGGCCACTCGTACAGTTGGGCGTAGATACCACGGCAGTTAATCAGGCACGTTACTCGTGTACATCATGGTAAAAATAGGGTACCTTATTTACGCTGGGATCTACTAGCGTGGCTACAGGCGCATCTTGATCGCGCGTTGAGTGGACATAGCCAAATTGTTTTTGTCACAGGCGAGGCGGGCAGTGGCAAGACCACGTTGTTGGTGGAATTTGCCCGGCGCGCCCAGGCGCAGCGCGGTTTGGTGGTGGTCGGTGGCCGTTGTAATGCCTTTTCCGGCGTTGGTGATCCCTATTTGCCTTTCCGCGATGCAATGGTGATGCTGTTGGGGGAGCTGGACGGGCAATGGGCTGGTACACTCGCGGCCGCCCAACCAGGTTTGTACAGAACGTTGATGCCCCATCTGGCCCGCGCCTTGATCACCTATGGGCCGGATGTCGTGGATGTGTTGGCCCCTGCCCACCTTTTGCGGCAACGCGCCAACGCAGCCCAACCTACACCCAATGACGATTGGCCAACGCAAGTGCGCCAATTGCTCACACAACAACGGACGCGCGCCACGCAGCCGGCACCCACGCAACTTTTTGAACAGATCCGCCAGGTTTTTGAGACACTGGCCCAACAGCAGCCCATTTTGCTCTTGCTAGACGATTTGCAGTGGGCCGACACCGCTTCGCTCAACTTGCTCTTTCATCTGGGGCAACGGCTCGCCGATAGCCGTATTCTGCTCGTCGGTGCCTTTCGACCTAGCGAAGTCAATGCTTGGCGCGGGCGCGACGAACAGACAAGCGAGCCCCATCCCTTGTTGCTCGTGCGCAATGAGCTACAGCGACGGTGGGGTGAGATTGAAATTCCGCTGGATCATGATTCGCCAGCAGCAGGGCGCGCCTTTGTCGATGCCCTGCTCGACACCGAGCCCAACCATTTGGGAAGTACCTTTCGCGAACAGCTATTCAATCGCACCAAAGGCTATCCGCTCTTTACGACCGAATTGCTGCGCACCATGCAAGAGCGCGGCCATCTGGTACACGATGCTGGCGGACGCTGGATTGTTGCCACCACCCTCGATTGGGCTGCCTTGCCAACGCGCGTAGAAGCAGTGATTGAGCAGCGGATCCGGCGCTTGCCAGGGTCATGTCAGGAATCGCTGAAGGTCGCCAGTGTCATCGGTGAAGAATTTGTCGCCGAAGTTGTTGCCCAGGTCTTGCAAGAACACCCTCAACCGGTGATCCAGCGCCTGAGCGATATCCTTGCCAATCGCTGTCGCCTCCTGGTCAACACGGGCAGCCGGCGTCTGCGCACCCAACGGCTCTCGCAATACAAGTTCCAGCATATCCTCTTTCAAAATTATCTTTACGCTACGATCGATGAAACCGAACGCAGTTATCTCCATGAAGCTGTGGGTGACACAATCGAAGCCCTCTATGCCGAAGAGCCAGAATTGTTAGCCGCCAGCGCCGTGCAACTGGCGCAACATTTTCAGAAGGCTGACTTGCCCGCCAAGACTGTGCCTTACTTGCTGCTTGCGGGTAAGCGGGCCATGCAGCAATCTGCCCATGAAAACGCGATTGTCCATTTCGAGCAGGGCTTAACCCTGCTTGCGCAACTGCCGCAAACAGCCCAACGCGACCGCCAGGAACTGGATCTGTTGGTTGCCTTGGGCACGGCATTGATCTTCGTCCGCGGCACGGCACTGGCGACGGTTGGTAATACCTTCCGCCGTGTCCTCACCCTCGCCGAAAGCAGTGGCGACCATGAGCAGCAGGCGCTGGCCCTGTTTAACCTCTGGCGCTTTTATTCGGATCGGGGCGACTACGAGCAATGTAATGGGATTGCCGAGCAATTGCTGCGCCTGGCAGAACAGAGTGATAATCCTGCCGTACACCTGACTGCGGATCACGCGCTGTGGACCATGAGTTTGTATGCGGTGACTTTGTGCGGGCGCTCCACCATGCCGAACAGGGCATTGCTTGGTATCGGGCCGAACTACACCATGGGTTGACCGCCGCGCACGCCGGCCATGATCCTGGCATGTGCTGTCGTATCTTCGCTGCCTATTCCCTCTGGTATCTGGGCTATCCCGAGCAGGCCTGCCAACGCGGGCAGGCTGCCGTGGACTTGGCGCGCGCTGTCGCCCATCCCTATAGTTTGGCCATGGCGCTGACACTGACCGCCGAGATTCAGCTACTTTGTCGTGATCACAAGGTTGCTCAAATGTATCTCCAAGAAGCACTAACCTTATCACAAACTCATGGTTTTACATCCTGGTTGGAACTGGGTGCCATCTTCCAGGGGTGGGCAATGGCGCAAGCCGGGCAGGCCGAGGCAGGCATTCAACGCATGGTGTATGGTCTGGACGCCAATCGGGCTATGGTCGGTGAAGAGAGTGGTCTCCACTGTTTTGCCCAACTGGCCGACGCCTATGGCAAGGCTGGACGCCCCACTGAGGGATTGGCTTTACTTGACAAAGCTCTGGATGCCAGCGACAAAAGCAAGTTACGCCACTGGCATCAATGGCAGTCAGAGTTGTATCGATTGCAAGGCGAACTCCAGCTGCTCCAAAAGGAATATACAACACTGACTGCACAAGAAGTATTGCAGACCGAAGCTTGTTTTCAGCAGGCCATTGCCATTGCCCAACAGCAACAAGCCAAATCCACTGAACTGCGCGCCACCGTGAGTTTGAGCCGCTTCTGGCTCCGACAGGGTAAGCAAGCAGAAGCCTACCAGCAGTTGGCTGTCATCTACCAGTGGTTCAGTGAAGGCTTTGCCACACCAGATCTGCAAGAAGCCAAGCAGTTGCTGGATCGCTTACACTCATAATCCCGGTTGCCTCCGGTTTAAAATTAGTCACTTTCAAAGCAATCGTCCGCGTTTAGCAACCGAGGGATCGTGCCGAGCGCTATCACGAATGTTGGTGTGTTGCTGAGGCTAGGTCTTCCATCTGGGTCTGCAAAAAGGCTACCAGTGTGTCCCAATCTTGGAAGGAACGCCACGCCCCACCGGATACATGCTGCACCTTGCCGCGCCAGATGCCTGAAGCCGGTTCGGTAACCTCCGGCCAGAGCCGCACGGTGAACAAATGAGATTGTTGTGGCTGGGTTGTTTCGTCCATAATTTCACCCCGTCGGTTTGATGTTCTGGTTCATACGGAAAAGATTGTGCGGGTCATACTTGTTTTTGAGCTCGACCAGCCGCTGATGATTGGGCCCATAGGCCGCCTGCGGCGCTTCTGGATCGCTGGCAAAGTTGACATACAGCCCGCCAGCAGAGTAAGGCTGCAACGATTGGATATAGTCACGCGCCCAACCGATGATGCGCTCACTATCAATTGGGTCGTCCCACACCGCGTCGACGCTATAGAGTGCAGGGACATTGCGTCCACTAAAGGCGGTATCGTGTACCCCCACCCGGCTCATGGCGCCGCCATAGAGCCAGAGGACAAGAATCGTGGCCGGTGTCGGACTTTCACCAGCGCGGCTAATGAGCGCGTCCAACACCTCGTCGTCCAAACTGTTGAGATCGGTGGATTTGTTATAGTAGAGATGTGCGCCTTTGGGGAAGAAGGGATCAAAAGATTGTTGGGCAGCACGGTAGGGAACCTGACCACTCAAGTCCAGCAGTGGTGTTGTGATCGCACGCAGGGGTTGCAGCAACCGTTCCCCTTCATCCGCAGCACCCGCATAGAGAGCGGCCACGACAAGCACGGGTTGCGCCCATAGCACCGCTGGGATCGGATCGATACTGGGGATGCTCCAGAAGGCGACTTGTGACGTGATTTCATCTGGCGCAGTGGCCATAAAATCGCGCCAGACCTGTAAGACGTGCTTTGCCTCGGCCAAGGGGTACATGATGGCGCAATTCATCACCGTTGGCCCAACCGGGTGCAACTGATATTCAAACGAGGTGACAATACCAAAGTTGCCGCCGCCGCCGCGGATGGCCCAGAAGAGATCGCTATTTTCCTCGACGCTCGCGCGGCGGAACTGACCATCGGTGGTGACAATATCGACCGCAATGAGATTATCACAAGCTAGCCCATATTTACGCCGCAAGAGACCCATCCCGCCACCCAGCGTCAAACCGGCAATACCTGTCGTCGAGACAACACCGCCCGGCGTCGCCAGACCAAAAGCTTGGGTTTCCCGATCCAGCTCCGCCCAGGTGACGCCAGGCTGAGCGCGCGCAATCCGCGCCTGCGGATCAACCTGGATGCCCTTCATCAGCGAAAGATCGATCATCAGCGCATCATCGGCGGCAGCTAAACCAGCGACGTGATGACCACCGCCACGCACGGTGACAAGCAAATTGTTTGCGCGCGCAAAGTTGACGGCGTCGATCACGTCTGCTGCACCCGTGCAACGGGCAATCATGGCTGGTCGGCGGTCGTACATGCCGTTCCAAAGAACACGGACATCGTCATAGGCATCGTCACCTGGGACAAGAATTGGACCGTAAAAGCTTTGGCGGAAGGCAGTAACTGTTTCGTCGGCCAGAGCAACAGATACAGCGTCTAAGTTTAGAATTTGAAGGGACATAAGTTCCTCTATCTATATTGTGGACTCACCGGCTAAATGTGAGTGGGGTAGTTTGAAAGCGTGAAGCTGATCATCGTTTTGCTTTTTTCACTAGCGATAATCTCTTTTCAGGCTTGAGCCAGCACTTCATAGAAGTTGACTTCTGCGTTATGTAGATCGACAAATTTTACTACCTCGGCAGCTATTGCTTGCCAGTTTGGGTCGATATGGCGCTTCGACTGCGATAGATCCCAATCGGCGATTGATTCATAGCTGGCAAACACATGAACCTTGCGGGTCGGTCCTGTGATATTACGTACGATCTGGTAATTTATTTCGGAGGTATTTTCTTTCATATAGGTGGCAATCCTTTGAAAACATACCTCCGCCTCACTCAGCTTGCCTGGATAAAGATCCCCGCTAATCGTCATGTAAATCATAAGTTCTCCTTGGATGATCAGTTGTAGAGAGTTGGATGCTACAAAGCAAACATACCACTATTATCGTTCCTAAATCGTTCCCTGGAAGCCGGAATCAGCGTAGTTATCAGAAAACACCATAAAAGAAAGCTATTAATAAAGCTTTAAGGAGAGTTGAGTAATTGTTGTCGGGTTTCAAGGCTGTATATATTAAGCAACGCTTTAGCTTCTATAAGATCTGGCGTATCGAAGCCTTCCGTGAACCAATGAAAAATTGGCTCCAGGAGCTGCCTAGCTTCAGATTGTTTACCCTGCTCTGCCCACAAGCGACTCAAGCTCATAGCGGCGCGCAATTCCAATGACTTCGCTTGCTGTTGCCGTGCAATCTTCAAGGCTTGTTGAAAGCAGGCTTCGCTATCATTCGTGTTCTTATGCAAGCCGGCTAGTACTTCGCCTTTACACCGATACATCTCAGCAACATACCAGTAGTTCCGGCTACCATTTAGTTGGACGAATGCTTCCTCTATCGCTGTCAGTGCCTCTGCATAGGAGCCCTCAAGGCAATAGGCTTCGGTGATCAGAGTATAGATATAAGGGCTATACAAAGCACTAGAGTTTGTGGCCTGCCATGCTGCAATGTCATCATAAAGTCGTGCAATACCGGCTTGCCTTTTGCCAGATTGAACCTGGCACCAGCCCTCAAACATTTGATAGCGTGCAATACTTTCTACATGCAGGACGTCATGAGCAGCTTGTAATGCTTGATAGTTTGCGGCCACGTTATCAACATCGCGACAGTCACAGTAGAGCCAGTTGACAAAGATCAGTACCATTTGCAGACTCCACGGATGGTCTAACCGTTGGGCCAACGTCAACGCTAAATTGCAAAGATGGCGAGCTTGATCAGGATAACCAAGATACCACAAATCCCATCCCAGCCGCGCCATACAGTAGACGCCTGGGTCCTGTCCATACAGAAGCGCATGCCGGTGATGCCGCTCTACTGAATAAGCGTCAATGGCGCGCTGTAAGATTAGCTTTGCCTCGGCAAAATGTCCTTGCCAAAAAGCATTGACACCAAGGACATAGTTGGCTTCCACATACAGGATGGGGTCAAACGCTGGTGAAGCTTGATAAGCCATCGCCAGGATCTGTTCGCCCCAGGCTTGCACTTGGGTAAAATTTCGGTAGCGCAGCAGATACTGAACGGCCAGCGCTCGTAGCACTGGTGGATAAGGCGGTTGCCCCAGTTTTTCGGATAGCTTGAGTATGCGCTCATGAACGTTATACAACTGTTCCGACGTATAGGCCGAAAGAACCAATAGTGGGATCACCATGGCCACTAGAATGTCTAGTTGTTTTTTGTCGCGAGCCGAAGTTGGTGGTAAGGCTTCCAGTAACGTAGTTGCCCGTTTTAAGTGTTCAAGCGCCTCTCGATAAGCAAACACTCGTTGTGCCGTCTGCCCTGCTTGCAGATAATAAACGCTGGCCTGTTCTATATGACCGGCCTGTTCCAAGTGAAACGCCAACTGAGCCGCAATTGCTTCATGCGGCTGGGGATAGACCAGTTCTAACGCTTCGGCTACACGATGATGGAGTAGACGCTGGCGCGCCGACCGGCTTTCGGCATAAACAACTTCACGGATCTTATCGTGACTAAAATCATAACTAGCAACACCCTGTTCGCGCACAATGCGACGCAGCCACAATTCATCCAGCGCGGCGACAACCACCTCCTCCGCTTTCCCGACGGCGGCTAACAGAACATTCAATGTGAACTGGCGCCCGATCACCGCTGCCACTTCTGCTACCGCCTGCGCGGCGGGAGAAAGCTGTGCCAGTCGCGCTTGAATGACGCTATAGACTTTGGAGGGCAGGATGGGACCGGCGGTCGGCATAGCGGCTGATTGGCGCGCAGTGGTTACCTGCGGCTGACCATGCAAGTTCGCGCGCATCGTCTCCACAACAAAAAGCGGATTGCCTTCGGTGTCGGCATAGAGTTGGATAACGGCGGCCTTATCAAGCGATTGTCTGCTCATGCGGTTGGCTAAATCAGTCGTTTCAATGCTCGTGAGCCGCTGTAGATCAAGGGATGTCAGTTGTCCGGTTTGCTGAAGTTCATGCAAGAGGGCCCGTAAGGGATGACGCACACTAACTTCATCCGGTAACCGCGCCGTACCCAAGATTAACAGATGCGCAGGGTTGCCGTTGGCGGTGAAGCGCATCAGAAAATGCAGCCACTCCAACGTTTCTTGGTCACACCATTGCAGATCATCGATCAACAACGCCAGCGGTCGTGGCACTACATGAATGGCACGCGCCAAGGCAGTGAAGAGTTGGCCGCGTTGCCAACTTTGTGTCACCGCATCCGGTCGTGGCACATGAGGATAGATCGTAAAAATTTCGGGCAACAGACGGCCTAGCTCCGTCAACCACACGCCATCAAGGCGTTGTAGATGAGGAAAGAGCAGATCGGTGCGTAACCACTCGACGATTGGCGCATAAGCAACTCGTCCCTCCGCGGCATAGGAACGGGTGCGCGCCGTGGCAATGCCTTGATGGCGTGCCCAATCCAATAACTCTTCGGCCAGCCGCGTCTTGCCAATCCCTGCTTCACCCGCAATGAGAACAAAGTGGGCTTGGCCGCGCATACTTTTCTGCCAGCTTTGCTGTAGCACCTGCCATTCACCCTGGCGACCGACAAAAGGCACAGCAGGTTCTGTGAGGTGGTGGTTTTCCGCAGCTGGCTGGTGGTTGAGCAGTTGTTCATACGCGGCCTGAGTCTCCGCACCAGGATCAACACCCAACTCTTCCCGCAAATGGGTGACACAGGTGTGATAAATACGTAGCGCCATTGCCCGATCACTGTTGAGGGCATAAAGCCGCATGAGTTGGCGATAGGTTGGTTCATGCAGCGGATCGTGGCGCAAAAGCTGTTGAGCATAGTCAACCGCCATCGTATAATCACGGTGTTCTTCTAACAATTGCACCAGCCGTTCCAATCCGCGACGATATTGCGCACGTAATGTTTCACGGATGGGAAAGATCCAATCGTCGTAACACTCCGGCAACAGATCACCGCGATAGAGGCTGATTGCACGGCGGAGCAAGTGGATGGTCTGCTCGTCAGTAGTGGCTTCTGCTTGGGACAGAGCCGCTTCAAACTGCGCTACATCGAAACGGAATTCGTCGATTGCACGCCATCGGATTGTTTGTCTGGAAATATCGATGAATCGCTCGGCATCCGGCCACGCATTACGCAGATAGAGGAGTTGTTTGCGTAGATTCGTCAGGGCTTGGGCTTCACTTGAATCAGGCCAAAAGAGAAAGGCCAGATAGTGACGCTTTTGCGGTGCCTGTTGGTGGAGGGCAAGATAGGCAATCAAGGCACACAAACGTGGCGTGTCTATCGTCCCTACAATTTTACCAGCGTGCGTTAGGCAAAAATCGCCAAGAAGTTGGAGATGAAGTTCTGCCATTGAAGTATTCCCCTACATTCCTCTACACCAGAATGGTGCCCCTGATAGCTCTCCTATCCCATAAAAATCTTCTCTTGCCATGGCTTTGCCTTCTTGCAGTCAAAGATCGCGGAATGACCCTCATCGGCGGCACAACTATCCATATAGCGCCAAGTCTCTTCTCGCCCTTTTTGATGGTTTCAAATCAAATGCAAATTGGTTGCTGCCATTATATCATGCAACCATTCAACCGGCTTGTCCAACTTTGCCCTAAACTTTCCAAACCGCGCCCAGATGCGCTATAATCGACGTCAGCACTTGTCGCCCGTGCAAGGATCTGTAAACAGGATGATCCCATCATTTGATTTAGGGGCAACCAATAGAATAGGAGAAAGCGATGACATCAAAAATTACAGTAGTCATTGAAAAAGATGAAGATGGTTATTATGCGTATGCTCCTGAACTTGCTGGTTGCCAAACCCAGGGCGACACATTGGATGCAGTTCTCGCGAATATACAAGACGCGGTCGAGCTATATCTGTCAACCATGTCTTCAGAAGAGATTCAAGCCATCACTACGAAATCAATCTTGACCACTACTGTCGAGGTTGTACTTGCCTAAGCAACCTCGACTTACAGCCGTAGAAGCTGAAAGATTGCTGCTGCAAGCCAATTATATATTTATCAGAAGCCAGGGCAGTCATCGAATTTATATGAAAGGCAAGATCCGCGTTGTCTTGCCTTTTCATGTTGGCAAAACACTTCATCCTAAAATTGTGAAACAAGTCTTGAATGCGATCGACGAAGCCGATTTCCATGCATAGCACATATCAATACCACAACTGCTTGTTCACCACGTTGCGCAGTGGCTCATCTGCAACGAAACGCTGGGCGTTATCGAGGAGAATTTGGTATTGGCGCTCTTCCAGGTTCTCGGCATCTTTGGCCGCAATGTGGGGGGTGAGCAGCACATTGGGTAGCGTCCACAACGGATGCTCGGCGGGTAAAGGTTCGATCTCAAAGACATCGAGCGCGCAGCCGGCAATCTCGCCATCTTCCAGCGCGGCAACCAGATCGTCCAGTTTTGTCGTCATGCCGCGCCCGATGTTGATGAAATAGGCACTCGACTTCATCAGCCCAAAGCGCTGGCGATTCCACAACCCTTCGGTTTCTGGCGTGTGGGGCATGGCGACGATCACAAAATCGGCCTCGGGCAGCACGCTGTCCAACTCTTCGGACGTGCGTTTTTCCACATAGGGCAATTCATATTCCCAGCGCGGATCGACGCCAATCACGCGCATGCCAAAAGCGTGACAGAGGCGGGCGGCTTCGTGCCCAATGTTGCCAATGCCCGCGACGAGGGCGGTTGCGCGGCTGAGATCGATATAGGGCGTTTTGCGCGCCTCTGGGTCCCAGCGCCGTGCGCGCTGTGCTTCCATGTAGTAGGGCAATCCGCGTGCCAAGGTCAGCACAAACATCATAATGTGTTGGCCGATGTGATCGTTAAAGATCCCGCGCGGATTGGTGACCACCAGCGGATGGTCGATGAGTTCGTTATAGTAAAAGCCGATATGCGGTCCAATAATCGGGCTTTGTAGCCAGCGTAGTTTTTGGGCCAGCGGTAACAGATCGGGCGCGACCCAGCCATAGACCGCGTCGGCGTCGACAATTTCGCGGCGGGCTGCTTCAGCATTTTCGGCGATAACGATTTGCATCTGTGGCAAGGCGGCGTGCAAGGGCTGCACCCACGCCCGCCGTCCCTCGGCAATCGGTGGTAACATGACAAGCTTGAGCATGAAATTGGTTCCTTCTACCTCTTCAACAAAGCTACTGCACACTGGCAGACCTGTAGGGTCTCAAAGACCCTACAGGTCTGCACTTCCGTAGAACCTAAGCCGTTGGTAAGCCCAATTCCTTGGCGTTGACAATACTGGGCGCGGCCTTAGGTGGATTGTCGCCTAGGAAGGGCAGAATGTTATTCTGATCCTGCCACACGGGATAGCCATTGAGGATGCCCGCCACGTTGCTGGCGGCCAAGGTCGCCATCCCTTCACGCGTCCAACCCGTGGCCGAAGCGATGTGGGGCACGATCACCACATTGGCCAACTCGGCCAGACCGGGCTTCATGGCCGGTTCATCTTCAAAGACATCCAACCCGGCGCGGAAATCGGGATGTTGTTGACAGTGGGCCACCAGCGCGGCTTCGTCGATTACCGGGCCGCGGCTGGCGTTGATCAGAATCGCGTTCTCTTTCATCAGGCCGAGTCGTTCCGTATTCATCAGGTGATGGGTGGTCGCGTCGAGGACAGGATGTAGGCTAACAATATCAGCGACTTTCAACACATCCTCGACACTGGCCAGGCGCGTACAGGTGACTGGCGCTTCGCCGTGGGCTTGGAGAAATTCGCTATAGTCTGCAATGTAGCTTTCGAGCGCTTTGCTTTGGTAGAGATCATAGTAGACCACATTCAACTTGAAGCCTTCGACCATCATGCGCGCATAGGCCGTGCCAATGCGCCCCGCGCCGATAACACCAACCGTGCTGCCTTTGAGCAAGTTGCCCAGAAAGAGCGTGGGCAGCCAGCCATGATAATGCCCAGCGCGCATAAAGGTATCGGCTTCGACCACGCGCCGCGCCGCCGAAACGGTGAGCGCCACAGCCATCTCGGCCGTCGTCTCGGTCAAAACGCCAGGTGTGTTGCCCACGGGAATACCATGACGCGTTGCTACATCCGTGTTGACATTGTTGTAGCCCACCGCATAGTTACTATAGGCTTGGCCGCCGGCGGCCGCCAGCGCGGCAAAGAGCGTTTCGTCCCAGGCTTCGGTCAACTGGCCGATCACGCCATCGCAGCGGTCGCCAATCGCCGTTTTGATCTCGTCCACTGTGAGAATATCCGGCGATGTGCAGACTTCAACGCGGCAGTCGGCGACAGTTAAAATTCCCAGCCAGCGTTTGCCGGGTAATAACTTGGTCACAATTACCCGCTTGCTGCCATTGTGGTTATGAATTTGCCATTCTTTGCTACTCATCAGACGCCTCCTCAATGCTCTCAATGCTAACGTGGTCGGAATGTAATTTATAGGACTTACGCAAGACGACCTAAACCTTCCTGGAAGCTTCAAGCTTCCAGGAAGGTGGCACACGAGTAGCTGCGCAAGTCCTAATTTATTTAGGTCAACTCAATCACCAGAGTAGTATTGCCTTGCGCCAAATCAAAGGCGACGACCGTTTCGGCGCCCTGGCGCAAAAAGGTGTCCGTGACGAGATCCCCTTGGCTTGACACTTGTGTTAGATCGCGCCCGTTCACGCGCACTCGTTGCAACGGCGCGCCGATGGCCAGGGTAAAATTTGCCGTGGGGAAATTTGTAGCGACGTTCACCTGCCATTGGGTTGCCGAGTTGACGGTAACGCTGATATCGCTCAACTGGCGCGCCATCCAATAATGCCCAATTTCCGAAGTTTTCATCCAGCGCGTTTTGACGCCCGTGGGATCGTAGGCGTCCAACCGCCGCTTGACCGTTTTGAGCACCTCAAAGCCGACCTCGTCGCCGCCAAAGTAGAAGCCCGGCCAGTGACTGACCAACACACAGGGCAGTTCGCGTTCCAGGACAAGCGGCAGACAGCCGCCCTGCAAATCTTCGGTGATAAAGCGATCGGGGTCGCCCGCGTCGTAGCCCGTCCAACCGCCAAACCAGTCGTGGGTGCAGCCGATGATGCTGGCAATGGCAATGCCTTTGGCCTTGTCCACATGCCAGAGCGGGACATCGGGCCAGGCTTCGGGCGCGTCATGCACATGCAGGAAGTAGAAGGGGCGCGGATCCTGATTAACCGTTAGCGCGGCGTCCAACACGGCGCGGCTATAAGCTGCCTCTTGGCCTGAACCAAACGCGCCAGGGCTGGTGGCCCCTGCGCAGGGCAGACCGGCATCGGTGACAATGCGCATGGCCGTTGTAATGTACTCGCCCAGCGGCTCGACCGGCGGATTGACCCACTCGTATTGTTCCCACGCGTCGGTAAATTCCCAGCTTTGCAAATCGACCACATGGGTGTGGGTAAGCATCTCGCAGGTGATATCAAAGTTGGGACAGATGATCTCGCGCGTGGCGCGCATCCAGTCGTCATATTCGCGGCGCGGATAGTCGGGAAAGCCTTGATCAATGCGCGCCACCCCGGCGGGATAGGGCACCATGCTGAACTTGCCTTTAATGCCTTGCGCGCGACACCACTCGCCCCATTTGACAACAAAGGCTGCGGGAATCGTTTCTGGCACCCGATCCAACTTGTTGATATCGCCATCCCATTCTGGGCGTCTGGGATAGGCTGGATGGCGCGCGAGCCAGGCATGGCGCTGTTTGATCCAAAAGTGATTCAGGTTGATGACCGGGCAAGAGTCATCAACAATGAGCGCCAAGGGCACGCGCAGCAAGGGATTGCAAACGCGAACAGCAATGCTTTCCATAAGGGTCTCCTCTCTAATTTATAGCAAGGCTCATCAGCCGTGACTACCGTCATGCACAGATGAGCCTCGCCATTTTATGCCGGCCACAGTTGATTGCCCCCGTCCACACGCAGCACTTGGCCGGTGACATAGGACGAGGCTGGCGTGACAAAAAACTCGACAGCGCGCGCGATCTCAATCGAATGGCCATAGCGTTCGAGCGTATTCTGGGCCGTGCGTTGGGTTTCGTCGGTGGCGCGGCTGGCGAGAAAGCGCGGCGTCATGGTGGAGCCGGGCGCGACGACATTGACATAGACATTGTGTGGGCGCAACTGGGCGGCCAGACAGCGCGAATAATGATGAACTGCGGCCTTGGCCGTGCCATAGATCACGCCATGATCGCGCCCACCCGTGCCGCCCACACTGCCAATATTGACAATCCAGCCGGCTTTGCGTTCCAGCATGGCCGGAGCGACCGCGCGGCAACAGAGCAGGCATGTCATCAAGTTGCGATCTAGCACGCTTCGAATATCGTCCAAATTAATAAATAGGGCATCGTTGGAGCGTGGCTTGCCCGCATTTTCACCCATTGTGCCTTGCGCGCCAATGTCGCCACCGGCACAGTTCACCAAAATATCGATCTGGCCAAAGCGTTGGACAATCTGTGCAACCAAATTCTGCACAGTTGTCTCGTCGGTCAGATCGCCGGCGACTGCTAAGATATCGCGATCGTACTTTTGGGCAATTTCTTGGGCAACCGCGTCCAACGAATCGGCCTCGTTAAAGGCGCGTGTCGAGTGGGAACTGGTGCCATGAATCGCCACGCGTGCGCCCAGGCTCGCCAGGTGATCGGCGATCACACGGCCAATGCCGCGCGAAGAGCCAGTCACCCAAGCTATTTTGTCGTGTAAGGGTTGATTGCTCATGCGCTTCCCGTTCTGGTTGGGTTTGGTTGTGTGACACAGAAGATAAATGGAAATTAATGAACCAAAAGTTACGCCGCCGTTTGCGTAGGTCACGTTTGCACCGTGACAATCTGCCCAAACCCGCCGCACTGCCCGCGCCAAACCTTGCGCGATGACGCTTGTGCGGTTACAAAGCAGCTGGTTTGCATGGAACGACTCTGTCACGTTACAAACGTGACCTACAACTTCAGCTCCGTTCACGGGGCATTGTTCCCTAGCCCTGTTGGCTTTAGCCCAGGGCGGACAATACAAAGACTAAGGGGCTTTCAAAGCAATAAGTATCCAGCGCTTGCCCAACAAAATCATGCGTAGGGGCGGCCGCGCGGCCGCCCCGCGTTTGGCTCGCTGCGAACGGGCGGCTGCAAGCCGCCCCTACTGGATACTTGATTCTTTTCTACTGTCCTAAAGTCTTTACGACGGGCTATTCTTCGGTTTGGCATGCCAGGACATGCGTCGTTGCGGCTTCGACAAAAGCATCGAGTTCATCTTGTGAGGTGTAAATTTGCACCGACAGGCGGGCAATCTTGACCTCGTTCCACTCGATCAGCGGCATCTCGATCTGGTAGTGCTCGCGGAAGACTTCGCCCAGTTTTGCCATGTCGGTCTTGTCGGGCAGGCGGATCGGGCAGAGCTGGCTGAACCACGCAAAGCTTTCGGGACAGATGGCCTCGGTGCCAAAGGAGTGCTCGACGATATGTTTGGTATCCAGCGCCATGGCATAGCAGCGCTCGCGCACGCCCACCCAATCGTGCGCTTCCATATAGTCAATCGCAGCGGGTACACTCAGAAAACCAGCAAAGTCGCGCGTGCCATATTGCTCGATATAATCGACCAGTGGACTTTCTGACTTTTTGTCTGGAAACCAGCCGTGGCCGACGATCAGGGGTTCAATCATGTATTGCACTTCTGGCCGCACATAGACGAACGCCGTGCCTTTGGGTGCGCACATCCACTTGTGACAGTTGCCGGTGTAAAAATCGGCATCCAACTCATCCAGATAAAGTTCACGCTGACCGGGCACATGGGCACCGTCGATCACAGTCAAAATACCCGCGGCGCGGGCGCGGCTACAGATCTCGGTAAGCGGAAAGGTCAGCGCGGTGGGCGACGTGGTGTGGCTGAGATAGATCACCCGCGTCCGCGGTGTCACACCAGCCCACAGTTGATCAATAAAATCTGCGTCAGAATGCAGGGGCAAGTTGATCGGATGATTAATATAGACAGCGCCAGTCTTGCTACAGTTGAATTGCCATGCATGGTTGCACGCGCCATATTCGTGATTGGTGGTCAAAATTTCATCGCCGGGTTGGAGCACACTGCGCAAGGCATGGGTGGCCACATTCACCCCCATGGTCGCGTTGGTGACAAACCCCAGGCGACTTTCGTCGGTGTGTAAATAGGTGGCGAGCTTGGTGCGCGCGGCTGTCATATTTTCGCGCGATGCGTTCATGTAGCCGCCGGGATGATTCTCTAGGTCGCGTTGCCATTGTTGATACACATCGAAGACTGGCTTGGGGCACGCGCCAAAAGAGCCGTTGTTGAGGAGACGCCAGTCACGGCGTAGGAGAAAGTCATCGCGCACAGAGGGTGCTGTTGGTGTGTTGGACATAATCATCCGTCTAGTGATTGGGTTAGTCTAAAAATTGTTGCACGGGGCTACAATGCAACTGATTGGTCGTCTTACTAGTGCATATAGTACTCGTTCTCTGACAGATATGCAAAAGGCGAGAAACATCCTGCATGCTGACAGGCCTGGCACCTTGGCTATCTGGTAGAAATCGGCTATACTCAACCAGTGTACGGACGAAAACGTAAGTGCAAACGTGAACAAATTGGCCCGCGCCGCGCTTGCTACGCATTTGCTGATCTTTCAGGGGTAATTTTATGCAGACTCATATCAATTTTAAGCGCCAGAAAGATCTTGTTACGCTGACCTTTGCTAGCGAGGATGCGCGCAAACCACCAACCCTCGATATGGATGTATTGGACCGTTTATCGGACGTGCTGGAGCGCATTGCCGAAGACCATGAAGAGTTACGCGCCGTTGTTTTGCGTAGTAATTCGGAAAAATATTTTGTCGCTGGGGTCAACGTTACTGCCTTGCGCGAGTTGGACGAAGAAAGCATTGTCGCTTGGGTGCAGCGCGGGCATGAAGTTTTTAACGCACTGACCGAGTTGCCGCTGCCTGTAATTGCCTGGGTTGAAGGCGCGGCATTGGGCGGCGGCTTAGAACTGGCGCTGGCATGCGACTTGATCCTGGCGACCGATAACGCCAAGTTGGGGCAACCAGAAGCCAAACTGGGTATGGTCTCTGGCTGGGGTGGCAGTTATCGCCTGCCGCGCCGCGTCGGGTTGGCCAAAGCCAAAGAGATGTTTTTCACGGGCAGCGTGCTCGACGCGCGCACCGCCTATGATTTTGGGCTGGTCGATTTTGTGGGTATCCGTGAGGCCGTACAGAAATATCTGGACGAGCTTTTGATCGGCATTCGCAGTTGCAGCCCCTTGGCCGTCGCCCAGATGAAGCTGTTGCTGGACGATAGCCTGGATACGACGATTGATGAAAATGGCCTGGCCGAAGCCAGCGCCGCCATCCGCTGTATGAAAAGCGCAAATACCCAGCAACGGATTGCCGATTACCTGGAAAATGGCCAGCCGTAGCCTCGCTTCCCGCTTTGCTCTTCGCTATGCTGCCACCGCACTGCCAGATTTCTGCCACTGCCCTGCCCAAAAACTGACCAGACCAGCCCAAAAATCCTGTCTTTGGCGGACTGTTTTGGCCTGAATTTTCTGCTATACTAATAGACAAACTCTGTAAAAGTCAACCCAATAAGCCCGTTACTACACCAGAAAATATGGATGACTTTGAAGGGTTTTATCTATAAGGGAAATCTACAATCAGCAATGAGCGAAAGAAATAAAGATGAACCCATGAATACTGAACTTTCTGAATTACAAGCAACTCCAAGCCGCTTGCGCCGCTTGGCCCAACTTGGCTATCTAGATCGCAAGGCGCTAGAACAGGGTCTGCGCCTGACCGGTGCTGTCCCGGATCGGCGCGGCTGGGCGCGCTTTTTGGATTATGCCTTGCTGACGCTGGGCGCGCTCTTTTTGATGGCGGGCCTCTTTTTCTTTGTGGCCTACAATTGGGAAGATCTACCACGCTTTGCGCGCTTTGGCGTGCTGGAGGCCGCTATTCTGGTGATGGTGCTTATTGCCCACTGGGTCGGACTGAATAAGTTAGGCGGCAAAATTGCGTTGACCGTGGCGGCCCTGCTTGTTGGCGCGCTGTTGGCGGTCTTTGGCCAGGAATATCAGACAGGTGCCGACTCGTACACGCTCTTTGGCAACTGGGCGCTGTTGATTCTGGGATGGGTGATCATCAGCAAATTTGATGTTTTGTGGGCTGTGCTGTGGGGCTTGCTCAATCTCACCCTCTTTTTCTTCTGGAATCAAGTGTTGCCGACCGATCAATATCCCCAGCCAGAGTCGCTTTTCTTGCTCAATGCGGTGGCCTTGGTCGTCTGGGAAGTGCTGGCAAACCGTTGCGCTTGGTGGAAACAGCGCTGGCTCAATCGGCTCACCCTCATCGTCGCCTTTGGCTGTATTCTCTGGCCAACATTGTGGGCAATTCTTGAACTGTATGATGCCTATTTTGGTAATTATATGGACTTGCCCCCAATTCATCGCTTCGCCCCGCTGATCTACGCACTCTTTGTGCTGGCGGTCGCCTATTTCTATAGCCGTTGGCAGCGCGATCTCTTTATGTTGACGATGGCCATGTTTAGCCTGATCGTGGTCTTGACAACCTTGATTGGCCGTCCGTTGGTTGAATTTGACGAGACCGTTGCGTTCTTTCTACTCGGCTTTGCGATAATTATCCAAGCTTGGCTGGCCGTCTCGATCTTACGCCGAATTTCACAGCGCTGGGAGGCAAGCGAATGAGTACGACACCCTTACGCCTGGGCGAGTTGCTGGATCAACTGGCTGCGCAAAATCTAACGCCGTCGCCCAGTGAACGTCCGCTGCCGGAAGGACTTTCAGGCAGCAATGATGCCGAATCTTCGCCTTGGTATATTAAGGCACTGGTTGGGATTGCCGCCTGGATCGCGGCGCTTTTCTTGGGCTCCTTCCTGGGGATTGCTGGGTTTATTGATTCAAGTGAATCCATGCTGATCTGCGGCGCGGTCCTGACTGTGCTCGCGATTGTCTTGAAGCGCCTGTTGCGCCATTCGATCTTCTGGGGGCAACTGGCCTTTGCCGCGATTCTGGCGGGCCAAGGCTTGCTCATTGGCGGTTTTGGCTGGCAGCAATCCGATGTCACCATGATTTCGCTCTTTGTGATCGGCCTGGAAGTGCTGATCTTTCTGCTCTACCCCGATACGTTGCAGCGTATGCTCTCCGTGCTGGCCATTGTTGGGGCGATCGGCGCGATTTTATACGAGCAGGAACTACAGATGTGGATCCACGGCTTGAACACCTTGCTCGCACTTTTGGCTGTGATCGTCTGGCAACAAGAGTTTCGTCTGCTGGCCAGTCGCTGGTCACCTTTCCGTGCGCCATTGGCCTATGGGCTGCCGCTGTCGCTCTTTGGTCTCTGTCTGCTTTCCTTGATTAGCTTTTACGAGGCAACCGATTGGTGGCTGTCGGCTGCCGGATTGGCGCTTGTGCTGCTGTATCTGGCCTATCAAATTCTGCGCGAACTGGATCGACCTCTGTTCAGTGCGATGGGGCTGTGGGCGGTGGGTACTGTGGCGCTCTTGTTGATCCCAGCCTACGCAACGCCGGGCATTCTTGCAGCTGTGATCGTGCTGTTGCTTGGCTACTGGCGTGCCAATACATTGCTCATGGGGCTGGCGACTGTTTTCCTGCTCTTTTTCCTGAGCGCCTACTACTATAATCTGGAGATCACGCTGCTCAACAAGTCTTATATTCTGTTGGGGACGGGGGCTGTATTGCTGGTGGTGCGCTTGCTATTTCATCGGCTGATTGGCGAACGCGACATGATGGTGGATGAATAAAGGATCTTTGTGATGAAATTACGTTTGGCTATTTTATGGCTTGTCGCCATTGGCAGTTTACTCTTTGTTACCTACGCCATCTATGGCAAGGAAACCTTGATCAGCCGTGGCGAACCGATCTTTTTGGAATTGGCACCCGTCGATCCGCGTTCCTTGATTCAAGGCGATTATATGGCGCTCGATTACCGCATCGCGGCTGATCTAAACGGCGACGAGTTGCCCCCGCGCGGCAAGCTGGTGATTACGCGTGCCGAGAATGGTATCGTCTCCTTTGTACGGATTGATGACGGCACGCCGTTGACCGCCGACGAACGGCTGCTCAATTATTACAAACATGACTGGCGCGTAGACCTAGGCGCACCCTCCTTTTTCTTTCAAGAAGGCACGGCGGATACTTATGTAACCGCCAAATATGGCGAACTACGGGTCGATCCAAGTGGTACGAGCATTTTGGTGGGGCTGCGCGACGCCGAGTTGCAGCCGTTAGCCCCGCCCAGTAGCGAGTAACTTTCGGTAGGTCGTCAGGACTTCACTCTTTGCCCGATTGAGAGAAAGAGTGAAGTCTTGACGTCACTGCATGGCGTTCATGAAGTTAGTTAAAGAGGCCGTTAAGCGCATCCCAGATCATATCCACCAATATTTCGCCAATTTGCAAGGTGATAAAGAGGAAGAGGCCAAAGCCGAGTACGACGCCAAGAATTAAGAAGGAAAGCTTGTATTCGAAAAAGATGGCTAGCGCCTGCCACCACTCCAGATGCCACACCGACCACACCATACCCCCCGCCGCGCGCACCGTTTCCATGACCCAATGGCCGTAAAAATAGGCACCAAACGCAAGGCTGATGCTCAATAGCACGAAAAATCCTAGGAGAATAATATAATTTCTCCGGTCGGTTTGCTGCTCATATTGCTTTACGCGTGCGGCCATCTCTTCGAGCGTTGCATTGGCAAAGCTCGCATCAAATTCTCCGCGGCGAATCTTTTTGGACATACTCTACTCCTACCTAGGTTTCTAGCTGCTAGCGTGATTTGGGCGCTAGAAACGTTCTATCCATCATGCCATAGGGATTGCGTTGTGTGAAATTTCCAGTTTCCCCGTAAGCGCCCTAGAAAAGTTGCCACAAAGCATCCGAATTGTCCAACAGAAAAACCAGCGCAAAAAGTAGGGCCAAAATCAAGGCCAGCAGAAGGGTGCGTCCCTGCGCAGATAGCTGGACGCGTGGACGCCAGGGAAGCGCTGGCAACGATGATGGACTCGCTGATGCGCGCTGGTTGGCAATCGGGCGAAAGACAATGGTTGGCTCGTTGACACCATGTTCAACAGCCAGGATGACCATGTGACCAATCCAATCCTGATCCAGCGAGCTGCCGACAATTTCGATCAAACTCTGTACTTGCCACTGATCGAGCAACAGCCGTTTGCGCGGAAATTCGCGCAGGTGGAGCAGCGGTTGCAAGCGTTCAACGCCTTGCCACGAAACATTCTGGATCGTGACCTGCACCTGGCCGCGCCCCACGTCTTTGGGGCCTAAACGGTAGTGTTCGTCGATGACAGGTGAAATAGACATGGTGTTGATGGCAGTCAAGGCTCTGTAACAAAATGCTGGGCTACGTGCTACGCGAATTGTTACACATAGCACGCAGCGCAATTACACCAAGCGCACCGGGCGGCCCGTTGCCGCCGATTCATAGATGGCGAGAACACTACGCAAAAAGTTGCGGCTCTGTTCCAGCGACACAACCGGCGCTGCGCCATCCAGCAGGCAAGCTTCCATGACCTGTACTTCACAGATGTATGGATCAATGGCCGGGGTTACGATGGTTTCTGTTTTACCATCGCTGCCTGTAAAGGCCACTTGGCTCTCCTTGCCTTGCAGCCCTGGCTTCCACGGTTCCGCCACCACCAGCGTTCCCTGGTCGCCCACAATGTGTAACCCTTCGCGAAAAGGGGTGCGGAAGCCAGAGGTGATCTGTGCCACCACGCCATTGGCAAAGTGCAACTGGGCGCGCATGGCTACGTCTACGCCCGATTCGCCGATGATCTGGCTGGCCCAGACTTCGACTGGTGCCGCGCCCGCGCCGCCCGCCTGTGCCACCGCAAGGGCTGCGCTGTTAGGATAGACACCTACATCCCACAGTGAACCGCCATGCAATTGGGCATTCAAGCGAATGTTGGTCGCCCGTTCGGGTGGCAAATAAAAATGAAACCAACTGTTGATCTGTTGTAACGCGCCCACTTTCCCCGCTTGCACCAACGACAATACCTGGCGCGTTTGTGGGTGATGAAGATACATAAAGGCTTCAAAGATCGTAACCCGATTGCGCTGGGCCGCGGCGCTGACCTGATCGAAATCGGCCAAGGTGGTGACGAGCGGTTTTTCGCAGAGCACATGCTTGCCGGCGTCCGCTGCTTTGACCGTCCATTCGCGATGCAACAGGTTGGGCAGCGGATTATAGATCACATCGATGTCTGGATCGGCGAGCAGGGCTTCATAGCTGCCATGGGCCTTGGCAATGCCATATTCCTTGGCATAGGCGGTGGCTTTGGCGCCATCGCGGCTGGCGACCGCCACAAGTTCGCTGCGTTCGGCTTGCTGCAAAGGGCCGATGAGGGCTTTGTTGATGTTGGCTGTGGAGAGCAGTCCCCACCGTACTTTCTTGGCCATAATGCTCCTTTGGTGATGGTGTCGTGGGTGATTGGTTGGTTGATCAACCAACTATGCGCTTATTTTACCAGCAATTACCGTAAAGGGGAGAAGGTGAAACTGGCGCAACGCAATCCGATAGGGCAATCAAGACTTTCGGGCAAGCAATTTTCCCATGCGATCTTTGTCAAGGCACCGTTATGGTGACCGGAGACACCCCTGTGGACGTAGCGAGTGGCGATACTATGTTTGCGGGGTTGATTGGCTGATCGGTCAGATGCTTGCTCTCTTCTGCTTGTACCAATTGGCTGGGAACTTGATAGATGACATACATCAGGTTGTGCGCGCTGTCAAAGCGCTCTTGTAGCGTGCCATTGGGCAGCCGGTTTTTCACGGCTTCGATCTCCCCCAGCTGGTGGAGTAAGAAAATGACGACTACGCCTTGTTTTGCCGTTTGCGTTTGCGCCAGTGTGGGCAGATCATCGACTTGTTCTACGTTATACCGTTCTGTCCCACGCGCGATAAAACGGAGTGTACTATACTCTGCATAGAGATGGGGTGCGCCAAAGAGATAAAACTTATTTGCGTTGCCAAGTGCGCGTATGTCAGAGGCCAAGTTGATTGGCATGGCACGGGGTTGGCTGTGGGCATAGGTAACGAAATAGGTGGTGAAATTTATCTGTAAAGTGATCACACCCATGAGCAATGCCATGCCCAGTGCTCCCCATCGGCTGCCAGTGGACCAAATGGGTTGTGCGAAATTGAATAACCGTTGCAGCAAGATGCCACCAATCACATAGATCGATGTGATGCTGACGATCAAGCGGGGGCCATTGGGCGCGTCGTTGGTGATTACCCCGGCCAATACCACGCCCAGACCAAACCACGCCAGGATCGCAAATTCCTGAAAGCGGTAGATGCGCGCCAGCACAACCCCCAGCCCCAGCCAAAACAGTATGACGGTGATCGGGTCAAACGCGGGGAGGTCGGCCAAATAAAAAGCGGACTTGTCGCCACCGCGCGCAAAGAGGCTGGCATTGCGCTGCACCTGTTCCCAGATCAGCTTGGCAATATCATCTGGCCAGACCGCTTGTGGCCCCAATGTGTGCGCCATGCCCGCTGGATTGAGAATGCTGACACCTTGGGTCCGGTTCAAAAAGGCAGGCAGGTTGCGACTATAGTGCGCAGCCAAGGGCGCATAGGCCACAAAGACGGCGACGACCAAGATCAGAAGCTGGGCAAAGGTAACTTTGCGCTTCACCAGTAGAAACAGCAAAAGCGGCACGGCAACGGCCAGCAACAAGCGTGAGCCATAATAAAAATATTGGCTAAATCCCATTGCCAGACCCGCCCAGATGTACGGTACCAATGGCCCGATCAACTGGCCGCGCTGGGTGTTGCCGTCAACGGCCAGGGTTTGTACTCGACAGGTTCGCTCGGCCGCCAGCAGCAGCATGAGGATGAAGAAAGCCATGAACCAAACGGTCTCGATATTGTTGAGCGCAATCCGGCTGTACTGAATATGCAAATGGGAGATCGCCAGCAACCACCCCGCGGCAATTCCCGCCACACGTCCCCACCCTATGCGCCCTATGCCATAGACCACTGGCACACAGAGCGCCCCGAAAATTGCCGAAAGCGTACGCAACCCCGTCAGCGACTCGCCGAAAAGCCACATGGCCCCAGCCTGGAAATAGTGAAAGAGCGTCGGGTGATCGAGAAAGGCTGTGGTGAAGAGCGGTAGCGGCATCGGGCTGATGCCGCTAGTGGGTCCATGCAGCGCCAGCAGGGCCAACATGCCCATTTCGCCTTCATCACCATGCATGGTGGGCAAGAAATCATTCAACCGATAGAGCCGCAGCGCTAGGGCCACCCCGGTAATCGCGCCCACAATCAGCCAATCTAGGCGATCGAAAATCGGCATTCGCGGCGATGCTTTTCCATCCTCACCGTTTTGGGGAAGACTTTCTGACTGTTTTAACTGACGATCATGCAGGATTCCAGCGATGACTATGACGAGCAGGCCAGCCAACCATAGGTAACCACTGGTGAAATCGAATGGATCCTGTAGAAATTGGCGCGTGGCAAGGCTTGCGAGAAAAATGGCCGATATTGTGAGAATAAGCCAACGATAGCGCTTGACATTGGCAGCAAGCATTTGTTGGCTCTCTTGTTGATAGGCGAGGCGACCAAAAAGATTATTCGCTGCTAGCAATGTTGCAATAGTTGCCGTAATCAAGCTGACTAGGTTGCCACTGATCGCCCCATAGATACCGGCACAGATTGCAATACAAAAGAGCAGAAGTTGGATCATTATGGTGATTTACTTGTCGTAAGAGGTAATGGCAAAGTAGCTTGACAAAGATGGTTGTTTTGTTGGAATTAAAGTTATTTTATCATAGTGCAAGTCTGGTTGCAACCTATTTCGGAAAATGTAAGTTTATATTTAGCTTGCATTTTCTGCTTTGTTGGCCCTTTATCCCACGCAAACCCAACCCGTGGTTTTGCTGGGAACAATCCACTTCCTCTGTCCGTCTCCATATCACGACGCACGTGCGCAGCTCAGTCCACAAACAAAACACGTTCATTTGTATTTTTTATAGCGCCTGCGGCATTCCGAGCACGGGCCACAAGTACGCGGTAAATCAGTAGATCTACACTTCTTGCCCGAAATGCAACGATTAGGCAGGCGTTGCTTGTGTTGAAAATTAGCAGAGAAGGAGTAATGAGTATGCCACGTTTGTCATGTGCTACCATTAAATCGTTGATCGCAGTAAGTCTTTGGGTAATGGTACTGTTAGCCGTCGGCGACGCGTCTTTGGCTTTGGCGCAAGGGATCATCATCGATCCACCACCGGGTGGGCCACCATTGCCCAGTCCATTGCCCATGCCACTTGTGGCGGATCCGCTTCGCATTGAAGAGCAACGTGTCGATGTTGTGATCGACGGCCCCCTGGCCCAGGTTCATTTGACCCAGGTAATCCGTAACCATTCTGCACAGACGGTTGAAGGTAGCTATGTCTTCCCGCTGCCCGCAGACGCCGCCATCAGCGACTTTCAGATGACGGTCGATGGTCAGGTGGTCGAGGGGCAGATCCTCACCAAAGAGGAAGCGCGCCGTACCTATGAGGAGATCGTGCGCCAACAGCGCGACCCGGCGCTGCTACAATACATTGGCCACGATCTCTTTCAGGTTAATGTCTTTCCCATTCCTGCCGGGGCGACACGCAAGCTAGAACTGAATTATTCCCAGATTCTGGACGTGCGCGATGGCCTGTATCAATTCCGCTATCCTCTGCAGATGCGCCAAACCAGCGCTGCACCAATTCAATCGCTGGCATTGGCGATTACGATCCGGAATCAGCCTGGCCTGCGCACCCTCTATAGCCCGAATTATGACATTACGGTGGTGCGTGCCTCCGACGCCAGCGCCCAAGTCAGCTATCAGGCGACCGATGCCCGCCCCGATCAGGATTTTGTGCTCTATTTTGGGGCCGATGAACAAGCCGTTGGTCTTAACATCCTCAGCTACAAACCGGCTGGCGAAGATGGGTACTTTGTGCTCCTCGCGGCCCCCAGTGTGGAAACTGAGACCGATGCGATTGTCGCGCGCGATCTGATCATGGTGTTGGATATTTCTGGCTCGATGCAAGGCGAAAAGCTCGAACAAGCCAAAGCCGCTGTGCACTACGTTGTGGATCATTTGCATGAGGCTGACCGCTTTAACTTGATCGCCTTTAGCACGGGTGTCCGCCTTTGGCAAACGCAACTGCAACCGGTGACGACCGACAACATACAAGATGCCCATGCGTGGATCGATGGGTTGGCGGCAACGGGCAGCACCGATATTAACCGCGCTTTGTTGGAAGCATTGGCCCAACTTGGCACCGAGCAAGCGACCCGTCTAGCCTATCTGCTCTTCTTGACCGACGGCTTGCCAACCCAGGGCGAAACTGATATTGCGCGTATTCTGGATAATGCACGCAACAATCGGCCCCAAGATGTGCAGCTCCGCCTCTTTCCCTTTGGTGTCGGTTTTGATGTCAACACCGAGCTATTGGACACCCTGAGCCGTGAACTGGGTGGCCGCAGCAGCTATGTCCAACCCAACGAGCGGAT
Organism: Caldilineaceae bacterium; assembly: GCA_034437715.1. Lineage (GTDB taxonomy): Bacteria > Chloroflexota > Anaerolineae > Caldilineales > Caldilineaceae > JAHBVH01. The sequence continues at coordinate 33,414 of DAOTTR010000161.1, forward strand.
TGATGAGGAGGTCAGCCACTTTTATGCCGCTATCAGCACGCCGGTGTTGAGCGATGTAACGCTCGCCTTCGCCGGTGATCTTGTCATGGATGATCTCTATCCTACGCCCCTGCCCGATCTTTTTGCTGGCGAGCAGTTGGTGATCGCCGGGCGTTATCATCGCACAGCATCGGATGCTGGAACCCCGGTCGATGTCACTCTGCGCGGCAAGATTAATGGGACGCGCATCACCTATCACTATCCGGCCCAACAGCTTGTGGCGGCGGGTGGTGAACCGGCAGTGGCTCGGCTATGGGCGGCGCGCAAGATCAGCGCGCTATTGGATCAGGCGCGCGTCACAGGGCCGGCCCAGGAACTGATCGATGCAATTGTCGAACTGAGCTTGCAATATGGCATTGTAACGCCCTATACCTCGGCCTTTGTGCCAGAGCCAACGGGTGCGATCGATGGACAGGCGGACAATCGTGTACCCGGTGGTAGCGAAGACAGCGCGGCGCTTTCCGCCGTCCCCCAAGATCTATCACGCGAAGGCGTGTCGGGTGCCATGTCTTCCCAAATGCGGCTCGATAGCTACGCCAAGGTTGGGCAAGCAGCCGTCGAGGCAAGTGTGCGCTTGGATGAATTGGCGAACGCATCGGTCATCCAAAATGACCAACGTATGCGTTTTATCAATGGACGCACATTTATCGGGCGTAGCGTGGTCGAAGGATCGGCGCAAATGGAGTTGACGTTGTGGGTTGATACGTTATACACTGATGATATGATGCTCGAAACCGTGCAATTTGGGGGCGATTGCTATTTTGCACTGGCCGCAGCACCAGAGTTGGCCGCCTGGTTGGCGCTATCACCCGATCTCATTCTTGTACGTGATGCGACAACGGCCTTGCGGATCACAACTGTTCCGGCAGCCATACAAGAGCAGACTTGTCCTGTATGGCGTTCTGACAAATGATAGCGTAACGCATGATGATTTCTCAGAACAGAGCAGCAATTAGTCCGTAGAAATCTAAGCGTTTTCACTTGGGAACAGTCATAATATCCGTATAACTGCATACAGACCAGCGAACCATTCTGGTTTATACTTCGTCTTGAAGGGTGCCGGCAATCTTGTACGAACAAAAAAGAGAGCGGTCTGCCCACTGGCAACGACGACGTTGACGACCATAGTACTTCTACTTCTGATCCACTGCTGGAGGGGGCTAACCGATCAAGGGTTGGGCCCCCTTTGTTTTTTTGCAGGTACGCGCTATCGATACACAGGAACGATCGGTAAAACGATAGGCAAATTGTGGAAAACTTCATCGGTACGTTCTGATTGAAACAAATTAACACAATTTGTGGCTTATCGTCGTACGTAGGTTCTCGGAAAATTTTGTATGTCGGCCTCACCCGCGAGGCTGAAACGAGTTTTCTGGATTTCTATAATTGAGGTGAAAAATGAATATGAACGGCCAAAGTTTGATTGACTTAGTACGCGACATGCAGGATGTGTCCACCTTTCGCAATCAACATTGGGAAGGGTCGTTTGCTCAATATCTCGAAATTGTCCACAAAAACCCCCAGATCGCCCGCACCGCCTTCCAGCGTTTGTACGACATGATCATGTCGTACGATTCCACAAGCTACATGAGTTTCCGTCAGGAATTGCTGCACTATAAGTTTTTCGATGATCCCTTTGATGATGGCCGTGACGCCATCTTTGGCCTTGACCCGGCCCTGATGGAACTGGTGCAAGTTTTTCAATCGGCGGCGCGTGGCTATGGTACCGAACGGCGTGTGCTGCTATTGCATGGCCCGGTGGGCAGCGCCAAGAGTACAATTGCACGGCTGATCAAAAAGGGGCTGGAAGCCTATTCCAAGATCGACGAAGGTGCGCTTTACACCTTGACTTGGGAGACCGAAGATGGCCCCATGGATTGCCCCATGCACGAGGAACCACTGCGTCTGATTCCACTCGCGTTGCGCCCCAAGATTCTTGCCGAATTAAATACCAACAATATCTCCGATTATAAGATCACCATCAAAGGCGAACTGTGCCCGGCGTGCCGTTATCTCTATCGCAACCTGATGGAACGCTATCAGGGCGATTGGGGCAAAATGATCGAGCATGTGCGTGTGCGCCGCCTGATTCTGTCCGAGCAAGATCGGGTGGGGATTGGCACTTTCCAGCCCAAGGATGAGAAGAATCAAGACTCGACCGAGCTCACCGGCGACATCAACTATCGCAAGATCGCCGAATATGGCTCTGATTCTGACCCGCGCGCCTTCAATTTTGACGGCGAGCTCAATATTGCCAACCGCGGCGTTGTCGAATTTATCGAGCTGCTTAAGCTGGATGTGGCCTTTCTCTATGATTTGTTGACCGCCTCGCAGGAACACAAGATTAAACCCAAGAAGTTTGCCCAAACCGACATTGACGAGGTGATCATCGGCCATACGAATGAGCCGGAGTACCGCAAGCTGCTCGCCAACGAGTACATGGAAGCGTTGCGCGACCGCACCGTCAAGATCGATGTGCCCTATGTCACGCGCTTCCGCGATGAGGTGCATATTTATGAGCGTGATTTCAACCGGCGCACCGTGGTGGGCAAGCATATTGCGCCGCATACGCTGGAGATCGCGGCTATGTGGGCCATTCTCACCCGCTTGGAAGAGCCGAAACATGCCAGCCTGACCTTGATGCAAAAGCTGAAGCTATACGATGGCCGTTCGCTGCCCGGCTTTACCGAGGATACGGTGCGCGAACTCAGGGCGAATGCCGGCCAAGAAGGCATGCAGGGTATCTCGCCCCGCTATATTCAGGACAAGCTTTCCAATGCCTTGGTGACCCACGGTGCGTTGGGCTGTCTCAACCCTTTTGTGGTGCTGCGCGAATTAGAGTCGGGGCTCAAACATCACTCGTTGATTACGAATGAGCGCGATCGTGAGCGCTTTGGTTTGCTGCTCAGCGAGGTGCGCGAAGAGTATGACGAAATGGTAAAAAACGAGGTGCAGCGCGCGATCACAGCCGATGAATCGGCGATTCGACGCTTGGCGGGCAACTATATTGATAACCTCAAAGCCTATACGCAGCGCGAAAAGGTCAAGAACCCTTTTACGGGCCGCGACGAAGAACCCGATGAACGACTCATGCGCTCGATCGAAGAGAAGATCGACATTCCTGTCAGCCGTAAGGATGATTTCCGCCGGGAGATCATGAATTATATTGGGGCCATGGCGATTGATGGCCGTCGCTTTGAATGGGATTCCAATGAGCGTTTGCGCAAGGCGTTAGAACTGAAGCTTTTCGAGGACCAAAAGGACAGCATCAAGCTCACCAGTTTGGTCAGCAGTGTGATCGACCAGGATACCCAGGAGAAGATCGCAGTAGTGAAAGCCCGCCTCATTAAAAACTTTGGCTACTGTGATATCTGTGCAACCGACGTTTTGAATTATGTCGCCAGCATCTTTGCCCGTGGCGATGTCAAATCGCGGATGAACTAGTGTTTTGGCAAGTATGGTGTGATAGATAGGCAGAACGAAGAATTTGTCACGAATTATACGAATTTCGCGAAGGGAGAAATTCGATTTATTCGTGAAATTCGTGACAGAAATCGGATTTCTTATCTAGCAAATGACGATTGACATGACACTAGGGAGGTAGACGACGCTATGTCACAAATCGAACAAGACAGTTCGCGTTATCATGAGATTATCCGCGGCAAGATTCGTAAGAATTTACGTAAATATATTACACATAGTGAAATGATCGGGCGGCAGGGCAAAGATCTGGTCAGCATCCCGGTGCCGCAAGTCGATTTGCCCCGCTTTACCTTTGGCAAGCCGGGTAGCGGCGGGGTGGGCCAAGGCGAAGGTGAACCGGGCGATCCGCTCACCCAAGGCAAACCCGGCCCTGGCGAGGGCGGTGCCGGTGATTCACCCGGCCAGCATATCTTGGAAGCTGAAATCTCGCTGGACGAATTGGTCCAGATGTTGGCCGATGAACTGGAACTGCCGCGCATCCAACCCAAAGGCAACAAAAGTATCGACAATGAAGTGGCCCGCTATACCGATATCCGGCGGGTCGGCCCGGAATCGTTGCGCCACTTTAAGCGCACCTATCGCGAAGCCCTCAAGCGTCAATTGGCTGCGGGCCTCTATGATCCTGATAACCCGGTGATTATTCCCTATCCCGAAGATCGCCGCTATCGTTCGTACGAGACCAAGCCGCTGCCCGCGGCCAACGCGGTTATCATCTATATGATGGATGTTTCTGGCTCCATGGGCGAGCGCGAGAAACGGCTTGTGCGCTTTACAGCCTTTTGGATCGATGCCTGGTTGAAGAAGAATTACAAGCATGTGCAGCGCCGCTATGTAGTGCATGATGCCGCGGCGGGCGAGGTGGATGAGGCGACCTTTTACCGCTTGCGCCAAGGCGGCGGCACCAAGATTTCTTCGGCGCTACAATTCTGCGGCGATCTGATCAAGGCAAACTATAACCCGGATGAATGGAATATTTACCTCTTCCAGTTCTCCGACGGTGACAACTTCTCCAGCGATAATGAACGTTCCCTGTCGATCTTGAGTGAACGCTTATTGCCGATTGCTAACCTCTATTGTTATGGGCAAGTGGACGAGCGCTCCTATGGCGAGACCTTTATCACAACCTTGAAACGTTTGGAAGCATCCGAAAATGTGGTTCTGACGCATATCCGTAATGATGATGGCATTTTTGACGCACTCAAGTGCTTTTTGGGAAAGGGGCGATAATGGAGACGAATTTTGGTGCCCTGCCGCGCGATCTGCAACAGATGAACGCCGAGATCGAGGCGTATGCCGCCGATGTGGGGCTCGATTTTCCCGAAGTTCGTTTTGTCATGCTCAATTTTGATCAGATGAATCAGGTGGCGGCCTATGATGGCTTTCCCAGCCGCTATCCACACTGGCGCTTTGGCATGGAATATGAACGCTTGCGCAAAAGCTATGCCTGGGGTTTGCATCGCATCTATGAAATGGTCATCAATACCGATCCCTGTTACGCCTATCTGCTTACCAGCAACCTGATGATCGACCAAAAGTTGGTCATGGCCCATGTCTATGGTCATGCCGATTTTTTCAAGAATAATTTCTGGTTTGCCCACACGGATCGGCGTATGTTGGACGCCACAGCTAACCATGGCGCGCGCATTCGCCGCTACATCGAACGCTATGGCTTGGAGCCAGTCGAGGCTTTTGTCGATCGCTGCCTTTCGTTGGAAAACTTGATCGATCTGCACAGCACCGGCATTCGGCGTCCACCGGCGCGTGCGGTTGAGAATCATGGCGTAGAAAACACGCCAGAGGCGTCGCCAGGGTTGGGGCGGTTGCCCAGTAAAGGCTATATGGATAGCTATATCAACCCGCCGGACTATCTCGCCGCTGTGCGTCAACAAAATGCGGCCGAGCGCCAACAAGAACGCAATTTCCCTGTGCATCCGCAGCGCGATGTCCTGCTCTTCTTGCTCGAACACGCGCCATTGGAGACCTGGCAACAAGATGTGTTGTCGATCATCCGCGAGGAATCCTACTACTTTGCCCCACAACGCCAGACCAAGATCATGAACGAGGGCTGGGCCTGCGCCGTAGGCGATACACTCGTCGCGACGCATCAAGGCTTGCTGCGCTTGGATGAAATTGTGGAGCAGCAGCTAGCCATACGCGTCAGCGATGGCGCATCTGAACAGCACGTGTATGATTGGGCCAAATTCGAGGATCGCGCGACCATTCGCATGACCACACGTCGCGGCTTTGTGCTCGAAGGCTCTACAACGCATCGCGTGCGCTTGGCCGATGGTACTTGGAAACGCCTGGATGAACTAAACGCTGGCGACACGGTTGCAGTAGCCCGTGGCATTGACCAATGGCCCAATGCGCTTCAGCCGATTCGTTGGGCAGCCACGCATCGGACGACTTTACAAGATGTGGCTGTTGCTGCTGGGGTTAATCTCTCCACCGTCATACGTCACCGTGATAAAACTGTTGTCAGCCGCAAGGCGCCGGTGCTAGACCAAGCGTTGGCTGTCTATGAAGCGGAACGAACGATTTTGTCATTTCACCAGAATAGCCGCGTCGAACCGCACTTGCCCAGTCACCTGAATGCTGACTTTGCTGCCTTTCTGGGGTATCTCACCGGTGATGGGCATGTCAGCCGAATCAATCGCGAAATTGGCTTGACGACAGCGGATGATGAACAAGCCGCGCACTTTATGCAACTCGGCGCTACGCTCTTTGGCCTGACAGGTGTACGCAAGCGCGATGGCAATCGCTGGCGCGTGCGTTTCTATTCGCAGACGCTCATCGATCTACTGCTGCACCTGGGATTGCTGGCTGGGGTTTCTGCCCGCGAAAAAAGGATTCCAGCACTGGTTCTGCAATCACCCAAAGCGGTCGTCGCGGCATTTTTGCGCGCCTATTTTGACTGTGATGGCTATGCCAGTCCACAAGGGGCGATCCTCAGCACCTTTAGCGAACAACTCGGCATCATGACCCAACTGTTGTTATCGCAATTTGGCATTCTGGCGCGGCGGCGCAAACAAAGTGACGGTGGCTGGCATGTCCATATTACCGGCCAGAGCGCACAACGATTTGCCCAAGAGATTGGCTTTGGCCTAACGCGCAAGCAAATGGCATTGAATGCCTATCTACAGGAACGGCAGTGGTTCAAAGCGGAACCCTGGGTTGATGAAGTGGCTACGCTGGAAGCGCACCGGGCAACTGTCTACGACATCTCGGTCGAAGCGACCCATTGCTATGCTGCCAACGGGTTGATCAACCACAATTCGTACTGGCACTCACACATCATGACGCGCTTTGCACTCAAGGATGATGAACTGATCGACTATGCCGATCATCACTCGGGTACACTGGCTACGTCGCCAGGGCGGTTGAACCCGTACAAGCTGGGCATCGAGCTCTTCCGCCACGTTGAAGATCGCTGGAATCGCGGGGCGTTTGGCCCAGCGTATGAGGCGTGTGACGATGTGCGCGAACGCGCCCATTGGGACAAGGGCGTCGGCCTGGGGCGCCAAAAAATCTTTGAAGTGCGCCGCATCTATAATGACATTGGCTTTATCGATACTTTTTTGACCCCGGAATTTGCCGCCGAGCAACGCTTGTTTAGCTTTGACTACAATGCCCAGCACGACAATTATGAGATCGCCAGCCGCGAGTTTGCCGATATCAAGCGCCAGTTGCTTTTCAATCTGACCAACTTTGGCGACCCGATTATCGAGATCACCGATGCCAATTACCAAAACCGCGGTGAGCTCTACTTGTTTCATCACTGGGGCCAAATCGATCTGCGCGTGGATTATGCCGAGGCCACTTTAGAAAATCTGCAGGCACTGTGGGGGCGTCCTGTGCATCTGGAAACGGTGATCGGCGACAAAGGGGCCGCGATCTTTTCCTTTGACGGCACCAAGCACAGCCGTAAAATCAGCCCGATAACAAAACCGTGAGTTGAGTTCGGTGTTGTACGCGGATTCAGGAGACCTGTAGGGTCTCGTAGACCCTACAGGTCTGGTCAACTGCGAAAGGTCTAGACTGATTTACCGGGTAGGGTAGCCGTTCTCCGGAATGCCAACCCTGTTATTGACCATCATTTTCGGTGGATGTGGTCTCCTGGGTGGTGGCACGCGCGCTTCCATATAAGATCATGAGCTTTTGCCAGATCTTGCGCGAGAGATCGGTGGTCAGCGTTTCGATCTCGTTGACCGAATTGAGCACAACGCCATCATTAAAGTGCTGTACATAGAGCGCCGCTAACTTACCGGTGAGCGAGAGCATTTCGCTGCAATAGTCCAGGTAGCGACTCAGCTCGTATGCGGTCATCGTGCGTACGGGCGATGAAGGAGTATCGATACCCTGCTGGATCACATACTCTGGATCTTTGGTCAGTTGGTGCATATCGATCACATGGGCAATCGCGCGCAGTTCATTCAATGCCTTCAGCGCGCGCGAACGTTTGATGCGTGTCTCCAGGGTGATCAAAAAGAAAATGCCCGCCCCAATCAACACAATGTCGTTAATGCCTGCTTCGAGTGCCTGTACGAAGTCGAAAAAATGAAAATCGGTCATCGTCAGGTCAACGGCGCGCAGCGCGCTGGCAATGCCGGCGATGATCAACCCAATCAGCAGCGTGTTCAGCACGCGCACCCATAGCAATGGCCGCGCCACCATCGCTGCCCGTTCCTTGGATTGATTGGCAATCTCCAGTAATTGGCGCGCCACCGCATAGAGCCCCGCCTGGGGAAAGCGTTCGCCGACGCGTCGATAGAGCCGTTCGATGGTATCGATCAATTTGGTAGAATCAAGGGTCATATAGACCGGTGCCGATCGGCGGGAAGCGCCTGCCATTGTGTTGCGACCTCTTTCATTTGTGATACGTATGTTGTACTGCGCCTATTTACCAGGCGCAGATCGACTCGACATAGCTTGCCGAGCCATCACGCAACCAGCCGTCAAGCTGATCAACTTCTTTCAATTGCTGCCCGCGCACCCGTGGCACGGCCACAAATTGACAATGAATTTCTGGCAGCGCGGTCATATCCCCCCAGAGCTTTTCAAATTGCGCCACCGGAAAGACATCTTCCTGCCCTTTGCCCCAGCGCTTCTTGACTTCTTTCAGTGTTACATAGGTGGGCATACGCGCTGCCACCCGCCGCACACCCTCGGCAACTTTGGCTTCGTCGCTCAGTTCGGCGCGCGTCAACCTGAAGATGGCGAGCAATTTGTCGATCTCCAGCCAGGTAGTGCTGGTATTATAATAAGTGAGATTAAACTCCAGTTCCTCGCGCGGCAAGGCCAATCCCTCAATTAGCCGTAGATCGCCATCGACACGCGCCAACCCACCACCGCGATCTTCGATCCGGCGGGTGATCACCTCGGCGGTCCAAGGCGCGCCTTGGGCAATGTGGTAGCCAAGTAGGGCCGCGCCCAGCGGACTGCCCACATCGGCCCCCAGCGTATCGACATTGTGTACCATCAAGTATTGTAATTGGGGTTGCGCTGTTAACATCTGGTGGAGCACATCGTTGCGCAACAGGTTGGGAATCTCATACCAATGGCCCACCGGGTGCAGACATTGATTGGGAATGTTGTCGGTGTAGTCGCTGCCTTCGCCCGTCTGTTGCGCCCAACCGATCAGCGCAGCGTGGAGACTATCTTGCATTTTTTGTGCTTGTGCATCCAGCAGTTGTTGGGGCATTTCTTCCCAGGCAAAGCGCAGATCGCGCGCCATGGGCACCATGCGCAGCCCAATGCTGCGCCCCGGCGACAGATAGAGTGGGCCAGGGTAGCCATACTGTCCTGTACGCTGCAAAACTGTTGCAATCGGCCCATGCGTCAGATAGCTGGTGGTGATCACATGGGGTACCGCTCTGCCGACGCGCTGACTGGCCAGGCGACTTTTGGCCAGGTGAGTTTCAATAAATGAGCGATGGCTGCCCCCCAGCCGGGCAAAGGGATTGAGCGCCTTGACTACACCGGCTCCTTGCGTCCAGCGACTGCCCGCACCGCCGGCTAATGTGACTACCGCCACTTTGCCCGCCGCCAGAGCCTTCAGGCCAATTTGTTCGAGCTCGCCCGCCACCCCTGGCGTCAAAACGCTGCTATTGAAGACATCGTTGCTGGCTACATCCTCGATCTTACTGCTCACCGGCAGGCGATTTTGTGCCAACCCAATACGCCCGCTGCGCAGATCGGCGCGGATCTGTTCATGCTGCACGCGATCAAAGCCGTGGGCAGCAAGCAACGCGGCCAGACTTTGGCTCTCATCTGCTACCTGTTCGCCTTGGGGCAAGATGTGATCAAAGAGCGTTTGCACCATGTCGCGCAGGGCCGGGTCGGTGCGACAGGCCGCGCCAAAGCGATCCAACTCGGCGCGGCGAAATGCGCTCAGGTGGCGCTGTTCCATGCGCAACAGCCGCGGCACGGTCAGTGTATAATAACCGGCGGGCATCAGTGCTTGATCCTCGGCCAGCAGTTGGGCATTGGTGCCGCGCTCATTGATCGCAAAATCATAGACCACTGGCTCCATGGCAAAGGGCACCCCTCCTTCCAAGCGCTGTTTGGCTTCGCGCATGATCGTCTGAAGCCGTTCCTGGGCGCGCGGCTTGACCGCCGGATCAAAGATAAAGCCCATGCCGCCGCCGGACATACCGCCCATCATCCAAAAGCCCCAGAAATCTGCGTCAAATTCTTCTTGGACGCGGGCGATCAGGCTTTCGGTGTAGAGGTTGCTGGCCCACGGAATGATCGTCTGAATTGGCCCGTGAAAATTACGGTGCGTGGCCGCGCCAATCGCCTGCACATCGCCTTCATGCAACAGATCGACAATTTGATCAATGATCTGAATTGCCTCCTGGCGCCCCTGCCATTCGGCCTCGGAACGCAGTAAATATTTTTCCGTCACCATCTCCAGGATCGGGCCAACATCTTGGGCCATACCGCCATGTACAATCACCAGGCTGTCCTGAATCTTTTGGCGTGTCTCCGTCGAGACATCCTCCAGATTTAGAATGCGATGATTGGGCAAGAGACGCCCGCGGCTGATGCCATATTCGGGGTCATTGGCGGTTGCTTCCACACCTTGGATCACCTTCATGCCCGGCCACACGCCACCCGAATCTTGCCAGCCACCGCCCGATCCGCCCAACCATTCACCCAAGATAGCGCGCGCAGCCACCACGCGCCGCTCCTCTTCCGTCAACTGGCCGGTGAGCGATTTGGTCTGGCCCGTGGCGCGCATACAGACGGCGATCAACGAGGCGAGCAGGTTGGTGGAAACGGCCAAACGCGAGCCTTTGGGAATACCATTGACCTGGCTGACCAATTCGATGCCATATCCCGGCTTGATCAAGCGCGCCAACAGATCCGCGAGCGGTTGCTCGGCCCCTTCGCTGCCCGGCGGAACGATACCCGCAGCAATCACCGCGGCTTTGAGCAGGCCCAGATAGTCTTTGGCAAAGTCAAAGACCTCGGCCAGTGTGGTGATCTCAGCACTGGCGCCCAGATCGACACTGACCAAGCGCAGGATCGGCTGATCAATAATGCGAAAATAACTTTCAATCGGTGGCTTGGGGCTGGCCGGGCCACTGCCATCGCGCACGCCCAAATCGATCGACACATTGAGCACGCGCGCCCCTTCGGGGAAATCCATGCCCAGGAAGAAAATATCACTCCAGCCGCTATGGGTCAGATCCATGCGGACTGGTGTCGATTCGCGCAGTACGGGAAATAGCGCTTGCTGATTTGCGCCTTGCCCAACCCCCTCGTAGAGCAGCGGTTTGATGCGCAACGGATGATCGGCAGGGTGGCCAATGCGAAACATCCACTGGTTGCCGCGCACCGAGCGCACACTGCGCCGCACTTGATCGGCCAGGGTTTGAAAGGCCAGATTGTGATAGGCACTGGCCAGGGCACTGGCAATGCCATCGCTGGGCCCATGCTGCGCTTGATCGGCCAGAAAGACATCGATAGCCTCCTCAAAGCGGCGCTTGAGTAAATTCGTGTAGCCATCAAAGGGGATCAACCCTTCTTGGTTGATGCCGGGCTTGGTGGGCAGATGAAACCGATAGATGGCGTAGAGAAAAAAGAGGGCGCGCACCCGTTCATAGAGATTCTGGCTCGTGCGCCGAAAGTGATCCAACGCTTCACACTCTTGGCGCAGTGTCTCCAAGGTGGCCGCTCGACAAAAGCCATCCAATGAACGGTTGCGCAAGACGGGGTCGCTAGCGGTAATCATGTTGACTAATTCGCTCATGGTATTCAATGTTTGTCTCTTATGCGTGGTTAACGCTCAATTCGCGCTGCGCCAACAAAGTTAGTAATTTGGCCAATACCTCGTCGTGATCGCGCCCACTGAGGGCCAACGCCAGTTGTGCCGTGAGCAACCCATATTTCACCCCAACATCATAGCGCGAATCATGTTTTTCCAGTGCCAGGTATTGTTCGCGGCCGGCTAGTTCGGCCAAAGCGGTGGCAAGCGTAACGCCTTTGGGATTGTCCTCTAGCGCCGTGGGTTTGAACTCGGCCAGGTGACGTTCCAGAATATCGAAGATGGTGGGCGTCAAAACATGCATGCCAAAGAAGCAGAGGTAATAACCGGCACGCAACCCGGAAACGATCAAATGTTGTTCGGCTTCGGTAGGGGTGGGCTTTTCAATAACTGTTTCCACTTGGTAGAGATCAACGCGCCCCGCCCGGCGCCGCGCCCCAACAGTCCCATAATAGGGCAACAGGCTTTCGCGCGTTGCCTGTACCGCAGAAACTGTACACGCTTCCTTGGTGGCAATTTCCACCAGATGTTGGGCACATCCCACCTCTTCGCGGCTTACATAGAGATGATCGCCTACAAGATGGAGAAAAGCTTCTTGGCCGACGAATGGGCGCGCACAGTAAATGGCGTGGCCGTAGCCCAGCGATTCTGTCTGATGGACAAAGTGCAGCCGGCTCGCATAGTCACCTGCAACGTCGGCATAGGCGTGTTCGTCACCCGGGCGGACAACCACACAAATGTCATTGATGCCGGCGCGCACGACCTCTTCGATTAAGATCGTGAGCACCGATTTTTCAACGCCATCACGGTCGATCAGGGTTTGGAGCGGCAGGGTGCGTTGGCGGCGACCAGCGGCTGTGATCACAGCCTTTGAGATCTTCATGCAGTTCTACCTTTATCTGGATTTGCTGAAGGTTAGGCAAATGGGGGACAGGATGTTCCTCAAATTTTTTGGTTAACTACAGCCTGATCCCGCATATTTTCGGTAACTGTGTACTAGTAACTCATGTTACGCAAGGTAGGGACATGAGGGGGGTGGCGGATAAAACTTACGTTTTTCCCGTAATTTTCTTCGCCACCCCCGCGTGCCCGTCTTGATCTAGATCAGTGGGTAAGGACGGGCACGCGGTCGGCAGCGAATCAAGTCACGGGTCTTTACCAAAGGTTGAGCCGCCGCCCACCTCATGCCCCTACGCAGCTTGTCATTACTCCTGCGTAACATGAGCTAGTAATTATCGTTGCTATAAGGCGCTTGCAAAGAAATAAGGATCCAGCGCTTGCCAAACAAAATCATGCGTAGGGGCGGCCGCGCAGCCGCCCCACGTTTGGCTCGCTGCGAACGGGCGGCTGCAAGCCGCCCCTACTGGATACTTATTTCTTTCTACTGTCCTAAGTAAGTGTCAAAGCAGTTTATCTTAACATAAGAATGGCTTACAGTGATATGACAATTTGCCAGCAATTTGCAGGACTTTTGTCTTGTGGGCAAACCATTTATGTGCGCAAGGTTTCCGTATGGCCGTCAATGCTCAGGGCTTGCCCAGAAATTTTATGGCCGGCGGGTGAGGCGAGGAAGAGTACCATGTTGGCAATATCTTGCGCCTGGACAAAGGTACGCATTGAGTTTTGGCGGGTGATCTGTTCGCGGACGGCTTGGACGGTGCGCCCTTCGGCTTGGGCCTTGGCGGCAATCACACGATCCTGGCGTTCGCCCTCGACGATGCCGGGGCAAATCGCGTTTACGCGAATATTGGCGGCCCCCAACTCCATAGCGAGCGACTTGGTGAAGCCAATCACCGCCCACTTGGAAGCGGCGTAGGGGGTGCGATTGGGAAAGCCAAAGAGCCCTGCCGCCGAGGAGAGATTCACAATCAAGCCGCCGCCTGCGGCTTTGAGATGGGGCGTCGCACGTCGGGTGCAGAGAAATTGTCCCGTAATATTGACAGCCAAGGTCTGATTCCACGCTTCCAGCGTCACATCTTCTACCGAGGCTGTTGGCCCGGCAATGCCCGCGTTGTTGACAAGGATATCGATGCCGCCCAAGTGGGCAAGCGCTTCTGCAAACAACCGATCCACTTGTGCTTCGTCGGCCACATTGGCGTTGGAGACGCCAAAGGCCGGCAACTCGGCGCGGCAAGTGGCCAAGGCGCTTTCATTGACATCACAAATATGCACACGCGCGCCGTTGGCGGCCAAGGTTTCCGCAATGACGCGCCCGATTCCGTTGGCCGCGGCGGTTACCAACACGCGCTGACCTTGGCAAAGAAGTTCCATGATGATTGATTCTTTCTGTGACAAAGGACGAACGATAAAGAGCCAATAATGAATAATCAATGCTCAATGACTAATCGCTAAGGAAAGGGCTAACTTCCGGATCCAGTGTGACCAGCATCGACCATTGAAAATTAGCCATTGATGATTGATTATTCGTAAGGACAAAGGCTACGCTGTGAAATTGCAAGTTCTCTGTGATACAATACGTAGAATTGTGCTGGTTGTCAAACTCAATCATCTCCCTAAACGAACACTTACGATACTACTGTGGGCAATCTTTGCCTTGTGGTACAATGACAAAAGTTTTGGGATCTTTCTGGGCGTGGTCGGATCTCTATGACGTTGCGAACTTTCATTCTCTATATCTCGTTGGTCGTTTGTATTGGCTTGGCCTTTGTCGCCGGTTTTTTGAGCTATCCGTCCCTGCATCCGCTGTTGACCAGTGCGCTAGGCGCGTCGGAGCATCAGCCGATTGTGGATGTACCCATTATCCCCGTGGCGGATCCGGTGGATATGACGGTTTTCTGGCAGGTAAACCAGATTCTGGAACGTGATTTCTATGGCGTCAAGCCGGACTTGGAAACGCGCCGCTATGGCGCAATTCATGGCCTGGTTGACACCTTCGATGATCTCTATACGCGCTATGAGCCACCGCCCCAGAGTGCAGATTCGGGCGCGGCCCTCTGTGGTTGCGCGGGTGTAATTGGCGTCGAATTGGATAAGACGGATCGTGGCTTTGTGCTGCATCCCCAGCCCGATCTACCGGCGCAACAAGCTGGCATCCTCGATGGCGATCTGTTGATTCAGGTCAATGACAGGGTGATCACGACCACGATGACCCTTGATGAAATTTTCCAGCAGATCAATGGTAAACCGCAAAGCGCTGTCATTATTGTGGTGCAGCGATCATCGGCGGATCAGACCATGGTTGAAACGTTAAATTTTCAAATGACGCGTGTCGAAATCGTTACGCCCAGCATGGAATGGCGCATGTTGGCCGAAAATGATACGGGCAATATTGGCTATATTCGACACATGCAATTCACGGATCATAGCGCAGAAGAGATGCAACAAGCCCTGACTGAACTGTTGGCGCAAGCGGCTGATCGCTTTATCCTCGACCTGCGCAACAACCCCGGTGGCCCGGTAGATGCGGCGCTTGCGATTACCGATATGTGGCTGGATGAAGGGGTGATGTTGATCGAAGAGGATGCCAATGGTGAGGAGAAACGGTTTGACGCCACCGCCGGTCAAGTGGCGGATGGCGCGCCGTTGGTGATCATCGTCGATCATGGTACAGCTAGCGCCAGCGAGATCGTGGCTGGTGCGCTGCGCGACCACAACCGCGCCACCTTGATTGGCGCGCAAACCTATGGCAAAGGCAGTGTGCAACTGCGTCATCCCCTAGCGGATCAGAGCAGCCTCTATGTGACCAATGCCATGTGGTTTACGCCGCAGCACTATCAGATCACCGGTGTAGGCCTCTTGCCTGATCTGCTGGTCGAGGGCGACGGGGATGCCCTGCCATTGGCGATTTCCTCTGTGCAGCAACTCACCGTTGCGCAGCGCTAGGGAGCGCCAAACGTATTATTCATTGATGTCCAAGCGGATCGACAGCCAGACAATCAGCCCGGTTGTGATCTGCTTTCTTCCGATAGAGAACGATATGCAGCCCGAACACGAATTTGAGCCTATTTCCACAACGCCTTTTGTCTTTCGCCCGCTGATTCTGGCGGGTGTGCTTGCGCTGGCGTTGACCTTTTCTGTTGGGGTCGGTGTTGGCTATGCATTGGCTACGCCGCCAGACGATGCTGTCTCCGCCAATAGCGGCTGGTGGCGTGCGATTACCGGCCAGACTGCGGCCGCGGGTCAATGTTCTGCCACACAAGAAGTGCTCTATCCCGAATTTGCGACATTTTGGGAAGCGCTGCATCTGCTCTATCAAGATTTTTATGGTACACTGCCAGATCCAGAAACGGCGACCTATAACGCGCTGCGCGGTATTGTCAATCAACTGGGCGATCCCAATACATCATTCTTGACGCCCGCCGAAGCAGACTTTTTCCGCACCTCGATCCAAGGCTCGTTTGAAGGCATTGGGGCGCGCGTCGAGTGGGACGAAACTGTCGAGACCTTGCGCATCAGTGAACCCTTCGAGAATCAACCGGCATGGCAAGCGGGCTTGCGCCGTGGCGATCTGGTATTGGCTGTCGATGGTGAAAGCCTGCAAGGCACCAGCTTAAACGAAGCCGTCGCCAAGATTCGCGGGCCAAAGGGTACAACCATCGTATTGTCGGTTTTGTCCGAGGGCAGCGCCGATCCGCGCGATGTGCCCGTCACACGCGATCTGATCGAAACGCCGACGATTGCCACCGATAGCTTGGGGCAGGATCAGCAAATTGCCTATGTAAAGCTCACCACCTTTAACCAGAATGCCGGTCAGCTTGTGCGGCAGGCGGTGGAAGAAGCGATGAAACATGAACCGACGGCGCTGATCTTGGATTTACGCGGCAATACCGGCGGCTTGCTGCGCGAGGCGATCAAGGTGGCCAATGTTTTTGTAGAAGAGAGCACGATCTTGCTCGAACGGTTTAATGATGGCCGCGTTGAGCGCTACGCGACAACGACCCAGGCTGTGGCAAAAAATATCCCAATGATCGTGCTGGTCAATGAAGGCAGCGCCAGCGCCAGCGAAATTGTGGCTGGCGCGCTTCAGGATACCGGACGCGCCCAATTGTTAGGTGTGACAACCTTTGGCAAAGGCAGTGTGCAGTTGCCGCATACCCTGAGCAACGGCGCGATTATGCGGGTGACGGTTGCGCGCTGGTTCACCCCCAATGACCGCACGATTGAAGGCACGGGGCTAGCCCCCGATATTGTGATTGAATTAACCGATGAAGACCGCGAGCACGGCGCTGATCCGCAACTGACGGCTGCCGTTGACTTGCTCGAGCAACAGATAGGCCAATAAGCGAGATTATGGCGAAAAAGGCAGGCAAGGAAACCCAAAAGCATGGGCCGCGCACGGTTGCTACCAACCGCAAAGCCCATTATGAATACTATATTGAAGAAACACACGAAGCCGGGGTTGTCCTGACCGGCACCGAGATCAAGTCGGTGCGCAATGCGCGCGTCAACTTGCAAGATGGCTTTGTGTTGATTCGCAATGGCGAGGCATGGTTGCTCAATGTGCATATTGCCCATTTTGAGCATGGCAATCGCAATAACCATGAAGAGACGCGCCAGCGCAAGCTCTTGCTGCATAGGGCACAAATTGACAAACTGCACAGCCAGGCAACGCTGCGCAACTGGACGATTGTGCCGCTGCGTATGTATATCAACGACCAGGGGCGCGCCAAGGTCGAGATCGGGCTGGCGCAAGGCAAGCAAGGCCATGACAAGCGCCAGACGATTGCCAAACGCGAGAATGATCGCGAATTGCGACGGGTGCTGAAGGAACGGTATTGAGACAGGAGACAGGAGACAAGGAGACACGAGATTCGCCTTTGCTCGCTCTTTTCTTTTTCGAGCGGTTGAATCCGTTGTTCAATTCGTCGCCCAAACTTATGATACCGGCGTGAAACTTACACAAAGGCAGATGCAATTACTTGAGCTACGTTTCAGCGACTTGACAGGCTTGAAAAATGGTTTGTTCTTATCTCCCCTTTATTCCATGCTCTATCTGTATAATTAGGTTCGCCAGGAATTCAGGGGGGTGCCATCGCCAGACACCGCGCCTAAAAGGCAACCGAGCCGGTTTTGGATACCAGGCGTCGGTTTTAACCGATGCTTTGTTTAAAGATAAAGCCCGTAAGTCCCACATCTTTCAAGGGTGGGATATAAGGGCTTCACGCGTAGCGCCCAAACGGGCGTGTGCTTTAGCACGATTCCAAACTTCACTTAAGTGAAAATTTGGATTTTCGTATTTCTGTTAAGTGTGATATACTGCATGTATGAAGAGCTACAAGTATCGTATCTACCCAAGCAAAGCACAGGAAACGCTCCTCTGTCGGCAGATCGAAGAGTGTCGCTGGCTGTACAACAAGCTCCTTGAGGTGCGCAAGACCACATACGAGCAGGATGGTCACACGTTTGGGTTGTACGATACACAGAACATGATTCCGTTCATAAAGGTTGAACGACCGGCACTTAAACTTGCGCACTCGATGGTCTTGCAGAACGTCAACGTCCGCGTTGACTTGGCATTTCAAGCTTTCTTCAGGCGTGTCAAAGCTGGCGACGAAGAAGTGGGCTATCCACACTTTAAGGGCTATGATCGCTACGATAGCCTGACCTATCCGCAGTATGGCAACGGCGCACGACTGGATGGCAATATGCTCATCTTGTCCAAGGTTGGCAGCGTTAAGGTCAAGCTCCATCGTGAGCTTTGCGGCGGGGGCCCTCTGGGCGCCAAGACCGTTTGTGTTCGTCGCTCTACCGGTAATAAGTGGTACGCCACGATCAATTGTGCGCCCAGTGGGCACCCTCTGGCTAACCCTTTGCCCGCCAATCCAAAGGCGGTTGGCATTGATGTCGGTACGTCGCACTTTGGCACGCTCTCCGATAGTAGCAAGATTGCTAACCCACGGTTTTTCAAGCGTGAGCAAAGGGTCTTGGCGACGGCACAACGCCAGTTGGAGAAGGTTGCCAAGGGTACACCTGAGCGTGAAAAGCGCAAGACCATCATCCGCTGGATTCATGGGCGGATTGCCAACAAACGGTCTGACTTTGTGCATAAACTTTCGCGTAAGCTCGTCAATACCTACGGGCTTATCGCCCTGGAAGATTTGAATATCGTCGGCATGATGGCCGAACATAAAGTGATCTTTGGCAACAAACTCAATAAGAGTCACCCAGAGGGTACCCGCGATGTTGCATGGCACCAATTTGCACAGTTCGTTGTCTACAAAGCGGCAGATGCTGGTAGACAATGCGTGCAGGTTGACCCACGTAACACCAGCAAGATGTGCTCGCGTTGTCGTGTGTTGGTTCCCAAAGAATTGTCCGACCGTAAACATGATTGTCCGCATTGTGGTCTTATCCTCGACCGTGATTATAATGCCGCTATCAACATTCTCGCCTTGGGATTACAAGGCGTCAACGCCAGTTTTCTGGATGAAGTTGTAGAAGCCCAAGCGCTTTAACCTTGGGAGTAGTCACAGCGTACTAATAATGAAAACTGATCTCTTCGATTATGATCTGCCGGCGACCTTCATCGCGCAACAACCAGCCGAACCGCGCGACAGCAGTCGGTTGCTCGTCCTCCACCGCGCCACGGGCCAACTGGAACATCGCACCTTTCGCGAGATCGGCGCGTATTTCCACGCGGGCGATCTGCTGGTGGCTAACAATAGCCGCGTGATTCCGGCGCGATTGCATGGGCATAAACAGGGGCCCTCTGGGCGTGGCGGCGCGGTGGAGGTTTTCCTGCTGCGCCAACTAGATGTATTGGGGCAAGCGTGGGAATGTCTGGTGCGTGGTCGCAAATTGGTGGCCGGCGTTGAAATTGTACTGGAAAAAGTAGACAGTGATCAGACTGCTACACATACCATCACGGCAACGATTCAAGCAGTTCACGCTACTGGTTCACGCACGGTCCATTTCTCGGCCCCGCTGCGTCCCTACCTGGATGAATTGGGCGAACTGCCCTTACCGCCGTATATCACCGGCTATGTCGGCGATCGCGAGCGCTATCAGACGGTCTACAGCCAACCGGAGGGCAGTGTCGCTGCCCCCACTGCGGGTCTGCATTTTACGCCCGATTTGTTGGTGGCGCTGCGCCAGCAAGGGGTGCTCTTTGATACCGTCACGCTGCATGTGGGATTGGACACCTTCAAACCAGTGGCGAGCGAGGAGATTGAGGGGCATATCATTCATAGCGAGTGGGCAGAAACCAGCAGCGCCACCGCCAAACGGATCAACGAGACAACCCTGGCCGGTGGCAAAGTCTTCGCCGTCGGCACCACCAGCGCACGCACGCTGGAATGGGCGGCGACGGGCGCGCAGCATCTCGATCCCTACGCCACAGATGCTTGCCCCTGGCAACGCGTCGCTGCCTTCAATGGCAATGTCAATCTGTTTATCCGCCCTGGCTATCGCTTCCGCGCTATCGATGGCTTGCTGACCAACTTTCACCTGCCGCGTTCCAGCCTGCTCATGTTGGTGAGCGCGTTTATTAGCCAGGCGCACCCAGATGATCCTGACGCGGGGCGGCGCATCTTATTGGAAACCTACGCAATTGCCAAGCACCAAGGCTATCGCTTCTTTAGCTTTGGCGACGCCATGTTAATTCTTTGAGGGATTACGGGAAAGCGTTGCGGATGATCCCATATAATTCGCCTACACGATCCCCAAAAAGCATAACAGCGGTGACAGTCGGCAGCGCGATTAACAAGATAAGCAGCGCATACTCGACTAGCCCCTGTCCCTTTTCCTCCAAACGAACAGTTCTCCATCGTAACAGTATACTCATATTTTCCCTACCTGTGGCATGTGATGACTACTTCCCTGGAAATAGCTGAGTTTACCATACAATTGCTTTCTTTTTACTTACACAAAAGTGACAGATTTCGTAATGAAATTGGCGATTTACCCTACGTTGGTGGGAAACGCGTTTCGCGTATCCCTGGGCGCGATCTTGTTTACCCAACCAATTCACCCATAGATATAACAGTTCCTCCCAAACTGCTAACCTTTATCCACATCTTTGGGTACCAGAGCGGGCGAGCGTGCCGGGGACGGCCCAAAAACATAGCGTAGTGCCGTCATGTCGCTGGGCCGTCTCCGGCACGCCTTCCCTACTGCCACCAGCTATTCATCTGATTATCGAAGTTGATGCTGTTGTGTTGCGTCGTCTTGCCTCAGCCTGATTTTCACTGTACTCTGCCCCACTCTTCATTGTCCAATAATCCCCATTTTGTAGTGTGTGCATAAACGTCATTTGTCTCTCTGGCCGCTCGGTGGCAAAATAGGCATGTTTGTCTTTTTCGCGCACAACACAGAAAGCTTGAATCAATGAATCTTCGCTCTTTTCAAGTCCCGACGGTGGTCAAACATGCGTTGGGCGCCATTGCTTGCCTGGCCGATGAAGTCAAAGCATTGGGAATGCAGCGTCCCCTACTTGTCGCGGGGCAGGGATTAGTACGCATTGGCATTGTGGATGAAGTGATTGCACTCCTGAAAACTGCCGGTATTGACTATGTACTCTTCGACCAAGTAATCGAAAATCCGCCGATTGCCCTGGTCGATCAAGGCGCGGAAGTGTATCGTCAAGCGGCGTGTGATGGTTTGATTGGCCTGGGCGGCGGTAGCTCGATGGACACGGCCAAAGCAATTGGCGTGTTGGTGGCGCACAGCGGCTCGATTCGCGCCTATGAATGGGCCGATCCCAACCCGATCACCCAGCACATTCCACCGTTGATTGCTATTCCCACCACGGCGGGCACGGGCAGTGAAGTTACGTTGTGGTCGGTGATTACGGATCTGGAACGCCACATTAAATATAACGTAGGTGGCACGCCGCTGATTGGCCCGCATGCAGCGCTGATCGATCCGCTGCTTACGATTAGCATGCCCGCGCCGCTCACGGCTGGGACGGGCATGGATGCGTTGGCCCATGCAATTGAATGTTACACCTGTGCCTATGCCCAAGCCTGGCCCGACGCCGTGGCCTTGCAGGCGATGGAATATGTGGGCGACTATTTGCGCGTGGCCTATGCGCAGGGCCACAATCAGGAAGCCCGTTACAAGATGGCAATGGCGGCTATGTTGGGCGGCATGGCCTATGGCACCGAGAGCGCCGGCGCAGCCCATGCCATGAGCCAAACGGCGGGCGGCGTGCATGTGACGGTGCCGCATGGTCAACTCACGGCGTGGTTGTTGGGGCCGGTGATGGAATATAATTATCTGGGGGAACCGCAGAAATTTGCGCGCATTGCCAAAGCCTTGGGCGAAGATACACGCTGCCTGACGGTCTGGCAGGCCGCAGAAAAGGCAGTTGAAGCTGTTTACAAGTTGATCAAGGATCTACAAATTCCGTCGCTGCAAGCGTTGGGCTTTACCGAAGCGGAAATTCCGTTGCTGGCAGATATTGCCTTCAAAGATCCGCAAACCATCGGCAATCCGCGTGATATTGACTATGATGGCTACATGAAACTTTATCAACGCGCATTTGATCTGGGCAAGTGAAGCTATAATCTGACACGAATTGCGCGGATTTCACGAATGAAAAGAGAAAATTGTATCATCTCAATAACTCACGGTATGGGCATGAGGTGGGCGGGCGAACGTTTACTTTCATCCTGTAAATTACTTCCGCCCCACCTCGTGCCCCTACTTATTGAGAAGACACAGAAAATTCGTATAATTTGTGTAATTCTCGACAAAAATTTTCCTAAAACTGAATCATTACGAACTACGTTTAACAGGTGTAAATTATGGGCATTTCATTGGGTCTAGTCGGTTTGGGCAGTTTTGGGGCAGCCTTTGTCGATCTCTTTGCCGCGCATCCCCTAGTCGATCGCATGGCGCTTTGTGATCGCGAGCCGGATCGGGTGGCGGCGTTTGCCAAACGGCCAGCCTTGCAAGGCAAACTGAGCATGGCAGATCTCTACACTTCGTTTGAAGATATCTGCCGCAGCGATCTGGACGCACTGGCGATTATTACGCAACCTTGGCTCCACGCGCCCCAGGCGGTCCAGGCGATGCAACATGGCAAGCATGTCTATAGCGCCGTCCCGATTGTTTCGCTGCCCGATGGTGATGAGATTTTGGATTGGTGCAATCGCTTGGTCGAAACGGTGCAGAGCACCGGCCAGCACTACATGCTGGGTGAGACGACCTGTTACCGCCCGCAGACCATGTATTGTCGGCGGCAGGCCGCGGCGGGCGCGTTTGGTAGTTTTGTCTACGCCGAGGGGGAATATCTGCATGATGTCGATTCGCCCAGTTCAAATCTGCGCAAGGTGCAACGACGGCGCTTAGCGAGCCAGGCTGGCCGGGAATGGGCGGCGCAGATGAGCGGTGGCGGTCACTATGGTGGCCCCATGCACTATCCCACCCACTCGACCGGCGGCCCGATCTTTGTGATGGGGGCCCACGCGCTCAAGGTCAGTGCGTGGGGCTATCAACCGCCGACGCCCGATGACTATTTTCATGGCGAATTTAGCAATGAGACGGCGCTCTTTTCCATGAGCAACGGCGCGACCATGCGTATCTGTGAGTTTCGGCAGGTGGGCCATGTCAATAGCGAGATCTTTCGCCTCTTTGGCACCGACGGCACCTTTCGCGAAAATAGCTGGGTGAACAAAGAAAAGAGTACGCCACTCACCGTTGCCGAAATGCGCGATCCCTTGCCCGCCGAGGTTGCCAGCGCCTTTCAAAGTATCAGCAAAATGTCAGACTTTTATGGCGGACATGGTGGCTCACACGCCTATCTGGCCCATGAATTTGTCGATGCCGTGGCCCACGGGCGCACCCCCGCGATCAATGTTTGGGAAGCGGTGCGCTATATGGCCGCTGGCGTCATGGCGCACAAATCTGCCCTGCGCGACGGGGAATTGCTCGCTGTACCCGATTGGGGCGATCCACCTGTGTAACCCCAATCGTAAAATAAATCAAAAAAATAAAACCCAAAATCCAGTATTATTGAGGAGTCTGTATGCGTGCAACACAGGTGATGGCACCTGGCAAAGTAATTGTCGTTGATGTGCCCAAGCCCGCAGTGCAACCCGGCTATGCCCTGGTGCGTACCCGCCAGGTTTCACTCTGCGGTAGTGACTATCATTCGCTCTTTTTCGCGCATGCCTATCCACTACAGCCGGGCGAAAGTGGTCATGAGGTAGTCGGCGTAGTCGAGGAGATCGACGCGCCCGAGTCGGGCATCAATGTCGGGGATGAAGTATTGACCCTGCTGCGCACCAATGCGGGCATGGCCGATTACTGCTTGGTTGCCGCCAGCGATCTGTTGGTGCTGCCCAAAGGCAAACCACTGGATCATTTGTTGCAAGCCCAGCAATTGGGTACGGTGATCTATGCCGCCAAGCACATGCCGGTGAGCGTGGTCGCCAAGACCGTGGCGGTGATCGGCCAGGGCTCGGCTGGCTTGTGGTGGAACTATATGATGCGCCGCCTAGGCGCGCGCCAGGTGATCGCGGTTGATCTACAGGCGCACCGACTGGCAGTTTCCAAACATTATGGCGCAACCCACACTGTACACAACGCCACCATCAACGCGATTCAGGCGGTGAGCGATCTGACCGGCGGTGCCATGGTCGATATTGTGGTAGAAGCCGCAGGCGAAGCCGAGAGCATTCCCTTGGCCGTTGAATTGGTTAAGCGGCATGGCGCGATTCTCTACTTTGGGGTACCGCGGCTCGATACTGTGGAGTTCCCATTTTTTACCCTTTTCCGCAAATGTCTCTTGGTACGTGCGATTGTTGGCGCGCTCTCGGATGTCAATCACGAGTGTACGCGCATGGCGTTGGATTTGATCGCCACGGGCGAGGCTGACGTTGGCCCGATGATCACCCACCATTTCCCCTTCGAGCAAGTGATCGATGCCTACGAATTACAGTCCACGCGCGATGAAGGCGCAATCAAAGTTGTGGTAGATATCTCGTAAATATTTAACCAGATGAAGCAAATAGAAAGCTTTGAGTAATTCGCGTAATTCGTGACAAATATTGTGTTATGGAGTTGGTCAGACCTGTAGGATCTATGAGACCTTACAGGTCTCCTGCGAATATGCAGCTTTGCCAACGCTTCAGGTACAATAACAGCGATGCAAATGCAATCGCCTGCCGGTTGCGGCACCACCTTTTTTGTTCAATGTAGAGGAGTTTACTATGACAAGCAACAACGCCCACATCATTGATTTACGCAGCGATACGGTTACCAAACCGACTGCGGCTATGCGCCAAGCCATGACCGAAGCGGAAGTGGGCGATGATGTTTATGGCGAAGATCCATCGGTGAATCAGTTGGAAGCACTGGTCGCCCAAATGTTGGGTAAGGAAGCGGCAGTCTTTGTGTCCAGCGGCACCATGGGCAATCTGACCTCAGTGCTGGCCCATTGTGGCCGCGGCGACGAAATGATCCTGGGCGATAAGTCGCACATCTATCGCTCGGAACAAGGGGGCTCGGCGGGGCTCGGCGGTGTGCATTCCATGGCGATTCGCAATCAGGCCGATGGCACATTAGATTTGAACGAGATTGCTGCCAACATCCGCGGTGATAATGAGCATTATCCTGTCACCAAATTGATCTGCATCGAGAATACCCAGAATTCCTGTGGCGGCACCGTCCTGCCCGTTGCCTACATGGATGCCGCAGGCGATCTAGCCCATGACAATGGCTTGAAATTGCATGTCGATGGCGCGCGCCTGTGGAACGCGGCGGTTGCGCTAGGTGTTTCGCCGGCGCGTCTCGTGCGCAATGCGGACAGCGTCAGTGTTTGTCTCAGCAAAGGGTTGGCCGCACCGGTCGGTTCGGTGGTGGTGGGCGATGCGCCCTTTATCCAGCGCGCGCGCCGTATGCGCAAGGTGGTGGGCGGCGGTCTGCGCCAAGCGGGTATCTTGGCTGCGGCGGGCATTGTGGCGGTGAATGACATGGTCGAGCGGCTGACCGATGACCACGCCAACGCCAAGCGCTTGGCCGAAGGATTGGCCCAACTGGAGGGCATTGCGATTGATCCAGCTGCTACAGAAACCAATCTGGTTTTTTTTGAATTGACACGGGATGATATGACACCTGCGCACTTAGTCAACGGCCTGGCCGCGCATGGCGTCAAGCTCAATGCCGCCGGCGGTCGCCGTTTGCGGGCTGTGCTCAACTATCATGTGACTGCCGAAGATGTGGATCGCGTGCTGGCCGCCTTTCGCACAACCCTGCTTGAAGGCGCGCACTTGAACGGCAAAAAAGTCGTCGCCTACGGCTAAGTTTTGTTCTGTAGCAAAGACTTTCGTCTTTGTCTGGTTTGGGGAAAGACTAAGGCGCTTTCAAAGCAATAAGGATCCAGCGCTTGCCAAACAAAATCATGCGTAGGGGCGGCTGCAAGCCGCCCCGCGTTTGGCTCGCTGCGAACGGGCGGCGGCAAGCCGCCCCTACTGGATACTTGATTCTTTCTACTGTCCTAAAGTCTTTACTACCGTTTAATCCCGCATAATTTTGCTTACAGTCTACTAGACGGCTGTCGGCACTTGGATCGTCAGGCGATATGCGCTGGTCGTATGGATGATGACGCGCAGGTCAGAGAGTTTGGGGGCTATGACATTGGCTCGATCCAACTCGTCAGGTGTGTTGGTAGAAGCAATGGCAATGACCTGGGCCCCGGCGGCTAGGCCCGCTTCAATGCCCGCTGGCGCATCTTCGATCACAACGCAGCGCTGGGGTGGCAAGTTCAGGCGGGCCGCTGCCAGCAAATAGGGATCGGGGCTGGGCTTGCCCCGCTGCACATCATCGCCGGTGACAAAGACCTGGGGAAAGGGTAGACCCGCATGGCTGAGGCGGGCACTGGCGACAGCCAACGGCCCAGATGTGGCAATCGCCCAATGATTGGCCGGTAAGCTGGCAAGCAACTGTTGCGCGCCCGGGTAGACCTCTAAGCCTTGGCGATCAGCCGCTTCGGCCGCCGCTACAATGCGTGCCTCGGCAGCGGTGTCCAGGTGGGGCGCGACAATTTGGATAATCTCGAAGGCGCGCCGACCGTGCCAAACGTCCATAACGGCTTGCATGTCGATGCCGTTGCGTGCGGCCCACAACTGCCACTGGCGCTCGATCACTTGCATGGAATTGACCAAGACGCCATCGAGATCGAACAGAATCGCGTCACAATGAAATTCGTGCATTGTACATCCTACTTGTTCTGGCTACGGTTGAAAAGTCTGTACTATTGGGGCAAGTATACCATAGGTAAGCCTACAGCTTTCGCCTGTCAGTCGATGGTAAACTTTGCTATCTAGAATTTTGGAACAAACCTTGGTATAATGAAGTCGTAATCATTATATCGCGCTTCACCCATACGTGCCGTTGTTATACATTTGCTCGTAACCTGATTGGCTTTCAACGTATATGCTTTACAAAGGCGTTAAACGGCCGCAAGATGCCTTGTGGCGAGTTGTGTTGCTTTTACGACAGCGTGAAACTTGGTTGGTTTTACTGAGCTTAACCGGGATTGGCGGGTTTTTCTGGCTGATTAGCGAACCCCTGATCTACATTTTGCAGCAGGGCGATATCGCGCGCACCTGGATCAAGAGTTTTGGTGCCTGGGCACCGCTGGCCTATATTTCCCTGTTTGCCCTCCAGATTATAATCGCACCGCTGCCCGGTCAATTTATGGGCCTCATGGGCGGCTACATCTTTGGCTTTCTACTCGGCTCACTGTACAGCATCACCGGTTTAACGATTGGTGCCAGTCTCGTCATGATCCTTGCGCGGCGCTATGGGCGACCCCTATTGGAACGCTTTTTTGCGAGCGACCAACTGAAACGCTGGGAACGTAAACTTTATATGCGTTCGCCGGTCAATTGGGGATTGCTCTTTCTCTTTCCTGTGCCGGACTTTGTTTTCTATTTGGCAGGGTTGAGCAGCGTTGCCTTGTCACGCCTGCTGCCCGCAGTGATTATTGGGCGTGGCTTGGGGTTGCTCCTTGCCAATTCGGTTGGTGGCCTGACTGCCTATCTGCCTCCAGAGTGGGCGGCTGTTAAGTGGGCGGTATTTGCCATTATTGGCTTCCTCCTTTACCGCCATGAGCGCCGGTTGCGGCTCTATTTACTGCTCGGCGTCCGCTACGTGGAACATATACGGCGACGCTGGACGCGCCAGCGCCAACTCTCCGCATGACACACTTACCTTCCCTGCACGCTGTCACCCGCGCCGCGCCAGCCATCGGGCTGGGCTTGGCGGCGCTGGGGCGTCCGGGCTACATTACCTTGGGCCACGGTGATGATCTGGACCATACCTATCCGGTGGATGCCATGATGCGCCATAGCCATGCCGTACTGGATGCGGCCTGGGCAAGCGGTGTGCGCTATTTTGACGCGGCGCGCTCCTATGGGCGCGCCGAAGAATTTTTGGGAACTTGGCTGCGGTCGCGGGCGATTGATCCGCAGAGCGTCACCATCGGCTCGAAGTGGGGCTATACGTATACGGCGGATTGGCAAGTCGCGGCCGCGCAACACGAAGTGAAAGAGCATTCATTGCCGGTGTTACAGTGCCAATGGCAGGAGAGCCAACACCACTTGGCTGGCTATCTGCGGCTCTATCAAATTCATTCGGCAACGCTGGAAAGTGGCGTGCTGCACAATGCCGCTGTGCTGAACGAACTGGCATTGCTAAAACAACAGGGTGTGGCTATCGGTCTCTCGTTGAGTGGTGCGCAACAGGCTGCTACTTTGGCGCAGGCGTTGGCAATTACCGTGGACGGCGTGCAGCTGTTTGATAGCGTGCAGGCAACCTGGAATCTGTTGGAGCGTTCGGCAGAAGCCATGTTGTTGCAGGCACATGGGCAGGGGCTGGTGGTAATTGTCAAAGAAGCGCTTGCTAATGGCCGGCTGACTTGGCGCAATCAGGCGGCGGACTTTGCCGGAAAGTTAGCATTATTACAAAAAGCAGCAACGCGGCTGGCAACGAGCGTTGACGCCCTAGCACTGGCCGCGGTTCTGGCGCAACCTTGGGCGAGTGTGGTGCTCAGCGGCGCGGTGACGGTGGATCAGTTGCGTGCCAATGTCGCTGCAACCGGCGTGGCCTGGGATGAAGAAACTGCTACCGCACTTTTGCCATTGCGGGAAACCCCCGAATACTATTGGCGCACACGCAGTCATCTACCGTGGAATTGATAAGGAGCGTACCAAAGGCATAAAAAAGGCGCTAGGGTTATAAACCCTAGCGCCTTTTTTATTTATAGAAACTTACTTGATGCGGAGTTCCTGCCCTAGCGACAAGATTGAAGTCTCGGTCAGATTATTGAGCTCGAGCAGTTCTTTCCAGCCCAGGTCATAGCGGGCGGCAATGCTGATGACTGTTTCGCCGTTGGCTACAGTATGGGTTTCTGGCTTTGGCGGTTCGGGGACTGTCTCATCCACAGGTGGTGTCGCACGTTTGACGGCACCGGGAATGCGGATTTCTTTGCCAACACTGATCACAGAAAACTCACGCAAGCCATTTTCGGCGGCAACTTCTTGCCAGGTAAGGCCATAAATCGAGGCGATGCCCACCAATGTGTCGCCTGGTTGCACCGTATAGCGGCGGACAAATTCCTCACCCGGGCGTACGACAACATCTTCTTTTGCGGCGCTAGCGGCGACAGTTTGTGCTGCTGCTTCTATATCATTAACACCTGGGAGCCGGATCGTTTGACCAATTTGTAGCAAAGAAAATTCTGATATGCCATTGGCTGTGGCAATCACCGGCCATTCGACGCCATAGCGTAGGCCAATCGACAGCAACGTGTCGCCCGTTTGTACAGTATACGTAGAGCCACCTGCGGGGACGGGCAGCGGTTGTGGCGGCGGCGGCATAACAATTTGGGCAGCATCGCCACTTTCGCCAGCGGCAAAAACGGCGACGAAGATAATTTGCCCATTGCCAGGATGGCGACCTACCCCAATCCCATATTCATGCCAATTCGTGTTCAGAATGTTGCCGCGATGGACTGTGCTGTTCATCCACCATTGAATAGCTTCCCCTGGGGAATTCACTGAAACCCAGTTTTCACTGGCCCAGGCGTTGCCGTAGCCTGTGCGAACCACGCGCTGCCTGACGTTACTGCCATCGCTACCAGCGTGACTGTAGTTGTAATTGGCCACCATGTCGTTAACATGGTTTTGGGCAGCTACATTCAGCAGTGGGTGGAGCCCTAGCGGTGGCAACCCTGATTGGGCACGTGCTTGGTTGATCGCAACCGCCACGGTTTGTGCTGCGCCATCGAGTTGCCCCAAAATATTGTCCTGGGCATAGATCGAAGTCGCAAACAGCGACGGGATGATCAAAAGGGCAAGCAGAATGTAAGAAATCTTTGTAATCTGTGTCACATTGCTCATAAGCGGCAAGAATAGCAGAGAAATTACGAAAGCGCAAAAACACAAGAAACCGAATCCAGACCAATTTGTCTGAGGTAATTTGCCAAATCAATCTGATTATGACATCCTGTAGTATCATTGCATACGGTAAGTATGCATATCGTAGGCAAAAAATTATGGCATAAGATTGGCAACAATAGAATTACAAGTTTGTTACATTTTTGTTGTAGCACGTATGCGATTTAATATGAGTGTTGTCGCGTATCAGCGAAATTAGGCGGGTATGGCGTAGGTGGTGAAATTTTTGCTAACAGTTTGTCATTAAATACTTCTAAAACTTCTGAAAAATCGATAAGGAGCAATAAGATGCCAATTACAGCACGCGGCGCGATTGCGCGCAAGCCAGGCGCACCGGTCAGTATTGAAGAATTTGTGATCGATGATCCGGGGCAGGATGAAATTCTGGTGCGGATTCTTGCTTCGGGTGTTTGTCATACGGATCTAGGCGTCAAAATGGGCGCGTATGGCAGCGAAGGCTATCCCTTTCTGTTGGGTCACGAAGGTGCCGGGGTGATTGAAGCCATCGGCCCCGGCGTGACCACGCACAACGTGGGCGATCATGTGATCTTGGCGTGGCGCGCGCCCTGTGGCAAATGTCGTTTCTGTCGCAAAGGCAAACCCAACTTTTGCGCCGCCAGCCTTAACGCCGAAAAGCGCATGCACACGCAGGATGGCTTGCTGCTCAACCAGGTATTGGGGATCGGTACCTTCTGCACCCATACACTGGTCCACGCTGATCAAGCCGTGCCCTACAATGCCAACTTGCCTGCGCCGCAGATGTCGCTCATCGGCTGTGGGGTAATGACGGGCGTCGGCGCAGCGCTCTATGCTGCCAAGGTGGAAGCGGGCAGCAGCGCCGCGGTCTTTGGCTGTGGCGGTGTCGGTGATAGTGTGATTCAAGGTGCACGCTTGGCCGGTGCCACGACAATTATCGCCGTGGATATTGATCCCAAGAAATTAGAGTGGGCCAAACAATTTGGCGCGACCCACACAGTCAACCCCAAGGAAGTCGATGTCGTGGCTACGATCAAGGAACTCACCGGCGGCAACGGGGTTAATTACTCCTTTGAAGCCGTCGGCCGCGCCCAGACATTGGAACAAGCACTCTGGTCACGCGATCTGGCTGGCACCTGCGTCTTTATTGGCGTGCCTGGCCCTGGTAATTACCTGAACTTGGATCTGCAAAAGTTCTTTGATTTGGGCGGCCATCTCTGTGTCTCCTGGTATGGTGACTGCTTGCCCACGCGTGACTTCCCCATGTTGGCCGATTGGTATCAACAAGGGCAACTCAAATTGGATGAGGTGGTCACGCGCACGGTTGGTTTGGATGAAGTGGAAGAAGCCTTTGCGGCCATGGAGCGGGGCGAAACTTTGCGTTCGGTGATTGTCTTTTAATTGCGGACCATGCATCAATAACCGGCTATACATTCTGGAAGCAGGCAGCTATGTTTCAACTGATCAAAGAATTGACCGAACTTGTGGGTCCTGTCGGCCAAGAAGGGCCTGTGCTGGACTATATCGAGCAGTTGTGGAAGGGCTTGGGGGCCCAGGTCTCGCGCAGCAAAGTGGGCAACGTGTTCGCCCGTTGTGGCGGCAGTGGCCCCAAGGTATTACTGGCTGCCCACGCCGATGAACTTTGTTACCTGGTGCGCGCCATCGATCCGGGCGGTTTTCTCTGGCTGGCCAATGGCCAGGGGTGGGTACGCCAAGCGGGCAATCGCAACGCCTTTTACATTGGGCAACGCGTCAAAGTGCTGGCGCGTTCGGGCATTATCCCCGGTGTCATCGCTTCTACGACCGGGCATCTGGCCTCGATTGCGCTACCAGAATTGCATGAACTCACCTGGGATGATTTCTGGGTGGATACGGGTTTGGGCTATAACGAGCTGAAAGCACGCGGGGTGACGCCGGGCACGCGTGTGATCTGGGATGCGACCACGGTGCAAATGGGCGATCACATTGTAGGCAAAGCCTTAGATGATCGGGTACCGCTGGCTGTGCTCAGCGAAGTGTTGCGCCGTGTGCCCAAGGCTGAATTGCGCTGTGAATTGACGCTGGCCTGTACCATTCAGGAAGAGATCGGTCTGGTGGGTGCCTTTGGCGTTGCGGCGCATGAGCAATTTGACGCGGCGATTGCGGTCGAGATCGGGCTGGCCGGCGATATTCCTGGTGTGCCCAATCGCGCCATGCCGACGCGGCTGGGCGCGGGGCCTTTGCTAGTACACAAAGATTCGCTGGTCCACTATGATCACGCGCTCACCGCCCGCTTGGAAGCCGTGGCGCAGCAGGCCGGTGTGCCGATTCAGCATGCTGTCTTTGGCTCGTTTGGCAGTGACGGCGCGGCCTTTATGAAGGCAGATATTCCCAGCGCGCTGGTGGCTTTCCCTGGGCGCTATACCCACACGCCATTTGAAACTGGCCATATCGACGACATCGAAGGCTTGGTGGATTGGCTTTGCGCCTTTGTGCGCACGGGATAAGTCTATGGGTAGATCGGTAACTTACAATTTGCACAGTCGATCGACTGTGCAAATTGTTGCATAAACGTTGGTCAATCTAGGCGGTATATGCTTGTTGACAGCCGTATAAATCCTATGTTACACTTCGCGACACCCTGAACGCATATAGAACATGTAGCCTGCAAAGCTTTTCTTCGCTAGCCAACTCTTTTTGTCTTTTTGGCACTTCCAATCTGTGTGACCATCTAGGTAATCCCTTAGCTGGCCTTATCTCGTTGAACTTGGCATCATTCTATTTAAACGAATAGACCGAAATCTTTTGTATTCATGTTGTATGATTATCAGTCATGCAATTTCTCCTATTTATTTTCTTCTCAAGTATTCTCTTCACAAAGGGAGGATGGCACTATGGCAGAACAACGTAGTAGAACTCTTGATCGCCGTCAATTTCTGCAACTGACGGGCGTCGGGCTTTCGCTGGCGACACTGGCGGCCTGTGTGCCGACCGAGTCAACCACCGGTGGCATATCATCGGATACAAGCACGACCGCATCAACTGCGCCCACCGCCGCCGGCGGCACGCTGATCTGGCTCTCGCATCAAGAGATCGCAGGCTTGGGCCCGAATGACCTGGGCGCGACCATGCAGGCAATTGTGATTGGGGCGATTCACAATTCGCTGGTGGCGTATGACATCAATTATGCGATGTACCCGGATCTGGCCGAATCTGTCGAAGTGGAGCCCGATGGGTTGAAATACACCTTCAAACTGAGGCAAGGCGTCAAATTTCATGACGGCACTGAATTGACCTCGGCCGATGTGAAATACACGATTGATTATTACGGCGATCCCGCCAACGCGGCGACCATTCAAAGCAGCTATACGGGTATCGACAGTGTCGAAACACCGGACGATTATACGGTGATCGTCAACATGGCGACGGTCAATGCGGCTTCGCTGGTCAACTGGGCATCCAATCCGATCGTCAACGCGAAGTATCATCAGGAAGTTAGCGACGCCACCTATTCGACTGCGCCCGTCGGTACGGGCCCCTTCAAAGTCAAAGAGTGGAAAGCTGCTGAATACACCGAACTCGAAGCTTTTGATGACTATTTCAAAGGCCGCCCTTTGATTGATACGATACGCATGGAAGTTGTGCCAGAAGCCGCGGTGCGCAAGGCTGCGCTCGATACGGGCGACGCTGACTCTTCCGCTTGGCCGCTGTTGGTCGAAGATAGCCTAGCGCTGGAAGCAGATCCAAACTTCAAGGTCTTCCGCACCCCTGGCGAATCGATTAAACATTTCCCAATCAATAATACGCTGCCCTACTTTGCGGACAAGCTTTGCCGTCAAGCTTTGATGCATGCGCTGGACCGCCAACGCATTATCGATGATCTGTGGAATGGCGCGGCCGAAGTTGCCCAGTCGAATATCCCCCCGAACAGCCAATACTACAAAGCCGATCTCAAGCAATATGAATTTGACCCGGAGAAGGCCAAAGCATTATTCGATGAAGCTGGCTGGACTGAGGGCGCAGATGGCATTCGCGAGAAGGATGGCGTCAAATTTGCCTTCACCTGTACAACCATCACCGGTGATCAGGCGCGCAAGGCGATTGCCGAACTAGCGCAGCAGCTTTTCAAGGATGTCGGGGTGGAGGTGCAACTGGCCGAAGCGCCGGTGGCCGAGATTCTCCAAGCGCTGCGCACAGGCACCATGGATATGTCCATCTTCAACTGGACCTACAGTGTGGGTGTGCTTGAACCCGACCCGACTAACACATTGGCCTCATCGGGCGGCAATAACTTCCCGCAATTTAAGAATGCCGAAATGGATGAATTGTGTGCCCAAGGCCTGCAGCAAGTAGAGGTTGCCGACCGCAAGCCGATCTATGATCGGATTCAGGAAATCTTTGTTGAAGAAGTTCCCGTGCTCTATTTACAATATGATACCTGGATGCTGCCTTTTTCTACCCGTGTCGAAGGCTTGCCGGAGACCACATCCAATACATATCCGCTCTATTCCTATGAGCTTCCGCTGACGAAACAACAGGGCTAAATTGCTTGTAAACTCGTGATTTTAGCGTTTGGAGGATTGTGATCACAACCGTCCAAACGCTAAGATTCCAAAACCAAACGCTTATGTTACTCTATTTTATTCGCCGTCTCCTGCAAGGATTGTTCATCGTTTTGCTGGTCAGCATTATTACCTTTGCGATTATGCATTTGCTGCCGGGTGACCCTGTGCAATTGCTGCTGGGCGATGGCAAGATCAAGATGACCGATGAATTGCGCGCCGCAATCCATGCCAAGTGGGGTTTCGATAAACCCTACTATGAACAATATTGGATCTGGCTGATGAGCTTGGCGCGCGGCGACTTTGGCGAATCTTTGGTGCGCCGCGGTGTGCCTGTGCGCGAGATGATCCTGGAAGCTGCCCCTGTGACGGCCTTCTTGAATATCATTTCGCTGCTCATTGCTATCGCGATTGCCATTCCGGCTGGGATCATTGCCGGCGTGCGGCGCAACTCCTGGTTTGACTATGCCACTACCTTCTCTTCGACCTTGGGTGTATCGCTGCCTTCCTTTTGGGTAGCTTTGATGGCGATTATTGTCTTCGCCGTGATGTTGGGTTGGGTGCCCCCCTATGGCTTGAAAACTTGGCGCGGCTATATTCTGCCGGTTGCGGTGCTCGCCACCGAACAAATGGCTGTGCTGGCACGCGTGATGCGCAGCGCGACGATTGAAACGCTGACCCAGGACTATGTGCGCACCGCACGCTCCAAAGGGTTGGTCGAGCGCCTTGTGATCAGCCGCCACGCTGTGCGCAACGCCTTGCTGCCCGTTGTCACGGTGATTGGCTTTCAGGTTGCTTATCTGCTCAGTGGCACGATTGTGCTCGAAACAATCTTTGCCCTACCTGGGATTGGGCGGCTCTTTATCGACTCACTGGGGCGGCTCGATTATCAAGTCGTGCAATCATTGGTCGTGGTGCTCTCGGCCTTGGTTGTCTTTGTCAACATTCTGACCGATATGGTCTATGCCGTGGTCGATCCGCGTATTCGGATTGAGTAACCCTTTATGGCTGCAATTTCTACTCCACAAACCCATTTTGCCGAGCAAATTGACAGAACCGCCCATCGTTCGGAATGGACGCAGGCTTGGCGTCGGTTTCGTTCGAATCGCCTAGCGCTCTTTGGGCTGGTGGTTGTGATCTTGTTGATCCTGACCGCACTGTTTGCCGATCTGATCGTTCCCTATGATCCTATCTATCAATTCCGTGGGATGCGTGGGGCTGCGCCTTCCGCTGAACATTGGCTCGGCTCGGATTATAATGGCCGCGATCTGCTGAGCCGCATTATTGCTGGCACACAGATCGCGCTGATGGTGGGTCTGGGTGCCACCTTTCTGCAGGTCATCATTGGCGTCTTTGTCGGTGCCGCGGCTGGCTATTTCGGTGGCTGGACCGACACGCTTCTCTGCCGTCTGATCGATACCTTGATGTCGATGCCCGTCTTGGCTCTGTTAACCCTGCTGGCGGCTGTCCTGCGCGATAAAGAAATCCCCAGTGTGCTGCTGACCATCTTGGTGATCGGGTTCACGGGTTGGGCGCGCTTTGCGCGGGTTGTGCGCGCCGATGTGCTCAGCCTGCGCTCGCGTGATTTTGTGGTGGCGGCCCAAGCGAGTGGGGTGCGCGCGCTGCGGATTATTTTCTACCATTTAATTCCCAACTTGGTGGGTCCGGTGATTGTATTAGCCTCGTTAGGGATTGGCGGCATCATTATTCTCGAGGCGGCCCTCTCCTTTCTCGGGCTGGGCGTGAATCCCCCAACCCCATCGTGGGGCGTCATTTTGTCGGATGGTCGTCAATATATTACGAACTATCCCCACATTGTCACCTTCCCGGGTATTATGATCGTGATCACCGTCCTCGCGTTCAATTTCTTGGGCGATGGTGTGCGCGATGCCCTCGATCCCAAGCAGCGGGCGGACTGAGTCGCACGCGTTGCGATACTTGTACAACTTGCTTTGATGCTGTAACTATTTCAAGAAGCTTATGGACAAACCATTTAAAAGTCATACAAATAAGCTTGGTGATACACGAGAGTGTATATATGATTTTTAAGGGTTTTATCTATTAGTAAGGTGTATTGCATGATTCGGAGTGCATCCTTTTCGTAATCAGAAGTTGTATTATGGAATAGAGGAAGAGCATCATGTCTGAACAAGTCGAAACATTGCTTTCGCCGTTTATCGAACGTGGTCTATTCGATAGCCCTGAGCAGGCTGTGATTATGTTAGCGCGTGATTACACATTACATCAGATCGAACGTCACCAAACGGTCATTGAGCAACTGCAAAAAAATATGGGATGTCTTATGAATAATTTGATGCATATTTGGCTGCGCGCGCAGCAACGTTGGTAAAATCACCTTCGTCTGAACTCAATCAAGCCCTCATGACGGAAGAAGAGGATGCTTTTGATTGGAAGGTCGCGCGCGATATGCTCATCAGGTGGCTAGGGCTACAAACTGAGGTAGCTGGGTGAACACGCTGCCGGAATTGCTTAATTTTGTTATCACGACTTTGCAACTCTGGTCACGTGTGCGTCATGTTCGTGTGTTAGCAACTGAGCAATTTTCTTCAACACAGTTTGCAATAAAAGTGCGCGCTGAACTGAAAAACGAAGATAGTTTACAAGTGCGCATTTACCATAATGAAAGTCATATCGACTACGCCTACCAACTAATCTGTGCTGGCGCGCCTCTCATCCGCTGGGACAACAAAGAGCATTTCGCTACAATAGCTACTTATCCACACCATTTCATAACCCATCTGGTCAAGTTATTGAATCTCATTTAGTTGGTCTCCCCAATGATGATCTGCCAGTGGTACTCTATGAAATTGAAGTTTTGTTTCCTTAGCTCATGTTACGCAGGAGTAATGACAAGCTGCGTAGGGGCATGCGGTGGGCGGCGGATCAACCTTTGGTAAAGACCCGTGACTTGATTCGCTGCCGACCGCGTGCCCGTCCTTGCCCACTGATCTAGATCAAGACGGGCACGCGGGAGTGGTGGCGAAGAAAATTACGGGAAAAACGTCAGTTTTATCCACCCCCCCTCATGCCCCTACCTTGCGTAACATGAGTCCTTAAATTCAAATACCAAATCATCCTACTGTCGCGTTGGAAAACTGAGGTCTGATAGACCCAAAGCTGTGGTTTTGCGACGGCGGAATAGGTAGAAAGGGGTGTAACCGAATAAATATTTTGTGGTCGTTTATGGACATCCGTAGACATTTAATTTGTCACATTGTCAGCATTTTGACACAACTTTTTCGGCCAATCTGTGCTATTTGTCTAAGTTTCGGAGAACGGTTCACTTGATGCAGCAATTGCAAGCACAAATTCAAGCGGTCATGGATGCTAGCGGTGCCGAAATGGGCGTCGCCATTCTGCACATCGAATCTGGTGACGAAATCAATCTGGGGGCCGACGAATCGTACCCGATGGCCAGTGTGCTGAAAATCCCAGTACTCTGTGAAGCGTTTCATCAGATCCACGCCGGCAATTTTACGCTGGACGATCGCTTGGAACTAACCTATCCCGAAAAAAATATTGGCAGCGGTATCCTCACCTATCTGCAAGATGGTCTCCAGCCCACCCTGC
Organism: Caldilineaceae bacterium; assembly: GCA_034437715.1. Lineage (GTDB taxonomy): Bacteria > Chloroflexota > Anaerolineae > Caldilineales > Caldilineaceae > JAHBVH01. Next base: position 71,681 of record DAOTTR010000161.1, read on the forward strand.
GCGATCTGCTAACAGTGATGATCATTATCAGTGATAATACGGCCACCGACATGGTCATACGGCGCGTCGGTGTGGCGAAGATTGACCGCTTTATGCAGGAATTGGGCGTGGGCAACATCCACATGGCGATGGATATCCGCGGCATTTTTGATGATATGCTGGGGCCAGAAGCCGCAGATCCAGCGCGGCTTTTTATGGATCTCGATAAGCCGCGCCGCGCGCCACCCACAAACAGCGATGGTCGTGCCTACAGCCGTGGGGCCGACAACAACGTTGCCACACCGCGCGATATGACGCGCCTCTGCGCCATGATCTACCAGGGCAAGGTCATCGATCGCACCGCGTGCGACGGCATGTTGCACATTCTGTTGCAACAGCAACTCAATCAGCGGCTGCCGCGTTTCCTGCCCTATGGGGTTCCCTTTGCCCACAAAACCGGTACACTCGCGGGCCTGCGCAATGATGCGGGCGTTCTCTATGCCAGTGCAACCGATCACATTGCAGTGACGGTCTTCTCGCGCTGGGATGCCAAAGCCGTGGGCAATGACAAAGTGGCCGAATGGGCGCGCACCGACGCCATCGACAGCGCCTTTGGGTATATCGGCAAGCTCCTCTACGATCACTACGCCGGGTAAGGTTGTGCCAAATCAATCGGAAATACAAAGCGCTGATTTTCTAACCGTGATAGGATAGGTTAGAAAATCAGCGCTTTTTGTACTACTGCACGATCTCACGATCTTACATATATACTTTACTCACTGCGTTCGATCAGCGGCAGGAACAAACTTTGGGTCGGGCTGGGCTGTGCGATCTGGCCGCGAATTTCGCCGCTTGGATTGGCTGTCGTATGCACATTGACATAGTAGTAGCCGGTGAGCAAATCGACCAGATTCTTGCCAGTCAACTGCAATCCGCCACCCAGTGGATGCGCGGCATCCAAGACTCCTTGCGCGGCGCTGAAGAGGCCAAAGATGACTGGGCCATTTTTGCCACTGGGCGCTAGATGAATATGCGCAGCGGTGGTACCGACGATATCGGTGACGGAGACGGTGTATTGCAACAGGTTTAGCGCTGGATCCAGTGCAAAGCTGGCTTCCCCACTGGCCGCGGTTGTGACCGCCGGTGTTTCCTGATTGCCACCGAGCGTTGCCACCCAGGTAGAAGGTGGGGTATAGGGTGCCAACTGCCCACGGATCTCCCCCGACGGCAGATGCGAGGTATGGACATTGATATAGTGGTTGCCAGCCAACAAATTTAAGACGAACGGTGTATTGACCGGCGCGGTGCCACTGATCGGATTCGTGGGATCGAAAGCGCCGGTGCCATTGTAGAGGGTGACAATCACCGGGCCATTCGTGCCTGTGGGTGCTTTGTGGATGTGCGCCATGGTGATATGTTCAATATCCTTCACGGCGACTCGGTAATCCAACGCCGTTGCATTGGCATTGAGGGCAACGATGCCTTGACCACTGGCTGTGCCGCCCACGGCTGGTACTTCATTCGCGCCTGCTAGATCAGCCACGAAAAGTTGTGCCCCACCAATCTGTCCGCGAATCTCGCCCGACGGCTTGGCACTCGTGTGGACATTGACATAGTAGTAGCCGGTGAGCAAGTCCACCCAATTTTTGGCGTTCAGGTGAAACGCATCGCCCAACGGATGGGTAGGATCAAAGGTGCCGCTTCCCGTATAGATCGGGAAGATCACCGGGCCATTCTTGCCATCGGGTGCCAGGTGAATATGGGCAGCCGTAACGTTAACAATATCCGAGATCCAAATGGTGTAGTGCAGGGTATCCAAGCCACTGTTCAGCACAAAGCGGGTCAGCCCTTGTGCGTCGCTGACGACGGCGGGTACTTCCTCCGCGCCGGTCAAGGCGGCCAGCATCTGCGCCGGCGGTTGCAGGGGCAAGACTTGACCACGAATCGCCCCGGCCGGCACGGCGGTGGTATGCACGTTGACATAATAACGCTCACTGATCAGATCCAGCACCTGATTGGTGGTAAGATCCAGCGTGCCACTCACCGGGTTGGTCGGATCAAATGCGCCACTCCCCATGAAGATCGGGAAAATCACGGGACCATTGACGCCGACCGCCGCTTTGTGGATATGCGCGGCGCTAATCCCCTCGATATTGTTGACGCTGACTCGATAGGAAAGCTTGGTCGCATCGGCACTCAACGCCAGCACGGCGCGCCCTGATGCCGAGGCATAGCGCGCCGGTACTTCGGCTGCCCCAGTCAAATTGGCCTGGAACAGACGCGTGCCGCCGATCTGTCCTCGGATCTCGCCACTTGGGTTGGCCGTCGTATGCACATTGACATAATAATAGCCCGTGAGCAGATCGACCATGCCCTTGGCGGTCAAGGTGATCACGCCGCTGATCGGGTTGGCGGCATCAAAGGGCCCACTGCCGTTGTACAAACCATGAACCACTGGCCCATTTTGACCCAACGGGCCCAGATGGATATGGGCCGCGGTGATACTGATAATATCGGATACCGCCAGTTGATATTGCAGCGTGTCCGTATTGATCAGCGTAAATTGGGCCAACCCTTTGGCATTGGTCGTGACGGGGGCTACTTCATTGCGCCCCAGCAACAGTGCATTGGCATCTGTTTCGGGCGTATAAGCCCGCACTTGGCCGCGCAACTCACCACTGGGATGATCCGATGTATGGACATTGACATAGTAGTCGCCCGCCAGTAGCTTGGCGATTTGGGTCGGCGTCAGCGTTACTGTGCCACTGATCGGATTGGCTGGATCAAAGAGGCCACCCATAAAGAGCCCTACAATGACCGGCCCATTGACTCCCGGTGCGGCCTCGTGAATGTGCGCCGCGGTCACATTGTCCACATCGGCCACAAAAACGCGATAGTAGAGTGTCTCTGTAATGAGCGCCATGACCGCGCGTCCGGCGGCTGCGCTATCGACGGCTGGTACTTCATTGGCTGGCGAAAGGTTGGCTTCAAACAACTGGATATTCGCGGCACTGCTCATGACATTGGCATGACTATCTGCGGCAGATACTCTCATGCCATTAAGCAATAGAACGGTTAATAAAATTGCGCCCAAGGCTGCGGCGATGCCGAAGCCGATTCTGGACGCAGCGCGCTGAGGTAGCCTGGCCTGTTCTTGTGGCATGGTGAAACTCCTTATTTGGTTTTGGGATATGCGTAGGTAGGGGATAGGTTGACAATGGCCTTTGGCGGGAAGGTGACCCTTGCTATAGAAGTAAACGTAGTCAGCAGGATAAACGGATTTATCATTCGCGCGAATTGTGATAAACTATCGAAAGATCCAAGGTATGTGCTCGATTGAATTGCCGAATAGCGCTATCTGCGCAAGTGCTGATTTCTGGCCCAATCTAGCCTAGTACTGATTGCAACCATACTTGCTACGGAGTATAACGCCTAGCGCCAAAGTGGATGGCAACGCACTTTCTGAGAAGAGAGTGTAGGCGCGCAACCGTTTCTGATCAAAATCCCAAAGCTGTTCAATGATTCCATCTCTGCAAACACGTTCACCGGTCACTGATATGCAATTGTTGCGCGCGATTGCGCAGCGTGATCAACAAGCTTTCTTGGCACTCTATGAACGGTATGGCAATTTAGTCTATAGTCTTGCCTTTCGGGTGGTGCGCCACCAAACCATGGCCGAAGAAGTAACGCAAGATGTTTTTCTAAAGATCTGGCAACAGCCAGCGCGGTGGAATCCGGCCCTGGGTCAGTTTAGTAGCTGGCTATTAACCATTACGCGCAACGCGGGCATTGATCGTCTGCGCAAGGAACGCCGCCATTGGACACCCTACGAACTATCGGATGGCCTACTGCAACTGAGCGAGGAAGCCGCCGTCGATCAAAATCCGTATTGGTATGACGGTCTGATTTTGGCACGCCTGTTGCAACAATTGCCACCCGAGCAGCGTCAATTGATTGAGTTGGCTTTTTATCAAGGCTATACCCATAGCGAGCTGGCAGAGAATTTACAGTTGCCGCTGGGGACGGTGAAAACACGCCTGCGCACGGGTTTGCAAAAGTTGCGTACCCTCTGGCTAGAAGCGCATGAAGAGCCAGAGGCCAAAAGCTAGTAGATCCCAGCGTAAATAAGGTACCCTATTTTTACCATGATGTACACGAGTAACGTGCCTGATTAACTGCCGTGGTATCTACGCCCAACTGTACTAGTCGCAGGAATTAACTTTGAACGCTAGCGCACACGCTCAACCGCGCACTGGGTGTATGGCCGGGCTACATCTGAATCGTGTGTATTCTGCGTTAGCTTCCATAGAAGCAGTAAACTATTGTTAAGTATTTATTTTCTACATAATTGTTCTAGTTACTTGTAATGGGTTTAACAAATACACCGTCCGAGCACTCTAATCCAAATAATGCCCAGCAGCCCGGGATGCAACCGGCGGCTAGCGGTTTGCCTTGCGATGCTCTCGTCGAACTTATGCCGGCCTATAGCATTGGTGCCGTCGATCCCGAGGAATTCGCTGTCATCAATGGTCAGTTGGCTGCGTGCCCACAGGCGCTTACTGCGTTAGCCAGCTACACCAAAGTTGCCGAGGCATTGCTGTACAGCGCGCCGCCGCGCTTGGCACCGCCCGCCGTGGTGCAGCGTTTGCGCGCCGCGCTTGGCGCGCCCTCAATTCGCCCACCTTCAATTCGGCTACCCTTGCCGTCCAGCAAGCCGTCATATTATACGTTGTTGCCACCACCGGTCATCCAACCCGCGCGCCGGTGGTCCTTTGGGCAGATTTTGGCAAGCGCCGCGGGCGTGGTCTTGATCGCCATGAATCTTGCACTGCTCGTGCAGAATCAACAATTGCGTGCTTCACAAGCGCGGCTTGCGGCTGAATTGGCCCAACAAAACCGTGCGCTGATTTTTCTGGCCGCCGAAGAGCCCAAGGAAGTGCTCTTGCCCGCGGCCCAGGAAAACAGTAAGGCCCAGGCCGATGTGCTCTGGAATGACAGCCTGGGCGTCGCGATTATCTATGTGCGCGATTTTCCTACCCTACCCCCAGATATGGTCTATCAACTCTGGCTGAATAAAGATGGCGTACGCACGAGCGGTGGTCTTTTTACGGTGGATGAACAGGGCATGGGTATCATGGTTTTCCCCATCGAACGGGCGATCGATGCCTATGATCGCATGGGGATTACCCCCGAACCAGCCGGTGGTAGCCCCGGACCCACTGGGTCGGCTGTGGTGCGCGGGCCAGTCTAGGCAATTTTTGGGCGTAGATTGGCGCACGACGCAGCAAGCGTTGATTTTTGGTCGTTTTTCCACTTTTGACGTATGATAGCGGCGAAGGGTAGTCTTTACTGTTACGCAAAAAACTGGCCTAGGGTATGAAAGTGTGTGCTTCGGGTAGGCTTGGATAGCAAGGCGTAACTCCATAGGAAAGCGAGTAACTACGAACAATGAATCTAACGACAATCTTATTTCAAGCGCATTCGGGATGGCGCTATCTGGTCATTTTGGTGTTGGTCTTGGCGCTGCTCAAGTTTTTGATTGGTCTGTTGGCTAAGCAAAAATGGTCCAAGCTTGATCGCACGCTGGGCACAGTCACGTCGATTGTGATCGGCATCCAATGGCTCTTGGGACTTGGCTTGTGGGCGCTGGCACCGGCTGCTTGGTTCTTGAATCTTGGCAGCGTCAACTTTGCGGAACATATTGGCACCATGACCTTGGCCCTTGTGGCGGCACAGATCGCCAGTGGACGCGCCAAGCGCGCGCCCAGTGACGCGGCGAAATATCGGATCGCCTTTATTGGCTTTCTGATTGCTGGTCTGCTGGTTGCGCTAGGTGTCGCCCGGATTACCCAGGTAATCTAAGCACTGTGTTCTTTGTGCCCCACTGTGTTTCGTGCGTAAATTTTAGCGGGCAAATTTGCCACTTTGCGCGACGCGTGCTACAATCAGGAGCGTTGTTTCGCACGTAGTGGGGGATAGTTTAATCGGCAGAACAATGCGCTCTGGACGCATCGGTTGGGGTTCGAGTCCCTGTCCCCCAGTATCTTCCAGGAGAAATGCCTCACCAACCGGTGGGGTATTTTTGATCTCTATGAAGTTTGATCCCCGCGGATCGACCCTACCCTCTACCCACAAATAGGTAGTAGGGGGCGTGCCGGGGACGACGCAATGGCAATGGCGGTGCTGCAGCATGTGTTGGGGTCGTCCCCGGCCCGTTAGCCATCGCTGTTACTCGAAGATGTGACTCGCTGTACTAGACTCGTGGTTGAATCGTTTTCGATTGTGTTGCGTATGGATTGAATAGCAATAGGACTTACGCACTTGATCAGACCTGTAGGGTCTACAAGACTCTACAGGTCTCTTGTGGATCTATTCAATTGCCTAATATCTAACAGCTACAACCAAGCAACCAATCAGCCAACGATCAACCCAATCCCATGTCCAACCTATATCACGATCCTCTCTTCGCGTCGCTCGATGCCGACGCACACCTGGCAAGAATTGGCGGTGGCAATGAGACAGAAGTCTATTGTACCGATGACCGCCGCTATGTGGTTAAAGTCAAACACAACCAAGCCACTTCGCTCGCCGCAACTCTGAGCCAAGCCGCTACCCTGCGCAAAGCTGCCCGCCGTTTTGCGACTGTCATGGGGCAGCAGCATAGCATTCCCAGTGACTTTCTGATTGGGCAAGATGGCGCGGGGCAGATCCAACTGCTGGTGATGCAGCCCTTTTACGCCGAGGCACAACCCCTGTTTGCGCTAGATTATGATCGCCTTAGCCGCGCACAGCGCGTGCAGATCGCGCGCCAATTGCTGCACATTATCCGGCGCGCCAGCGCCACCTATGGCAAACGGGGCTGGATGCCTGATCTCTATGGGCGGACGAGTGCCAGCCGTGCCGAACGTGAACGGCTCAATCATTGGTATAGGTTGCCTTGGCGTCTATGGAGTTTCCTGATCCAGCGCAACTTGCTGCGCGCCCACAATTTGATGCTCAACCCCGCCCCCGACCAGCGGATCATCCTGGTCGATTACGACCCTGTAATGCGGGGCAAAGTCTATCAACTGATTTACTATCATATCCGCTTTTGGCTTTTCTGGCGCGACCTGCTCTTGATCGCCCTGATGGTGCTGACGGGGTGGGTGCCCGGGCGTTGATCGCTATCCTCTGTCGATGCGTCCGCACCTTTTGTTATGAAAGTGTAATATAAATTCGTCAATTTCCTATGTAAAATTACCTACCTAGAGAATACGTAGGATGACGTAGGTTTTACACATAACTTTTTAGATGATGACTCGTCATCATAAACAGATGACATTGATGCAAAAAATCGAAATGTGCTCGCAGCGGTGAGCGCTACTTGAATAGATAGCGGTAGGAGATGATGATGAGCAGCAAGTCACGTAATGCAAATTATGATACTTTGGAGAAGATCTTGGCCGACAGCGATTTGGCACAACGCGTGGGCGGTTTGAAGAGTTTGGGCAGCAATGATGGCGCCGAAGGCACCTGGATTACCTCTAAGGAGCAGTTTGATAAGCTTTATAAATCAGTTGATGAAATTGAAAAATATCTGCGTTCGTAATCACCCGTTGATTGGTTGTTGCCCAAATAATTGCCAGTTATCGCGAAGTCAATATTTGTAGCGTAGTCCGAAGGATGTACCCTTTAGACTACGCTAGACCCGCATCGAAAGATGTGCTGCTTGTAGGCGTATCTTTCGCTTTTCCTCGCCATTTTTTCCATCGTCATATCCCTGAAATTGTCCAACCGTCCCGCGCAAAATAGACCTTTTGATCGCTCTCTGGTAAACTGATAGGTATTATGGCGCGTAAAAAATTGCAGGGACAAGTAGCGATCATTACAGGCGCGAGCCGTGGATTGGGTGCTGGCATTGCCGAACTTTTGGTACGCGCCGGCGCGATCGTCGTGTTGACGGCGCGCACGGCGGAAGCCCTGGAAGAGCAGGCCGAACACCTGCGCCGCCTGGGGGGGCAAGTATTGGCGATCCCAGCCGATGTGAGCGATCCCGAAGCCGTGGGCGCGCTGATCGAGCAGGCCGTGGGCACCTTTCAACATATTGATATTCTGGTGAATAATGCGGGTGTTGTGTGGCCTATCGAAGAAGTGGCCGAAACCGACCCCGATGAATGGGCGTATAACATTCATGTCAACTTGCTTGGGCCATTTTTTGCCATCTATGGCGTTTTGCCCACGATGATGGAACAGGGCTATGGTCGCATTGTGAATGTGAGCAGCGGCTTGGGGCGCACGCCCGTCCCTGGGCTGAGCGCTTATGGCGCTGCCAAAGCTGGTGTAGACCAGTTAACCCGTATTCTTGCCCTGGAGCTCGCCAAGACGAAGATTACGGTGAATGCCTTGCACCCCGGTGTTGTCGATACAGATATGCAGGCGGATTTGCGCAGTGTGGACACGACCGACAGCCAACTCGATTTGCAGATGTTCCATGATTTTCAGGATGCCGGAAAATTGATCCCGCCGCTGGTGGCCGCGCGCTTGGTCTATTGGCTGGTCGGCCCTTGGAGCCGCGACCGCTCTGGCGAAATCTTTAGTTTTCGCGATGAGGCCTGGCTGGCTCAGGTTGACCGTGATCTGCAAAACCCATAACCCAGTTACAAAACAGCCGCTATTTTGTCCGTTGTCCGTTGGCTGGCGAGAATAGGTAAGGCTATCCTTCTCCCTGGTCGCGGCCAGGGAAGTTTTTTGTAATTGCCATCTGGAACCCACTTTGTCCCTTATTACGTTCCCTAATCGTAACGATTCATCTGGGAACACCGCCATCCTGACGGCGATCCCAGATGAGATGGCGCACGAATTGCTGATGCGTAAAGGTGAACCAAGATGGTAGATATAAAAATAGGCGCGTTTCAATCACAGCCCCAATCACAGCTTCAGTTACAAGTGCAACCCCCGCAGATTGTCACTGATCTGTTGCCAATCCATATTCGTGGCGGTGTTCATCACAATTTGCTGGCACCGAATAGTGTTACTTTTGTCCTCTATGCGCCCTTCAAACCCTATGTCAGCCTGGTGGGTGATTTTAATGGGTGGAATAGCCGGGCGAACCGTATGGTGACCGATGGCCGTGGCGTCTGGTGGACAACCATTCCGCACCCCGGCGCAACCCATTACGGCTATTATGTGGCGATCGACGACCAGTCGCATGTCTGGGTGGGCGATCCGTACGCGACCCAGGTGGCGTGGACAGAGCAAACCTCGTGGGCCTACCTGCCGGCACGCGAAACCAAATTTGTATGGCACGATCAACATTGGCAGACGCCAGCCTTGCGCGATTTGATCATTTATGAACTCTGCGTGCGCGACTTTGCCGGTAGTTGGCTCGTGAACCGGCCCCATTATGGCACCTTTCGCGACATGCTGACCTATGTGGATTACTTGGCAGCGTTGGGCATTACAGCCATTGAGCTTATGCCGATCCAAGCATTTCCTGGCGATTCTAGCTGGGGTTACAATCCAGTTTTCTATTTTACGCCGGCCCATAGCTATGGCACCCCTGCTGATCTCATGCGGTTGGTGGATGCCTGCCACACGCGTGGGATGGCGGTCATTCTGGATGTGGCGTTTAATCATGCCTGGGGTCAACAGCCCTATTACCAGTTGTACCCACCCCTGTATGGCCCCAAAGGCGAATGGCTGGCCGATTGGAACCCATTCTTTCATCACACGCCACAGGCGGTCAATGGTTGGGGTGGGGTCGATTGGGATCACTTTGCGAGCGAGACAACCCACTATTTTCAAGATGTGGTGCGTTTCTGGCTGCGCGAATATCATATCGATGGCTTTCGCTTTGATTGGGTCTGTGGCGTTGATTATGATAGCCAGAATCCCATGAACCCCGGCTTCGATCCCTATCATGGCATCAGCGCAATTGGCTGGGCTGCGCGCCAGGAAAAACCGAATTGCATTCTGCTGGGCGAGTATTGGCAACTGGAAGGCACCCACCCCGAAAAAACTGCGGCCAAGCTGGTGCATGAAACGCCGCTAGATGCCTACTGGAATGGCGATTTCCATCATGTGCTCGATGATGTGTTGAATCAGCGCTGGGCGTGGGAAAAGAATGATATTTTCCGCGCCATCGGTGGCTTTCGCGAGCATGGCTGTACAAAGGCTACCCAGAATGTAAATTATTCGTGTAGTCATGATGAGGTGCGACCTGAGCATGAGATTATTTTCTACTCACAGCCCCATATTGTGCGCCCCGATGGCATGAGCGTGGCGCAGATGGCACAGGCCAAAGCGCTCTTGGGGCTGGTCACAGTGCTGACCGCGCCTGGGATTCCCATGCTCTATGCCGGCCAAGAATTTGGCGAAGATGCGCCGCGCACCATTGACTTTCAACCGTTACACTGGGAGAAATTGCAACAGCCAGTGACTTATCGTTATTTTCAGTTGATCAAACGCCTGGTGGCCGCGCGGCGTACACACCCGGCGCTGGCCAGTGACGACATTCGTTTTTACACGAATAATTTCCCAACCGAGCAAGTTGTGCGCTTTGATCGCGTTTTGATGGGGGCACAAGGGGGGGCACCCGTTGACTTTGTAGCGGTTGGGCTAAATTTTGGCGGCGTTGCGCGCACCATCGAGTTGACCGTACCCTGGCCGGGACGTTGGCAAGAGCTCCTAAGCGACGAGATTTATACGGTTGCGCAAAATTGTGTTATCACATTGGTGCCCTGGCAGGCTGTCATACTGACGTTTATGAACAAAGCGATGTAGGCATTGCTTGCCGTTGATCGGCACTACGGCTTCCTCGCCCGGATCACTGCACCGGCGAAGGTGAAGTTGTGGTTGGCCTCCACTTGAAGGGCGCTTTTGACTTCTTGGGGTGCGCCATCCAAGAGTGTGCGGATCATGGCGGCATTGGCCTCTGGCGTAGCCATGCGTTGAATCCAACTGGCAAAATCGATCCAGACACCGCCCCGATAGATGACTTGTGCGTCCACAAAACCAGCCGCCTCTAGCATCCCGATCCATTGTGCTGCCGTGTGATCGCGCACATGCGACGGATCGCGCAACACCTCCACCGCTTGCAGATAGGTGTCACACATAAAGTCATCAAAGGAAATAATGTCATCCAAAATGACATAGCCACCCGGTTGCAGCACCCGCTGAAATTCTTGCAGCGCGGCGTCTGGATGGGGCCAATGGTGCGCGCTGTAGCGCGAAACGATGATGTCAAAATGGCCAGCGGCAAACGGTAACTTTTCCACATCTCCCCGGCGGAACACCACATTGGTCAAGCCGCGGTCGCTAGCCAGTTGCTTGCCCTGGTCCAACATGCCTTGGGTCAAATCGATGGCGATCACCTGCGCCACTTGGGGGGCAAAGGCCAAGGCGGTGTGCCCTGTGCCACATCCGGCATCCAACACGCGTTCCTGACCAGTCAATGGCACGGCGCGCAACATCTCTTCCAGATCGCGCCCCTTGGCATGGACGGCGCTGGTGCTATAGTTGGCTGCGACCTGACCAAATTGGTGTTGTACCGATGCTTTAATATCCATAGTTGACATTGGTTATCCTCCCTATGTTCCTGATAAATGATTCTTCCCGATTCTGTTGATTATTCCTTGGCCAATTCGGGTCGCCGCCACGGCACGGCATAGCGTTTGATCATCATCAACTGATCATCGGCTGCTTCAAAACCAAACTTGCGATAGAGCCCATGCGCGTCGCGCGTTGCCAAGACAAAATTGCGCAAACTAGCCAGCGCCGGACAATTGACAATAGACTCGATCAGCCAAACCCCCAAGCCATCGCCGCGCTGGTCGGGTAAAATAAAGACATCGGCCAAATAGGCAAAGGAGGTGTAGTCGGTCACGACGCGCGCAAAGCCGATCTGTTTATCTTCTTCGTATAGCCCAAAACAGAACGAATGTTGGATCGCTTGGGCCACCAAGGCACGCGGAATGCCGGGCGACCAATAGCAATGATAAAGATAGCCATGAATCACATCCAGGTCGAGCCGCGCTGGATCGGTGCTGATGGTGAAATGGTCCCTATGATATTCGTACACGAGATTATGGCTTTCCGTTTGGCGCGACCGATCCCTCTGCCGGGGCAAAAAAGACCAAGAGTTGCAATGTTTCTTCAATGCTGTGAAAGTGGTGTTCCACCTGCGCCGCCACATAGACAATCGATCCTGTTTGCACCGCCCGATCCCCATCGCCCACGCGGATTTGGCCGCGCCCGCCCACGACATAGTAGACTTCATCTTCGGCGTGCGGCTGCTGCGGATCGGTGCCGCCCACGGGCAACACATAAAGTCCCATGCTCAGATCGGATACCCGCAAAAACTCCAGCCAAAGTTTGCCAGCTTCGCCATGTTGCTGCCGAATTTCGCTCAATTCGTATGCCAACATCATTCCTCCATTAGCGTAATGTCAACCACGCGCCGATCAAGAGTAACGTCAAGCCCAGCAGGCGCACGCCATCGATTGGCCGTACGACGGCACCGAACAACCCAAAGTGATCGATCAGCGCGGCCGAGGCATATTGGGCAACGAGCACCACGGCAAAGGTGATAAGCAGACCATAGCGCGCCGTGGCATAGCCCAACGCACCGACAATGATCAAGCCCAAGATGCCCGCGCTAAAGGCATAGGGTGGGACTGATCGCCACGCCGACAGGTTATTCTTGCCGCTGATGAGCAGAATCAGCACGATCAAAATGCCGCCGCTGCCATAGGTAATGAAAACGCTCTCGCGCGCCCCCATGATCTGGGTCATGACCCCCATAAAATTGCTCTGCAAGGTCACTGCCAGCCCCGCCACCGTCGCCAGCAGAATGACGGTAATCACATTCTCCATCAGCACCCGCCCTTTATGTTATCTAAGCTAATTGTCAATCATCAATGGCTAATTGCTAATGACCATTGAGCGCCCAGGGATCTCGCTTCTAAGCGCGGCGTTCCAACCATTGACCATTAATTATTAGCCATTGACCATTGACTATTCATGACGTGCCCTGTGCAATCACTTCCGCCAACGTGCGCACCGCCCAGTCGATCTTCTCTTCGCTGGCCATGGTGTAATTGAGGCGCATGGTGGCGTTGCCGGTGCCAGCTTCGGCAAAGAAGAACTTGCCGGGCACAAAGGCCACCTGTTTTTCAACGGCGCGCCAATAGGCTTCCTCGGTGTCTAACCCATCCGGCCCTTCTAGCCAAAGGAACATGCCCCCTTCGGGTTGCGTCCACTGAAAGGTGGCGGGCATATAGCGATCCAGCGCGGCGAGCATCGCCTGTTGACGCGGCCGGTAGATCGCCAGAATCTTGGGCAGTTGCAGTTGTAAATAGCCGCCAAGCAGATATTCCGCGGCTAATGCCTGATTGAAGGTGCTGGTGTGCAGATCGACACCCTGCTTGGCAATCACCAACCAGCGATGAATGTCGGGTGGGGCCACACAAAAGCCAATGCGCAACCCCGGCGCAAAGGTCTTGGAAAGTGTGCTGACATAGACCACATGATCGGGCGCAAAGTGCTTGATCGGCGGCAGCGCCGTGCCTTGGTAACGCAGATCGCTGTAGGGATCATCCTCGACCAGCAGCACATTATGTGCTTGGATGATCGCGGCAATCGCTTGGCGGCGATCCAGCGGAATTGTGCGCCCCGTCGGGTTCTGGAAGGTGGGCACCAGATAGATGTACTTGATCGGATGCTGTTGGAGTACCGCTTCCAACGCGGCCGGAATGACGCCTTGATCATCGGTGGCGATCTGGACATAATCTGGCTCATAGGGGTTGAAAGCGCTGAGCGCGCCCACATAGGTTGGTGCTTCCACAGCGACCAGATCGCCGGGCGAAATCAAAATTTTGCCCAATGCATCCAACACGCCCTGCGAACCGCTAAAGATCAGGGTTTGTTCGGCGCTGGCCGTCACATGCTTGTCGGCCAGATACGCGACAAGTGCTTCGCGTAGTGGCGAAAAACCTTCGGTGGCGTCGTATTGCAGCGCAGTGGCACCATACTTCTCTAACACGGTGGCGGTCAGATCTTGCATCAGCGCCAGCGGAAAGCTTTCTGGTGCAGGAATGCCGCCGGCCAGCGAGACCATGCCGGGCCGATTGACGACTTTTAAGATTTCGCGAATCGCATTGGACTGCATCTTTGCCGTGCGTGTGGCAAATGTGGTTTGTAACATGGCTTTGGTTCCTGACTTACGGTTGATGAATAAAAAATTAGGCTAGGGCTAACGCCACAGCGGCTTCGGCATGAATTGCAGTCGTATCAAACAGGGGGATGGCGGTATGCGTCTGCTGCACCAGCATCACAATTTCGGTGCAGCCTTCAATAATGCCTGCCGCCCCCGCCGCTTGCAATTCGCCCATGATGCGCAGATATTCCTGACGCGACGCATCCTTGACCATGCCCAGACAGAGTTCTTCATAGATAATCCGGTGGACAAGCTGGCGGTCGGCGGGGGTGGGCACCAGCACAGTTAAGCCCTGTTGTTGCAAGCGTTCCTTGTAAAAATCCTGTTCCATGGTAAAATTTGTACCCAACAGCCCAACCTGCGTCATGCCTTGCTGTGTAATGCGGCGAGCGGTAGCGTCGGCCAGATGTACCATTGGAATCGCGATGGCTGCTTGAATTTGTGGCGCGACTTTGTGCATGGTGTTGGTGCAGAGCAACAGAAAATCGGCACCGGCTGCTTCTACTTGGCGTGCCGCTGCGGCTAATCGTTCGCTGGCACGCTGCCAATCGTCTTGGTGTTGTAACGTCTCAATTTCGTGGAAATCGACGCTGACCAATGCGATGCGCGCCGAATGTAAACCACCCAACCGCGCCTTGATCCCCTCATTGATCAACCGATAATAGAGCGCTGTACTCTCCCAACTCATGCCGCCGAGCAGACCAATGGTTTTCATGCAAAGTTTCCTCTATAGGATCAATTCGCCGCGCAGCACCGTGATCGCGGGGCCACCGACTTTCACCGTTTCAATTGCCTGGCGCGGGCCAATCACTTCAACCGTCGCTTGGCCGGGTCGCCCCATCCAATGGCCTTGCTCGGCGATAAAGGTCGGTTTGTCGAGCAAGCCATAGTGCCAGAGATAGGCCCCCATGCCACCGGTAGCCGAGCCGGTAAAGGGATCTTCAAAGGGCGCAATGTGGCGCGCGAAGGTGTCACCTTGGTCAGTCGCACCGCCCAAGCAGAAGAGATGGGCGCTAAAAAAGTCCGCGGTTTTGCTCAGTTCCCGATAGGCGGCTTCGTTGATCGCAATGCGGCGCAAGGCATCCTGGTTGCGCACGGCAATCATCAACTGTGGTGTGCCGGTGCTGACCACCTGGATCGGCACGCCGGGTAACGCGTCCTCTGGGTGTAAGCCCCACACCGGCAACACTGTTGCCGCGTCCAGCGTGTTGAGAAACTGCGGTTTGCGTTGGGTCATCACCACATAGGATGGTTTGCCATGCGTGGCCTGCACCTCAACCGCAATCGGGCCATCGCGCAATTCCAAGCTGATCGTCATCTGCTCGCCGCGCATGGGGATGCGGCCTGTTTCTACCAGCGCATAAATCGTGGCGATGGTCGGGTGGCCGGCCAGCGGAATCTCGGCTTCGGGCGTGAAATAGCGTGCGCGTACATCCGCAATTTTGGATTGTAACACAAAGGCCGTTTCCGACAGATTCATTTCCTGGGCGATTGCTTGCATGGTAGCGGCATCGAGATCGTCTGCGTCAAAAACAATGGCACATGGATTGCCGCCGAGCGCCGTTCGGGTGAAGGCATCAACTTGCATAAAGGGATAGGTAGCCACAGGTTGCCTCGCTTTTCTCTACTGTCTGAATTGTTACGAATAGACCTTAGTGTCTGTCCAAGAATAACATGGATGATTTTAGACAGATTTACTTGGGTAACATCACGTAAATTCACTATTTTATTTCTGGACAGACCCTTAGGCCATTGCAAAGAATAAAGTAT
>DAOTTR010000162.1:0-2583 GCA_034437715.1 Caldilineaceae bacterium
GCGCTCTGCAACCTCGCCATTGTAGTTTTCGTAAACCACGCGCACAACGCGATCTTGATAGACCGCCGCTTGTAGATCAGACCAGAAAGGTGGCCGCTGGGTGTCGTGCCACCACCACATCGGGTCGATATATATGCGCTGGCGAATGTGATCCGCTGACGGTTGGTGGCCCGCTGGCAGGGCAGCAAAGAGCTTGAGCAACATACTTTCTGCCGCCTTGCCCAGCCCAATCTCCTCCAGCACTTGATTGTTGTTGGCGACGAACAGGGCGTGAACCTCGGTCTCTTTAAGCCCAGTGAGCGTAGTGCGATAATTTTCGTCGAGCGCAATGCCACCGCCGTGACCCCCATCCGTGTAAATGGGAATCCCCGCAAATGAGAGCGCTTCTACATCGCGCAGAATCGTACGCCGCGAAACTTCTAATTCATGCGCCAACGCTTTGGCCGTCATTTTGCCGCGTCTTTGCAGTAACATCACAATCGAAAGCAGCCGATCCGCCCGCATTTTTCCTCCTTTAGAATTCCTATTTCTTGGGTGACAATAGATGTCACCCAATCCAGTATATCATGGAGTTAGTTTTGTAAACGATAATTTCTAACCACTCATGTGTACAAAAAGGAGTGTAATCCTAATGACAACAGGTTATATCGATACCGGTGATGGCAAACTATATTACGAAATTGGCGGCGAAGGTAACGCCGAAACGCTAGTTCTGAACCACGCCGCATTTTTAGATAGCGGCATGTGGGATGATCAATGGGCTGCTTTTACCCAACATTACCGCGTGCTGCGCTACGATATGCGCGGGTATGGAAAATCCGACCCAGTTACTGGGCCACGCGTTCGGCGTCACGATTTGTATGGTCTGCTGCAAACGTTGGACATTACCCACACTCATCTGCTCGGTTGCTCGATGGGCGGTGAGATCGTAGTTGATTTGGCACTCGAATATCCCGCGTTGGCGGCATCCCTCATCGTTGTCAACGGGACTCCTAGTGGTTTTGAACCGCGGGGTGAGCCGCCCCCATATCTGTTCGAAATGATAGCCGCGACTCAACAAGGTGACATTGAGCGCGCCTCGGAATTGCAACTACGTATTTGGGTCGACGGCCCGCACCGCACACCGGATCAAGTTGATCTGCAGGTGCGGGCGCGGGCTAGCGCTATGAATCGTATCTTCGTTGCCAATGGTACGTGGGCCATCGCCGATTTGCAGCCGCTTAATCCACTCGATCCCCCAGCCATACGCCGACTGGACGAGATTAGGATTCCCACCTTGATCGTCGCCGGTGCGCTTGATCATGCCGAAAACTTGCGCGCTGCGGATGTGCTGGCGGCTGGCATACAGGAGGCTAAACAAATCTTCATTCCAGACGCGGCGCATGTGCCCAATATGGAGCAGTCTGCATTGTTCAATCGAGCGGTGTTAGAATTTTTAGGCGCATACTCAAGCAAAGGTTAGAAAACCTCCTCTGATTTATTCATTTTGTTAGCCAGATCAACAGAGATGACCGCACTGAATCTCAGTTGATCTGGCTAATTTTTTAGACTCTTTGGCGTATCAGCCGCGCGCATTTCATGCCGATCTTGTCATCACTTTGGCAATCAATTTGTTAACTTTATTAATTTGTTAGCTTGGTTAATATTTGTTTTTAAATCTCTTACATCCAGATTGATAATCGGTTCGTCAAGTGGCTATAGATGTACCGCTCGATTCGATGGACAACCAATCGGGCCATTGATAAGCGCAGATAGATTTTTCTAAGTCAAAACAAGGAGCTATATATGTCGATTTATGAGAAGGTCGTTGAACTGTTGGATTTTTCCCAATCACGTGTCAATATGGTGCAAGGCAGCACGGCTGGCAACCTGTCGATGACAAACGCGGCGGGCTTGGCGAAGGCTATGCTGCAAGATTTAAGCGATGTGGACATCTTGCAATTTGCTCTCACGCTGGAGCATTTGGAAGCCCGTATGTACAAGGATATGCTGGCCACCAACATTCTGACCGGCAAAGAGAAGAGCTATTTTGAAACGTTCGGCAGCCAGGAAGCCACCCATGTCGACGCCCTGGTGAAGGGCTTAAGCGCTGTCGGTGCAACGCCGGTGGCAGCCCAAGCCAACTACAATTTCCCCGCCTTTACCAATCGCGGCGACATTCTAAATTTTGCCAAGCTGGCCGAAGATACCGGTGTCGGCGCCTATCAAGGTGCCGCCGCCCTGATCGACAACAAGGATTATGTAGCGGTTGCGGGCAGCATTGTCCAGGTGGAAGCACGCCATGCTGCCATTGTCAACATCCTGATGGGTAAGAAGCCCGTGCCAGATGCCTTCACTGCCAGCCTGACCGTGCCCCAAGTGCTAGAGCGCGTCAACCCAGTATTGGGCAGCTAAGGGTTTGATCTCAGTTTTGTTTGCAACACGACAACCATTTTATCTTTAACTTTACCATTTGCGTCCGGTGCCATAATAGAGTGGCCGACGACGCCTCATCATACAAGGAGAATTTGCTATGACTCACCCTGTCATGCACAATCAAGTAAGTCGCCGTAACTTTATCCGTAACAGTGCGCTTTTGGCCGT
>DAOTTR010000163.1:0-4940 GCA_034437715.1 Caldilineaceae bacterium
TCTTGATCGTGACCATAATGCTGCTATCAACATTCTCGCCTTGGGATTGCAAGGCGTCAACGCTGGCTTGCCAGATGAAGTTGTAGAAGCCCAAGCGCTTTAGTCTTGGGAGCAGTCACTTGTAATTCATGGTAACGACGATATTCCACATTCCACTGCTGGACAAGCGGTGATTTACCCGCTTGCTCCGCCTATTCAAAAGGAGGGAAACATGTCGAACATAAGCGGGCATAGCATGAGCCGCCGTGAGCTACTCAAATGGTTAGGCGTTTCTTCTGTGGTGCCGGCTGTCGCAGCCTGCGTCGCCCCGTCTGTACCAGCCCCGGTTGCGCCTAACCAGGCGGCGAGTGAAGAAGGCAGTACCAGCAACCTAGCCGCAGAGCAGACGCTGCGCGTTGTCGGCAGGAGCTTTAGCCGCTATGATCCAGCGATCGATGCCAGCGGATTCAACAGTATGTTTATTCAGCATATCTGGATGACGCCGTTTATGCTCGACGGCGCAGGAACCCCACATCCGTGGCTGGCAACGGGCTACGAAGCCAACGAAGATCTGACGACCTATACGATTCAGCTTGACCCGCGTGCTGTCTGGTCTGATGGCTCGCCTGTCCTGGCACAGGAGGCCAAGGACTACTGGACGTGGGGTCTGTCGCCCGACTGTGTCGGCTGTTACCTGTCGACCTTTGGGGCTTTCCCCACCGTGCAAGGTGCCCAGGATGTGATTGACGGCAACAGCGATGACCTGAGCGGTGTCGTCGTGCTGGATGACAAGACGCTCCAGTTTAATCTGACCGGCCCCGATCCCATATTTATCCAGCGGATGGCGCTGATGGACACGGGATTTGTCAAAATGGAGGATGTGGCCAAAGGGCCAGAATATGCCGCCGACGGCTCGGCACGCGTCAACGGCCCCTTTCAGATCAAGGTGTGGGACGAGACCACCTTGCAATTTGAGCTGGAGCAAAATCCGCTGTGGTGGGGGGATAAAAAACCGAGCCTCACCCAGATCATCGCCCAGAATGCGGCGGATGAGAATATCAGCATGTTGCAATGGCAGAACAACGAAGTAGATGCCATGTTGCTCCTGTCTAGCCTGCGCTTCCAACTGCGCGAACCCGAACCCGACTCTTTCATTCCGATTCCGCAACCCATTTGCCTCTACTACACGCTTCACCAGAGCCGGCCACCAACCGATGACATCAATGTGCGCCGAGCGCTGATCCATGCCGTTGACTGGCAACAGGCGATTGCTGCCGCCTGGGAAGGCAACTATGATGATCGGTTGATGCGCGGCCTCCTGACGCCGGAGATGTCCTGCTATACAGAGGGCCAATGGCCTGACCTGATCTTCGACCCTGAACTGGCCCGCCAGGAACTAGCCGCTTCCAAATATGGTTCGCCAGAAGCGTTGGATCTCATCCGCATCACCCCCGGCGGCCAGTCGCCCAACTATATTCGCATGGCCGAGATCATGATGGAACAGTGGCGTCAGAATCTGGGCATCACCAACGTCGAGATGCGCACAGGCACGCTTGACGCCTGGGGGCAGGATGCCGAACTCGTACAGGTGCGTCGGCGGAGTTGGGGTGGCTTGATGCCTGACCCTGGCAACTATGTGCGCGGCTTCTACGATATCTTCACCACCCCAAGCAGCGGTGGCGAATTCGTGGCAGATGCGGAGCTTGATGCCATGTTTGCAGATCTGCAGATGATGCCGCGTGAGGATCCGGCCTATTGCATGATGGTGCAGGAGGTCGAACGGCGAATTCTCGCCACCGGCTTCGTCACGCCCATGATCTGGGATTTGTGGCAGTACAATGTCAAGTCTTGGGTAAAGGGTGTCGAGAGCAACATGCAACTGGGTTGGAACACCCTGCTCGACGTGTACATTGCTGAACACTGATAGACGTGGTCTCTAGGCTACATCTATATAATAGACATTATCGGGAATAAACAGTACGGGCATGAGGTGGGCGGCGGCAATGGTTAATTGCGAAGAATCCAGTTTAATTCGCCGCCCACCGCGTGCCCCTACGCGGCTAGATATCTTATTCCTGATAATGTCTAATATAGGTTATTATGAAGATCACCGCGTTTTCTGTTGCTGTGGGGGATCACGACTTGCTCTGCCATCTTGCGGCACCGGATCAGCCAACACAAGTCGCGGCGCGTCCGGCGCTCCTGTTGTCATTTAGCTCGACGCGCCAGATGACTTTGCAAACAGAACCCTACGATATCACTGCCAAGGCGTTCACGGATGCCGGGCACTACGTGGTCAGTTTCGACTTGCCCAATCACGGTGACGGCATCGACGAATATGGCGAAGGATTGGTGGGCATGTGGGCCGCCCATGCGGCAGGGGCCGATCCCTTCGGGCGCTTTATTGCGCAAGGGCGCGCCGTGATCGATGCTTGTCTGGCACGGGGGTGGGGCGACCCTGAGCGTATCTTTGCGTGCGGTGTGTCGCGGGGTGGCTATTGTGCGCTGCGCTTGATGGCTGCGGACACGCGCATCCAAGGCGTGGCGGCCCTGGCCCCGCTGGTGGACTGGCGCTCGTTATCAGAGTTCGCGGCCATTCAAGACAGAACCGGGTTGGCGCTGTTGGCGCTTGAGCATTGGGCTCATGGGTTGGCCGGACGTGCCCTCTATCTTGCGGTTGGCAACCATGATCACCGGGTCGGCACCGATCGCTGCCTGCGCTTTGCGCTGCGTCTGTTGGAGACTGCCGATTTCAGCCAACCGGGCATCTCTACGCTCGAGATCTATATCAACGATTCCCCCGGTCACACCTTGAACGATGAGTGGGCTGTCCGGGGCGCGCAGTTCTTGTTGCACCGCTGTGCAAGCTGAGCAAAGCCTTGACCGGCCTCCTCATTAGTACGAAAATTTAGCTAAACAACGGAGAGAATACATACAATGGTGAAGAATAGTTTTGCCAAAGGGCCAGAAGGATGGGCTTCCTATGACTACCACGCCAGCGTCATTGCCAGCGCTGAGATATTCGTCATGTCTACCTGGCAGTCGAAGGGTGGCATCAACGGTGGCGGTTACGTCTGGACCGACCACCACCGCTGGAGTGCCGACACGCCGGAGAAACCGGTCTCCATTCTGGCCTTTATTCGCTACCGGCAGTGGTTTAACGAAGACCCGGTGGATCTGCGCGGCGCAGAACTGTCCTGTTCTCTACGCGGGGACGGGCTGAACATCAATACCGCCAAATGCTACTTCTGGGCGCATATCGCTGGCAACCGCTGGCACTGTCACGCCCAGCCGATTGCCATCCCAGAAGGAAAATGGGCCGACGAACCCACCGTCCTGACACTGACCGCCGACGCGTCTCAGTGGTATCGTTCCTGGTTGAATCCCAATGCCCAGGAGGCCACACTGGAACAGGTGCTGGCCGGCACCCAAAGCTATGGCTTCTCGTTCGTCGGCTTCGGCTCCGAGGTCAGCGGACGGCTGGCGTTGGGCGAGTTTGCGATCAGAACGCGGTGATAGAAGATTTTCCACACAGTTCACCAGCCTGCCACATCAGAGGGCGGGCTGGTTGAATTTATTTTATTTCGCTGTGCGCCAAGCAATCGGCATCGCCGCGTGGCTGGCCGCGTAACAAGCCGCAATTGTGGCTTGCATATTGCGACCATGCAGAACGCTGGGCAGATCCGGCATCGGGTGCGCCGCACGCACACTGGCCGCGAAATCGGCGAGTAAACCATCAAACAGCGGCAGACAGCACGCCTCGAAGGCAGCTGCATTCACGGTGAAGCCCGCGGCTACACCTAACTCCTGATACGCTGGCGGCACGGAGCCGGATAGTTTGCCGGTGAGCACGACGTTGGCTGCCCAAGTTGGGCCATTGGCGTGCAGCCAGCCAGCCTCTCCCCAGATTTCCAGCGCAAAGGGCCAATCGCGTACCCAACTATCCTCCACTTGTAGCTCAACGTTGGCATCCGTCAGGACAAAGAGAGTCACGTCGTCTTCAATCCCTGGATAGCGATGGGGATGAAGTTGTCGCAATTGGGCCTCTACCTGGGTAAAGGGCGTGTCGTCCAGCAAAAAGGAGCAGACAGAAAGCAAATGAATTGTGCTGCTCATGAGAATACCACCCCCGGCAATCGCGGGTTGGGTTAACCAGCCGCCACGAGTCTGTGCCGGTTCGCGAAAGCGTGGATCGCTGTAGAGATCACGGCCAGTCCGCATCCGAATTTGTCGAACGCGTCCGAAAGCACCACTGCGAATCAACTCGCGCACCACCCGGTAGAAGGGTAAATACCGATGAACCAGCCCCATGCCGATAATACGATCGCTGGCGAGCGCCGCATCGACCAAGGCATCAGCCTCTGGCAGATTCAACCCTAGCGGCTTCTCCATCAGCACTGCTTTGTTGGCGGCCAGCCCTGTCAAAAGCAGTTCAGCGTGCCAATACGGTGGCACGGCGATCACCAGCGCATCCACATCCACTGTGCGCAGGAGTTCTTCGCCCGTCCTAACTGCGGTTGCGATGCCAAATTGTTGCGCACGCCGCTGCGCCTGCGCTAGATCCACATCGGCCACGGCTGTGATCTCAACCGCGTCAAGCCGTTGCGCTGCCCGCAGATAGGCCTCGCTGATACCGCCACAGCCCACCAACCCTAAGCGAAGTGGGCGAACTGGTGCTGGCTGTATGGCCGGGCGCAAGGCCGGGACGATCCAGTTGATCGCCTGCGCGGGTGCTTCGGCCAAGTTGTAAAAGTAGACGCCCGCAGCGCCGCCTTCCTCGGCGGCGCGTACGGCGCGTACCAGTTGTGTCGCGCTGTGGATCGCGCCAACAGATGGGGGATTAAAGCCGAGCCGTATGCCCGCCATCACCTTTTGGTGGGGTAGTGTATCACGCTTGACCGCGCCTGTCATGACTGCAATCTCGGCGGGGGTTTTGCCATAGACCCCGGCCACACGCCAAT
>DAOTTR010000164.1:0-1821 GCA_034437715.1 Caldilineaceae bacterium
ATACAAATAAAAGGTCTAGTTTGTCATTTTTCAGCAACAACCAACAGCTTGGCGATATGCATGGCCCTTTAGCCCAGTTAGACAAAAACGCCAAGATCAAAGAAAATGTCAGACAACAATTACGCATGAGACATTATAGCGATTTAATTCCGTGGTCTGACAAGATGACAAGATGACAAGATGACGCCGACCTGCGGTCGGATGATGACAAGATAATGTGGCGCGTCCCTCTGTTATCTTTTCATCCTGTCATCCTGTCACCTTGCCATCCTGCCACCAGTATCCCAAACAAATCGGTATAAACTCTATTACTTCCCAAGCATCTTCTAGTCTTTCGCAAAGGAGCATTGACGATCATGAACACTAGTAATCCCGTTGGCGCGGCGGCAACCCAGATAGTCCAGCAGATGGGGGAAGCGGCGGCCAATTTTCTGGCCGCGCTTTCGACCGATCAACGCGCCAAGGCACAAATTGATTTTTCCGATCAAGACGAACGCACATCTTGGTATTACACGCCAATCGAGCGCCGTGGTTTACATTTTGGCGAAATGGACCGCCAGCAGCAACGCCTGGCGCAGCGGCTTATCACTAGTGGACTAAGTCGCGGTGGTTGGGTGACCGCTTCCACGATTATGGGACTGGAGAATACGCTGGATGGGATTGAAGGGTGGACGACCGCCCTGTGGTGGCGCGATCCACGGCTCTATTATGTGAGCGTTTTTGGCACGCCCGATGCCAAGCAGCCGTGGGGCTGGCGCTTTGAAGGCCACCATGTTTCCTTGAATTACACAATTGTCGGCGGCCAGATTGTCGCGCCCACGCCGACCTTTTTTGGCTCCAACCCCGCTGAATCGCCACTGATCGGGACGCAGATGTTGCGTCCGCTGGCCGGCATCGAAGACTTGGCGCGTGAATTGATGCATGCGCTGTCGGAAGAGCAGCAGGCGCAAACCCTGTTGACGACCGTCGCCCCGCCCGACATGGTGATGCTCAATCGACCCTATGTAGTGGAACATGCCCTGCCCGGCGAGACACCTGGGATTATTGATTCAGGCGCGGTGGCGACGAATTTTGCGACGATGGAGCGCATGTACCGAGAGCGCGGCCTGAGGCCCGAAGATTTGGAAGCCGTGCGCTATTCTTCCACGCCGCGCGGTTTAGCGGCGCACCATATGAATGATGCCCAGCGCCAAGTCTTGCTAGCCCTGATTGGTGATTACATCCACCGCATGCCAGATGAATTGGCCGAAATCGAGTTGAAGAAACTACACCAATTGGGGATCGAGAATATTCACTTTGCCTGGGCCGGCGGTTTGGAGCGGCGGCAGCCCCACTATTACCGCTTACAAGGACCGCGCTTCCTGGTCGAATACGACAACACACAAAACAATGCCAATCATATTCACTCGGTCTGGCGCAACCCGAACGATGATTTTGGCGCCGATCTGCTGGCGCAGCACTATGCCACGGATCACAAACATTAAACCGTAACTACTGGCCCGACGGTTTAGTTTTTAGAATTTGGACACGAATTGGCACGGATAAACGCGGATAAAAAACTGAAAAATCCGCGTTCCAATTTAATGGTCAGCCCAGTCTCCGGCCAGCCTAGGTGTCTATCCTGGAGGTCAAAAGAGATGCGCACCCAGAGTCTTCCTCTGAGTGCGCATCTCTTTTAGCCTATAGCCTTCCTTCGGTGAGGGTTAGTTGATAATCGTGGGTAAGAAGATCTGATAGGGCATGGCGCTCTCCTCTTCCACCGGATCTTCGGCTGGTGTATTGGGATCTTGCAACGCTTCTGCCGCTGGTTCAACATCATCC
>DAOTTR010000165.1:0-4088 GCA_034437715.1 Caldilineaceae bacterium
GCGTCGAATCAATTCGACGCCTGCTATGCCAAACCTGCTTAAGCAGGTTTTTCGTGGCAGCCGCCGGTTTCAACCGGTGGTATCCTTGTCAACCACATGGATTCCAAATGAGCCCACAATGTTTTTGGCGCATCGGCCAAATCGATTGTGAATTATGGCACGCTTTTTGCGATATGACAAAATTGATCGATCTAAAGCAAATCGTCATTATTGGGCAAAAACGCCAGACATCGCCTTCCTGGAAGGGTTATCAACGAGGCGTAGGCAGATCGACTACCCCGGCTTCGGCAATACTCTCGGCGTCATACAAAATAATGCGCAGGTGGGTGGCAGACGAAAGCGCTGCTGCTGGCACTGGAATATAGTGGACATCGCGCAGCGTTTCGCCCGGCAGCCAACTGGTGGTGGGCGCGGCCAAGCGCAGTGGATAGCGATCCTCCACCACGGGCCGACCATCCGGCCAAGCTACGCTTGCCCCACGGCTGTCCACCAAGCGCAACGAAAGTTTGTAGACGCGCGCGAGCACAGCCGTGGGTCGCCAATAAAGTGCCACGCGCAATGTCGGCCCGCCCGCTTCCGCCAACTGATCCAGATCATAGCCAATCAGGGTAAGTGTCCCGTCAGCAAAATCTTGTGACAAGGCAGTACGTGGCGCACCAATCTGTGCCTCACCGCGCGGCCAGACGCGCACCAATGGCCCCTGGCCACTAAAGCTGTAGCGTTCGGCAATGCCCTCAATTTCTTGGGTAATATAGGTGGGATAGCCCTGACCCACCGCCGCGTCAACGGCAGCTTGGCGCGCGGCGGGTGTGTCGGCGATCACTGGTTGGGCATTTTGCGCCCAACCTTCGGCGGCTTGCATGTAGGTCAGGGCTGTGGCCTGTCCTTCCAGGGCAATGACACGACTTTGCGGCGGAAAATCGACCTTGGCGAGCGCAACAGCATAGTCATGCACGGCCCACTCCTGGCTGCGATTGACCAGCGGCCCTCTGCCACCCACGCCAAAGAGAAACAAGAGGCAACCAAGCGCCGCTGTACTCTGCCCCACACTTGGCCAGGTGGGCAGCGCGCGTTCTAACGCATCTATGCCGCCGCCGACCAACAGCGCAAAGCAAAGCCAGGCCGGTAGTAAGAAAACTTCCTGATCGCCCACTTGATAGTTCATTGCAAAGAGTAGGTTTGTTACCAAGACGACCAGGATGCCCAGCCACTGCGCCGGCGGGCGCGCCTGCCAAGCCAGCCAACCCATACCCACTAGCCCTAGCCCTAGTCCGACCCCACCCAGTTGCACCTGCCACAATGCCACCCAATCCAGCCAAGTACGTTGCATGGTCAAGGCATTTGGGTCAAAAAAGCTCGTGTAGCCACGCGCCAACACATGATCCCAAAAGCCTTGCCAACCCTTGACATAGCTGTGGTTGAGATCCTGAACCCCCATGTCCGCGCGCAGCGGAAGGAAGAGATAGAGCAGCAGCGGCGCAAGCAAGGCAACGAGCCATCCCACCCAACGCCAGCTTGGCCGCCACACCATTGATTGCCCCCAGAGCATGATCGCCACGCCGGGCACCAGCAACACGATTGTCCGATGGTGGGTCAGGCCCAAGCCGAAGAGGAGACAGAGGAGGGTGACAAGGTAGCCGCGTGATGGGGTAGTCGAAATCTGGCAAGCAACGAGTAAAATCGCCGCGACAAAGAGATTGTGCAATGCATAGACTTCGGCAATCGTTGCCTGGCCCCACCAAACGGGTCCCAGGCCAAAGGCCAGCGCCGCCGCCAACCCCGGCCAGATAGTGTTTTGTTCATGGCTGTTTTGGATAAGGCGTTGGGTCAGCATAAAAAGCAGACTAACTGTGGTGGCTGCGGCCAACGCGCTAAAGAGATTCATGCGCCACGCCCAGTTGCCCAGCGGGAAGAGCACGCGGCTCCACAATCCGCCGAGGATGACATAGAGCGGATAACCAGTGGGATGGGCAATCCCAAAGGTGGGCCCGACCACCTGAAATTCTAGGCTGTCATCGTACAGTTCGACAATACTGGGGGCCGCGGTGACGGTATAGAGGCTAAAAAAGCCGAGCCAAAGCAAGAGTACCCAAGCCCGATCACGTTGTTTCCTGCTAAAGACTAGATTCATAAGCAACAATCTGCCAACGCGCCGATGGTTTCCTTTGGGTGATCTTCCTTTGGGTGATCGCTGTGCTAGGAAACTTGCGCACATGCCCTGTGCAAAAAAAGCGTTTACACGACGGCCAGATCGTGTGTTATGATACCCCTATCTCGCCACTATACTCGAAAATCAATCCGATCACCAAAAATAAATAATCCAAGGAACGTACACAAAGGAGAATTGCATGTCTAGCCTTTCAACCCAGGCAATGCTTGAAGAATTGCGCCAATATGATACGCCCTCGATCACCAATGTCGTTGCCACCTATCCCGAAAGCAAGCTCTGCCTGGGGCTCTACAATCCGTGGACCGAAAATTGGTACACCGATCAAACGTTGCGCTGTATGTATCCCGAATTGGGGGCGTTGGTCGGCTACGCGGTCACCTGTGTCTATGGCTTGCCCGATCCCAATTTCAAGCGCTTGACCTTTATGGATGTGCTGGACGCGTTGGACGCTGCGCCCAAGCCAACCATCCTGGTATTGCAACAAAAATTCCCACCAGAATTGGCGGGCAAAGTGGGCTTGGCCGGCGGCAACATGGTCTCGGCCATGAAAGCGATTAACTGCTTGGGGCTGATTTCCAATGGCCCTTCGCGCGATATCGACGAAGTGCGGCCTATGCAATTCCAATACATGCTCACGGGCATCACGCCTGGGCATGGCGCACAGGCTGTGCAAGCGGTCAACGTGCCCGTCTCTGTCTGCGGCATGGATGTCGCGCCGGGCGAGATCATTCACATGGACGAGAACGGCGCTTGCAAGTTCCCCGCCGATAAACTGGAAGCCGTGTTGATGAATGCGCGTGCCTTGCGCGAAGAGGAAAATGATCGCATTGGCCGCTTACAGCAAGCGAAATCTGCCGCCGAATTGCGCGCCATCTTTGGCGGCCATTCATACGCCGCGGAAAAAGAGAAGAAGTGATAGCGTTGTGTACGTAGCAGTTGTCGTGAAGTAGCGCGTCAGGCGGCTCTCTGATCACCCTGATCCTAACCTTTACCATAAGTTGACAGTAGGCAAGGCGTGCCGGGGACGGCCTAGCGGTATGACGGCACCACGGGATGTTTTTGGGCCGTCCCCGGCACGCTCGCCCTCCCTGGTACCCAAAGATGTGAGTAAAGGTTAGGCTCCTGATCAGGGAGCCTTTTTTGTTTGATGAAAAGCGCATCTTGCACGATCTGAAAGGCCGGCTGGAAGATAATCTTTCCGATACGATCAATATGACGGCCAACGCACTCAAAGATGATCGGGAAAGTTGCCTGGCCGCCGGCATGGATGATTACATCAGTTCACCCCTGGGAACGCCACCGGGGACGGTGGCTTGTGTTTGGGAACGCCACCGGGGACGGTGGCTTGTGTTTGGGAACGCCACCAGGGACGATGGCCTGCGTAAGATGATGGCGTTCCCGGCTGAATCGTTAAGTTTGCAGAATGGCCTAACAAAAGACCATTGCCTGTGCGCTATTGGCCTTACACCGGATATGCCGTCTTGGGCAACACCTGATGGTGGTGAAGCCGGGCATAGTAGCCATCTAATTTCAACAATTCTTCATGATTACCATCTTCAATGATCTGGCCGCGCTCCATGACAATAATGCGGTCGGCACCGCGCACAGTGCTCAGCCGATGGGCGATGACCAAGCTGGTGCGTGAGCGTAGAATGCGTTCCAAGGCATCTTGAATGAGCGCTTCGTTTGCTGTGTCAATGCTGCTGGTTGCCTCATCCAAGACCAGCACAGCATTCGGACTATGGGCCAGCGCCCGCGCCAGCGCCAGCAATTGCCGTTGCCCTTGCGAAAGATTGGCCCCGCCCGGCTGAAGATGAAAGTCGTAGCCTTCGGGCAACTGCTCGATAAAGCGGGCGGCATTGCTAAACTCGGCAGCCTGCAAGACGATCTCATCGGTGATGTCTTCATCATAGAGGCC
>DAOTTR010000166.1:0-9201 GCA_034437715.1 Caldilineaceae bacterium
GCGTCGAATCAATTCGACGCCTGCTATGCCAAACCTGCTTAAGCAGGTTTTTCGTGGCAGCCGCCGGTTTCAACCGGTGGTATCCTTGTCAACCACATGGATTCCAAATGAGCCCACAAAATGATAAACCAGCCAATGCTCCGATGCATTTGAGCAACTCGAAGCGCAGCCACACCTGACACGAGCAAGCCTACAGAGAGCGCCAAGATGCCTATTGGGAAGAGAAACCCAATCGATTTTATTCCAAACGCATCTTCAACTAAATTGACTGTGCCTGCAAGGATGGCGGAAATGCACGTCAAAATAATGCCAATCTTCCAAATCACTTTTTCTTGTGTATAAGATGCTTGAACTATTGCAATGCCCCATACCCCAAGCGCAAGCGTGAGCAATTCCAAACTTGTGCCAATCACAGCCACATAGTCAATAGCCGAGCGCGGATCCCAATAATCTGGCTTGAAAGCGAACTGTAGCACAGCCCGTCCAATCCAGATAACGCCGCTGATGATTAGGCTGGGCTTTATCCACCAGTTGGTTTTTGTGGGCATGTAGACATCTCCTTTGCTTTGCAACTTTGTATGCCATATATAGCCGCCGAACTAGACTTCTACCGCTTCCAGGTAAGCACCCTAATAAGCAACGAAACGTCGCTTCCGCGTATGTGTGCAAAATCGCTGATACCACCGCATCGACCCAAGTGCGGAAAAATGACAGTCTTTTGTCACAGTAGGGGTTTGAAGCCCAACGGAACGGAAAGTTGCGTTAAGCGCTTTCATAGCTGAGGCCCGATGCATTTAGCGGTCGCAATACACGAATCTATGTGCTCTTTCGGGGCGTTGGCGTTTCAGGTTGTCCGGAAAACCAGCATTTTTCTTGCGCGCGCGAAATGGCTAATCCAGCAGAGAAAAAGCACCAGACAACCCATTCAGAAAATCAAAATCAGGAAATCTCTAGATTTTTATCTTTGCTGGCGGTTATTTTGTTGCTTAGCGCAACTCTTCGCTCCGTTGGGCTTCAACCCCCATGACTGATTATTATAGTTTGTTCAATGAATCGGGCAAAGCTACAATAGTGACGTAGAAGAAGGGGTATCTACTCAATTACTGGTTCACTTTTCATTGATCACTACCACGGTTTTATATCAGTTTATCCACCCAGGTGGCTCACTTTTCATTGATCATCTGGCTCACTTTTCATTTGACAAACTCAATGGCGGAACATCCGCTAGTCCGGAATTCAATAGACCCGTACGAACAGCCAAAGTTGGTCATCCGATACATCTGAAGTATAGTAACGAAGGTGTGATTGACCACGACTTCAACATGAAAGAGTTGGTCTAGGAGACTAATACAAACGCGCCAGAACCCTCACGATCAATGTATACCTACCAGACAGTCTACTGTGTCTTTGCTATACTAGGTTATGCTTCCGGGAGCATGGGGCCGTTGAGGGATAAAGAGATCGAGAAGTAGAGAGAAATGACCGAGGAGAGAATATAGATATGCTGCGAACCTACAGTTGGATGTTCCTAGCAGCTGTTCTATTGGTTGCCTGTGGCGTAACGGCAACCAATCAGCTGGAAAAAGCCGGATCAGTGGCATCGGTGCTGACCGTGTTTAAGGCATCGACCTGAGGCTGCTGTGGTAGCTGGAGTGACTATGTGGCGGAGCACGGTTTTGCACTGAAAATCGAAGACGTGCAAGATCTGGCAAGTATTAAAACCCGTTACGAGGTTCCGCCCGACCTCCAAGCATGCCACACAGCCATCGTCGATGGCTACATCATTGAAGGCCATGTCCCTGTGGCCGAGATCGAACGGCTCTTAGCCGAACGCCCGGATATTGTTGGCCTAGCAGTCCCTGGGATGCCCGTTGGATCGCCGGGCATGGGGGGCTCTACAGAATCATCTTTTAAGGTAATTGCCTGGGATCAAGCTGGCCAGACTGAGATTTATGCGAGCTACCCCAAGTAAGTGACCTTGAATCAGGTTAGTCTACTGAGTTCGTTCATCATGAAGCGGTTCATCATGAAGCGGTTCATAGAATAGTCGTGGAACCCTACAGGCACAATGAATGCAGGTAGCAAGCTTAGGGTTCCACGGTCAAAGTACCTACCATACCAGCCATTTCGTGCCCTGGGAGGGTACAGACAAACTTGAATTGACCGGTATGTTTAGGGGTGAAAGTAAATTCTGCGCTCTGGCCGGGCCGGATTTTCTGTTCATCAATCAGATCGGGAATTGCCAACGTATGGTCAATACTACCCTCGTTGATATAGGTGAGGTTGACTGGTTGATTGACCTTGGCCTCAATCGTTGTCAGATCAAATTTGATATCTTGCGCATGCAAGGTGACCGCGAGTGGCGGTTGGTCAGGCGTGTTACCGCAGGCCGTCAACAGGATTACCGACAAACAGAGCAGGGCGCTCCCCATGAATAATTTATAGAATACGCTACGCATTGCTTGTCTCACTGACTCAATTCCTCACTTAATCAAGAGCCCCGTCACATAGAGCAGCAGCATGCCTGCGGTGACGCCCGCAAAGACAGCGCCTGCACCGATCGCCAAAAAGAGTACCGATAGTGGCTGTGAATAGCTGAGCCCACCGATCCACGCGCTGACAATGGCGGGCGCACCACCAATGACCCCCATCTAGAGCAGATGGGCGAGCGACGGTTGATCACGCGCAATGGGGCAATAATGCCCAAGCCTTCGGTAATATTTTGCAAAATAAAGCCGACCACGAGGAAGGTGCCAAGCGCCGCTGCCCCCACACTGAAGGATGCGCCAATCGCCAGCCCTTCGCCGAGATTGTGCAGACCGATGCCAATCGAAATCATAAAGGCGACGGCGAGCCGTTTATCCGATGCCTTGCGCCCAATCGTTGATTGACGTCGAGAAATCGCGTCGAGCAACAGAAAAGTCACCACAATGCCTAATCCGGCTAAGCCAATCCCCTGGAAAGGCGTGCCAATCTCGCGCGCCTGTTCCAACGCCTCGGATGTGGCGTCGATGCCAAGGAAGAGCAACAGACCGGCAGTGAGCGCCATGAGGAACATCATGGCTTGGGGCCCCAGCCGACGCAAGGCGGGTAGCCAGAACATGCCTAAAAACACAGGGATAACCCCAACATACAAGCCGATCAGCGTGAAGCTGAGCAGTGTCCGGTTGTCCGTGGTCGCCGTCGTGGTGGCGACATCAATGACCGTCTCAAAAGGGATCGCGCTGCTGGAAAAGAACTTGACGTTGTACATCTCCGCTGCACTGCTAACAAAAATCAGCCCGCCTTCAGAAACACGGCTGAAAGCGGGCTCTACCTTAATCCTGTCTAAGACGATGGGTCATCTTGTGCTTGACTCTGGCCGGTGTACTTTTCTGGCGCTTTGTCAAAGGAACGCTTGCAGCCGGCACAGCAGAAGTAGTAGGTCTGCCCGTTGTAATCCGACTGATGCGCAGCCGTCTTCTCGTCCACTTCCATCCCACAAACCGGATCTTTTGCCATGATTCTTCTCCTCCATTTGAATACTAAACCACCATGATTTGTGTTCTGACTGCGCCTGCTTACGAAGCAGATGAAGCAGTCTGAGCGGTACTTGTTAGCGGCAGACGCCGTAGTAACTGGGCATTAATCGCCACGACAATCGTGCTGATCGACATCAAAAGGGCACCCACTGCCGGCGACAGATTGATGCCCCAGTTAGCGAGAATACCCGCAGCGAGCGGCAGGGCTACGATATTATATCCAGCTGCCCACCATAAGTTCTGAATCATCTTGGCCCGCGTTGCCCGGCTGAGTGTGAAGATTTTGACCACATCCAACGGATTGCTTTGGACGAGGATGATGTCGGCGGATTCAATGGCCACATCGGTGCCACTGCCAATGGCAATGCCAATGTCTGCGCGCGTCAATGCCGGGGCATCGTTGACGCCATCGCCCACCATGGCCACTTTTTTGCCTTGGGCCTGCAGTTCACTTACCTTGCTGTTCTTGTGCTCCGGCAATACTTCGGCAAAATAGTGATCGATGCCCAACTCCGCGGCCACGGCTTGGGCGACCGCCTGGCTATCACCTGTCAGCATCACGACTTCCATGCCCATCTCGTGCAGTTGTTGGATTGCCTGTTTACTCTCGGGGCGGATGACATCGGCCAGGGCAAAGCTGGCCACGGGTGATTGGTCTTGCACCAGATGAACGACGGTTTGTCCCTGGGCCTCAACCCGCTGCACAAATTCCTGCAATACCGTCGGTAAACTCACTTGCAGCGACTCTAGAAGGCGTGGGCCACCGACATAGACCGTCTGATTATCAACCGTTGCTTTGGCGCCACGACCTTTGATGGCGGCAAACTGACTCACCGTCGGCAGGGTAAGCTTACGTTCTGCCGCGGCTTGGCGAATGGCTTTGGCAATGATATGTTCTGAATCGCCCTCAACGGCGGCAGTCACAGCTAAGGCTTGCTCGGGCGACCAATTTTCGACTGTTGCTAGATCTACGACGCCTTGCTCCCCTTTGGTCAGCGTCCCTGTCTTGTCAAAGATGACGGTTGTAATATTGCGGGCTTCTTCCAAGGCCAAGCGGTCGCGTACTAGCACCCCATTACGTGCGGCAAGCGATGTACTGATCGCCACCACGAGCGGTACGGCCAGCCCCAGCGCATGCGGACAGGCAATCACCAACACGGTGGCCACCCGCTGCACGACTTCAACATTGAAACCAGTCGCAATAGTCCAGACGACGGCAGTCAAGACCGCAAAAGCTAAGGCCACATAAAAAAGCCAACCTGCCGCGCGATCGGCCAAGAGTTGCGTGGGCGATTTACTGTTCTGGGCCTCCTGCACCAAGCGCATAATGCCGGCGATCGCGGTCTGGTCGCCAATGGCTGTGACCCGCACCCGCAGACTACCATCGCCGTTCACCGTACCCGCAATCACCTTTGCCCCTGGCGCTTTCTTCACTGAGCGTGACTCACCTGTGACCATGGCTTCACTGACATCGGAGCTTCCTTCAATCACCTCACCGTCTGCGGGAATGCTGGCCCCAGGCCGTACCAATACCACGTCGTCCATCGCTAAGGCAAGGGTCGGGACCCTTGCTGTGCTGCCATCCGGCTGCACGCGCTCGGCCTGATCGGGCATTAACTTGGCGAGTTCATTGAGGGAACCCGACGCTTGGCGCACACTGCGCATCTCCAGCCAGTGACCCAGCAACATGATATCAATCAGCAGCGCCATCTCCCAGAAAAAGCTACCTGTTGGATCGATCCAAAGGGTGGCAATGCTGTAAATGAAGGCAACTGTGATCGCCAGCGAAATAAGGGTCATCATGCCGGGTTGGCGCGTGCGCACTTCTGGCACCGCCATTTGCAGAAAAGGCACACCCCCATAGACAAAGATAATGCCGGCAAAGAGCGGGCCGATCCACTGGCTGCCTGGAAAAGTTGGCATGGTAAAGCCAAACCACATCTGTAACATGTGGCTGTAGACCAGTACCGGCAGGGTGAGCAGCAGACAAACCCAAAAGCGGTTGCGGAACATCAGCTCGTGGCCGCTATGATCTACACCGTGGCTGGCATGGGCGCTGGGCTGGGCATGGCCGGTCGCTACGTGATGGTCAGCCGCATGGCGCGCGACCGGCTGATGTACTGTGTGATCTGTCTGGATATCCTGCGGGGGCGTGTTCGCAGGGTGCGTATGATGTTCAGGCGTTGCCATAATGATTTTCTCCCTGGCCAGAAATTATACTGAGTTCAATTTGAAAACCGGCGTTCTGCGCTAGCGTGCCGGGGACTGACCAAGCGTAGCTCTGCACTGCGAACTTTTTCTGGTCAGTCCCCGGCATGCTGATCATTGTTGCATCAAACGCCGGTTTTCATGCTGATTTGAGTATAGTAGACGAGAAGCGATCACTGGAGCCAGCGTGGTGAACCCCACCCCAATCGTTGCTGACCAGTGCTCGTCTTCTGCCCTACTTGAGCCTAGTAGATCCCGGCGTAAATAAGGTACCCTATTTTTACCATGATGTACACGAGTAACGTGCCTGATTAACTGCCGTGGTATCTACGCCCAACTGTACTAGGCTGTTGGCACAATCGTTTCCAGCAGGCTCTCATTCGTTACTGACTAGCGCCAAACCACGCCTGCTCCCACGCCTGCATCTGGGCGATTTCGGCTTGCTGGGCAGTGATGATGGCGTCGGCTAAATCTTGAATCTCCTGGTGCTCAGCCATCTGTTTGGCCATGGTTGCCATGTCAATCGCCCCTTGGTGATGCGAAATCATCGCAGTAATAAAGCGCTGATCAAACGGGATGCTTTCATCGCTGCTAATCACCATATCGCCCATGCCCATGTCCATACCCCCAGTAGGGGATAGGTCAGCATACCAGGCAGTGCGCCATTCCTGCATTTGTTCGATCTCGGTATTCTGGGCCGCAATAATGGCCTCGGCCAGTGTGCGCAATTCTTCATGCTCGGCTTGGTCGAGCGCCTGTTGCGCCATCTCAATTGCCCCTTGGTGATGTTCGATCATACCATCAATAAATTGGGCATCGAACGGTTTGGATGGGTCCATATTCATCCCACTATGGTCCATGCCGCCCATTTGTGTGCCAGACATCATGCCTGTACCGGTCATCATGCCTGTACCGGTCATCATGCCTGTACCAGACATCATGCCTGTACCAGACATCATACTTGTGCCAGACATCATACTTGTGCCAGACATCAGGCTTGTACCGGTCATCATGGTGCCAGCCGTCATGTCAGCCATTGGCGTTGTTGGAGTCATCATGCTGTGGTCCATACCGGCCATATTCCCGCCAGGCATGACGCCAGTACATCCACTCAAAATTAATGTCATAATACCGATAACGATTAATCCTACCATTTGTTGTTTCGTGTTGTGTTGCATCGTGCTTACTCCTTTTGATTTCCTACTAATTGTAACTCCTACCTGTCAGTCCTGCTGCACCCGAGGATATTTTCTTCATACCC
The DNA here is from genome assembly GCA_034437715.1 of Caldilineaceae bacterium. Taxonomy (GTDB): domain Bacteria; phylum Chloroflexota; class Anaerolineae; order Caldilineales; family Caldilineaceae; genus JAHBVH01. The sequence continues at coordinate 6,991 of DAOTTR010000166.1, forward strand.
TGTTGTGCAACGTAGGCACTTTTTATCTTGCCACACAATTGTGAAGAAAATATGGACGTACAACAATCTTCGCACATGCTGTGAAAGTTATCTTTTTATGGGGATGCGTAACCATTATCGGATAGTAACCACTGTCTGGCGAGTGCAATGTATTGCAAAGTTGTACTGGCCAGACGACACATACACGAGAGAAGCTATACAACTTTTAACGCGTTTATCGATTAGATTAGGAGAGACCGCAAGAAGGTTCTGTGATTGCTGCGGTATTGGAAGTGAGATTGAAGTCTTCCTCCATAATTCCTTCACAAATATGTGATAAATTTCCGATTAAACTTGGAGTAACAATTTGATGCTCAATTCAAGCTATCCACAGGATAAATAACGCAAAGAGCAGGAGCAGACACAATGAAATGGCAGCATATAACTTTGCTCAGTTGGTTACTTGTAATCACTGTTATGTTAGCTAGTTGTGCCGCCACGCAGCCGGCGGCTGCTGACACCGGCGGGTTGGTAATTGATTTGAGTACACAGCCCGATCCACCGGTGGCTGGCCAAGTGGCGTTAATAATCACAATAAAAAATGCAAACCAACAAGCAGTTGATGATGCGAAAGTTAATCTTCTAGCCAGCCACAGTTCGATGGGCACCATGTTACTACAAAATGAAGCAATGAGCACAGGCAATGGCCAATATAGTGCAACCTTTGATTTCAGCCAAGATAGCCAGGGTGACTGGCGTGTTACAGTCGAAGTGCGCAATGTACAGCCGGAAACGATTCGCAAAAACTTTGTCATCACCATTCCCTAGATCCAGAAGGGCAAACTTCATGATTGGCATGACTTTGCCCCATGCCAATAGACTGGGGTTGTGGTGCGCGTTTCGGAGACCGTGACAATATGCGTAAAGGTACCCTGATGCTGTTGAGTGCGGCTGCTTATCTTTGGATTGCCCAACACGGTGGTCGCTTGCCAGTAGGAGGAAGGCGATGACATCAAGTGTAGATACACCACCGATAGCTGATACATCGCCTGCTGTTGCATTTTGGCATCAATTAATGTTGGTCACTTTTATCCTGGGCGCGATCTGGATTTATGTGAGCCGCGTGCTGGCCGATGAAGCCAGCCGTGACCGTTTGTTGCTATAATGCATCTGGGGAACTTTTTTGGCGCAGTGTGGCATATGTCAGCCTAGTTGAGCTTTTTGTAGAAGCGTTCCGCGCCAATACTCAAACTTGGTTGGCGGGCGTGCGGATTACGCAGATAGTTGCCTTGCTCGCCCTAGTAGTCGCACTTTATGTGCTTTCCTTCTATGCCCAGCAACGCGCAGGTAAAGACAGTACATCCCCGCAACAATTATTAGGGGAAGAGAACGATAGCAACTCGGTTTCACAAGAAGGGCATTGATATCTCAATCATGATGGCAGTCCTTTCCGTATCATTAGTGTTGTGGCCTTAGGAAAGTGAGCGAATGTGATTCATAAAGCAGATATCCAAATCCATAACCAGACGCTCACGCAATGGGCCGATAAAATTATCTGTTTCTGTCTACGGCATTGGCTAGGGTTGTTGCTCGTTTCCCTTTTGCTGGTTACTACTATACCGTTCCTGGCACCCGTAGCTATGGCGGCTGGCTGGACGGACGTAGGAACAGTAATCTATACTATCTATTCGCCATTCTGTCACCAGTTGCCACAACGCAGCTGGTTTCTATTTGGAGAGAAGGTAACGTACACGCTGACAGAAATTAACCAGGTTTTTCCTTACACGGATCAATGGAGCCTGCGCCATTTTGTGGGGACACCAGCGATGGGCTGGAAGGTGGCGTGGAGTGACCGCATGATCAGTTTCTACTGGATGACGCCAGTTTGGGGACTGGTATACGCCGCTTTGCGGCAACGAGGCGCTATACGACCACTCGCGCTGAAGATCATCTTGTTGGCGTTAGCCCCACTGGTTATCGATGGTGTCACTCATATGATCAATGACTCGATTTATGGCGTATCTGCCCAAGGCTTTCGTGACACAAATGCGTGGCTGAGGCAGTTGACTGATGACGCGTTTCCTGGGTTCTATGCGGGTGATCATTTTGGCAAGTTTAACTGGTGGATGCGCCTACTCACTGGCATTCTGGCAGCATGGGGATTGGTCTTTGGCTATTTTCCTTGGATGAACAACTTTTTACGTAGAGAAGAAAATCACTACTGCAGTCGGG
>DAOTTR010000167.1:0-42144 GCA_034437715.1 Caldilineaceae bacterium
TTTTCTTTCAGAATTGCGCTCATTTTCGCCACCGATTTGTTGTTTAAAGCAATGTGTACCATTCAGTGGGTTAATAGTAGCCAAAAGAGATTACCAACGGATTAAGCGAGTGTTATGAATCTGTCTATAGGGCATTCAGTATTATCACCATTTTACCGATATTTGGCAACGCCATTGGTAGCTATCCGCACATTCAATCTTGTGGCAGTTGCGCGACAACTTGTTCGCGCAATACATATCTACTGTTAACAATCATAATCTATGCTAGAAGCATACAAGAACGATGACGCTTACTTCCAGATAATCGAATTAACAGATCCTCACAATCAATCCAATCAAGTAAACTCATGGATGTTGCCGCAACGTGAAAAGACGCGCCAAATTAACCTATGCCTCGCCGGATGATCCTATGCCCAAACAACTCTTGATCCGCTCGGTCGAACGCCTGACTGGTCGACGCCGGCTGGAGCGCATCTATGACGCCGTACTGAATAGCCAGACTGATCAGCAGCAGTTATGGGCAACCATTTTGCGCGAATTAGGCGTGCATGTTGATTATGATGCTGGTCAGCTTGCCAAGACGCCACCCACCGGCTCGGTGGTGTTGATCGCCAACCATCCCTATGGCGTGCTCGATGGTCTGAGCATTTGCCATTTCGCCTCGTTGATTCGCCCTGATTTTAAGATCTTGATCAATCAAGCGCTCTGCCATGAACCGCGCATTGCGCGCTATCTGTTGCCGATTGATTTTGGCGAGACCGCGGCCGCGACGCTCACCAATATTGAATCCAAACAGCGCGCGCTTGCCACGTTGCAAGAAGGCAACGCGGTCGTGATTTTTCCGGCGGGTGGCATTGCAACAACTGTGCGCGGGCCATTTGGCAAGGCCGTCGATCTAGAATGGAAACTCTTTGTCACCAAGTTGATCCAGGTGACCAAAGCAACGGTGCTGCCGATCTACTTTCACGGTCAGAACAGCCGCATCTTTCAACTGGCCAGTCACATGAGCCTGACCTTGCGCCTAGCGCTGATCATCCATGAAGTCAATCGCAAAGCAGGTCACACCATTCGCGCGAGTATTGGTGACCCGATTCCCTACCAAAATCTAGCGGGTATTCGCAAGCGCAAGGAATTGCTGCATCACCTGCGCTCCTCGATCTATGCACTTTCCGACACGCATATTGTCCATCATCCCCCGCCACAGCTACCCTTTGATAAGAAAAAAGCTGCCAAAGGGGGATCCTAATCGCGCTTCCGCCGCATCGCATTTTGCTGAATTGGGGCTAATCAAAAAAATAAGTAAACGTACGGGCATGAGGTGTGGCGGATGATCGTCACGGCACAACCGAAGATTTCCCCCGCCATACCTCGTGCCCCTACAGCGCGCTTATTGTTTATTTTTTGGATTGGCCTGAATAGGATGAATGTTATGACGCTACAACACTTACCACTATCCGTCCCTGCCCACTTTCGCATTATCGCCCACCGGGGCGCATCGGCCTATGTGCCCGAAAACACGCTGGCAGCCTTTCAACTGGCCTGTGCAATGGGCGTGACGGAAATAGAAACCGATGTGCAACTCACCCCCGATGGCGTGGTGGTGCTCTGCCATGATCGCACGCTGGCGCGCTACGGACATGGCGATCGGGTTGTGGAAGCTACACCGTGGCCCGAATTGGCGGGGTTGGACATGGGTTCTTGGTTTTCGCCCCACTTGCACCACGACAAGCGCATGTTGATACTGCATGATCTATTCGCGGCGTTTGGTGACAAGTTGGTCTATCATGTTGAGTTAAAAGGGGACGCGACGCCAACTGCCTTGGCCGCGGCGACGCACCGTTTGATCACCGATCATGGGTTACAAGATGCCTGTATTATCACTTCATTTGCCTATGATTCATTGCAGGCCATGTATCAGGTGGACCCCACGTTGCGCATGGGGTGGCTGGTGCAGGCAATTGATGGGGAAACTGTGGCCCAGGCCCAGGCGCTTGCTCTCTACCAACTCTGTCCCCGCGCCGATCTGGTGACGCGCGCGATGGTCGCGCAAGCGCGCGCCAGCGTGACTGAAGTGCGTGCCTGGGGCTTGTTGGGCACGACAACGGCGGGGCAGGCCGCCGAGGTGCAAGCTTTGATCCACAATGTACTCGCCGCCGGCTGTGATGGCATGACGATCAATTGGCCAGATTGGGTGCGCCATCAAGCCTAGTACAGTTGGGCGTAGATACCACGGCAGTTAATAAGGCACGTTTACTCGTGTACATCATGGTAAAAACAAGGTGCCTTATTTACGCCGGGATCTACTAATAGACTATCATGCAAGTTTTGATGACATACCGTAGGTCACGTTTGCAACGTGACAATCCTGCCCAAAGCCGCCACACCGCCCCGGCAAAGCTTTGCGCGACAACGCCGTGCGGTTAAGAATCACTTACTCTTTTACCCGCTGCATATCGACGCTAACGCGCAGCTTCTGGCGGCCATCGCCCACAAAAACCCCTTTGAGGGGCGACACATCAATGAAGTCGCGACCCCAACCTACGGTGACATGCTGATCGGTGGGAATGAGGAGGTTGGTTGGATCAAAGTCCAGCCAACCTAGGTCGGGGATATAGGTGGCGCACCAGGCGTGCGAGGCATCTGAGCCTTGCAGCTTTTCCTGGCCGGGCGGGGGCAAGGTTTCAATATAGCCGCTAACGTAGCGCGCCGCCAGACCCTTGGTGCGCAGACAGCCAACCATGACATGGGCAAAATCTTGGCAAACGCCACGCCGCTTGGCCAATACTTCGGTAATCGGCGTGGCAACGGTGGTAACCCCCGACACGAATTTGAATTCACGATAGATGCGCGTCATCAGGTCATGGGCCGCTTCGACAATCGGTCGCCCCGGCGGGAACGAGGGCGCGGCATAGGTGGCAAGTTCCGTTGACAGCGCCACCAGCGGTGAAGGCATGACATATTGGCGTGCATCCAGCGTGCCTGGACTCAAGTCACTGTGCAATTGATCGCGCACCTCTTCCCAGGGCGCACTGTCTGCGGCGTGTGCCAGGATCTTGTCGCGCAGGGTGTGCGCTTGTTCGCCGGTGGCAGGCTCAATGCGTACCTGGCTGTTGACAATCACTGTCATGGACTTATGCGGCTGGCGAATGGCATAAAAAAGTACACGGTTGCCAAAAAAATCGGTGCGCTCGCTGTGGTCGCCCCAGGCCGGTTCCACGACGGCGTAAGAATCCAAACAGCGCTGTGTGAATAAGGTATGCGTAAAAGAGCGCGGTAACATGCGCACTTCATTGTAACAAAGGCTGGCGGTTTTCTCGTAAATGTACTCGGTTTTGTGGGCGATGCGATAAAGCGTCATGGTTTGCGGGGTGCCAAACTTTCTTTGACGGCCAACATGGTGGCGGTACTGCTCCCGCGTGGCAGCACTTCGCTTTGAATGGCGGCAAACTGACGTTGCGGTTGGGCATGGGTAAAGTAATGCTGCGTCAAGACATGCGACAATTGGCTGAGTAAATCGGTCAGATCGGCCATCAACTTATCGAGTTCGTCACAGATCCCCGTTTCGGTAGAAACCTGGGCCAGCTTGGCGGTGTCGGCCAAGCGTAAGCGCGTATAGGCTTCGAGCAAAAGTTGTTCTTCCTGGCTAATGCGATAGCCGACCACCGATTGTGGCAGTTTGCTAACATGGGCCTGTAACTGGTTGAGTTGATAGAGCAGCGCGCGCGGATTCTTGTCGTCTAGCAGCAGCAATTCCAACACAGTTGGCAATTGCAGATTGGCGCGATAACGCCGTCGATAGGTGATGATCGTTTCGGTCGTTTTGAGCACGCTCTCTAGCAATAAATGTTGGGTCGGTTGGGGCTGGGGCACGACCAAGGTTGCACGGATAAAGGCCAACGTACGCAACGCCCGCTCCAGGCGACGACCCATGTCCAGCAGCAGCCAGCGTGCTGTATGGATCATGCTTTCCATGTGCAAACCCGATAGCGCCATCAGCTGTGTAATTAAGCTGTTCAGCTCGCGCTGCACATCTTCCAGCGTGCTTTCTTTTCTTTGCGCCAACTGATTCCAAGGGGCTTCGATATCATTGATCACGCGCCACGTATCGACCGACCAGAGATCGCGAATCGCATAGGCAGCAGAGAGCATGGCACTGAGATCCGACGATAATCCGCCGCTGCGTTTGCGTTCCAGGCTCAATGAGAGCAATTCTGGCTTGGGTTGGGCCAGATGTGTCGCGTTGCCTTCGTCGACAAAGCCAGGATAGGTCATCGTCACTTGGGTGAGCGCGCGCAGCAACTGGTTGAGCCCCGCCCGTTCAATGGCATCGGGCGAAAGCTGATCACCGCTGAGGTAATCAAAAATCACACGCAATAAGCGCGCCGTGCTTTCGGCACGTTCTGTATAGCGGCCTACCCAGAAGAGATTTTCCGCCGCCCGGCTGGGTAGCAGATCATCGTTATAATAGCCAGCTTCCAACTGGCTGGCCTGTAGCCAGAGGCTCACATGCTCCTGCGGCTGCGAAGCCATGACCCAGGTATCTTTGCTAATGCCACCAGCACTGTTGGAAACAAAAAAATCGCCTTGGGCTGGCGCACTGCGTGTGAGGCCACCCGGCATTACCGCATAGCCATCGCCACCCAAAGGACTACCCGCTACTGCAAAGCTGCGCAAAACCGCGTGGCGCGCTTCAAGTTTGCCATCGATAAAGCAGGGCGTAGTCGAAAAGCTCACCTGATCTTGGCCCACATAAAATTCGGGCTGTGCTTTGATCTGCGCGCGCAGCAGCAACAATTCTTTGCGGCTCAGTTGATTGCCAAAGATCGTGCTCGTCACGGCTTGGCGGCCAATCGGTTTGATCACCAATTCGGCCAGATGATCTAGCACATAGGCTAATTGCTTGGGCTCACCACACCAGCGCGTGGTGGCTGTCGGCAAAATCAACTCTTCGCCCAACATATGCTTGGCGAGCATGGGCAGGAAGGGCATGAGGCTCACATTTTCGAGCACGCTACTGCCCAATGGATTGGCAATCGCCACTTTGCGGCGGCGCACGGCTTCGAGCAAGCCCGTGACGCCCAAATAGGAATCGGCGCGCAGTTCCAAGGGATCACAGAAGGTGTCATCGACGCGCCGCAGAATCACATCCACCGGCTGCAAACCAGCCAGCGACTTGAGGGCAATTCCACCATCAACCATGGTTAGATCATTGCCTTGTACAAGCGTATAGCCCAGATAGGCCGCTAGATAGGCATGTTCAAAATAGGTCTCATTGTAGGGGCCGGGGGTCATCAAGACGATGCGCGGATTTTCGGTGGCGCGCTGTGCAAGATCGGTCAGGGTTGTCTGGAGCGTGCGAAAGAAATTGGAAAGATACTGAATATGGCCTTTGGCAAACATCCCGCGCATGACCGTGGCCATGACCGTACGATTTTCCAGCGCATAGCCTGCGCCAGAGGGGGCTTGTGTGCGATCACCCACCACCCACATGCGTCCGTCGGGGCCGCGGGCCAGGTCGGCGGCATAGATCACCAACTGGCGCTCGCCCAGCTGTAAAACACCATCACACGCGCGCAGAAAGCCCGGGTGCCCGTAGATGAGTTCTGGGGGGAGCAGACCTGTGGCGATCAAGTTGCGTGGCCCATAGAGATCTTTGAAGATCAAGTTGAGCAATTCGGCGCGCTGCATGACGCCAGCCTCGATCACCGTCCAGTCGGCTTCGCTGATGATCAGCGGGATCATATCCAGCGGCCAAGGGCGTTGTAGCCCATCGGTGGCACCATGGACGTTATAGGTTACGCCATTTTCGCGCACCAACCGCCGCACATCTTGTTGCAGGTGTTCCATCCCCGCCACGCCAAGCGCGGCGAACATCTGCATGAGTGGCTGCCAGTGGGAACGGGTTGTGCCCTCTGGTTGCCACATTTCATCATAGGTACTTTCACCAAGCTTATAGGCCTGGGGCCATAAAGAATTCGCCAGGCCGGGATTGACGAACCCTGGACTTATAGTACTTGTGGGTTCCATCGCAGGTCCAAGGTGTGTGAATATTCAGGATTAAGCTCAACGGGCGGCAGGCCTGTGGGGCCTAGCCGACTACCACCTGGACGAAAGATGCGACGCATGGGTGCAGGCGTGGTAGGGTAGTGAAAAACGCCGCCCGGCGAATGGCCAGATTCCGAGAAGCGACTAATGCGGCGTGACTGTGCAACATTGGCGTTGACAGGAAAGTCTTCATAGGCGCGCCCACCGGGGTGAATCACATGATAGGTACAGCCGCCAATCGCGCGCTGGTTCCAACTGTCGATGACATCAAAAACCAAGGGCGCTTGCACACGCAAGGTCGGATGCAGCGACGAGGTTGGCTGCCATGCTTGATAACGAATGCCCGCTACATATTCCCCATGAACGCCTGTGCTGCGCAGGGGCAGGCGACGACCATTACAGGTTACAATATAGCGCTCACCAATCAAACCAGTCACTTTAAGTTGGATCTTCTCAACCGACGAATCAACATAGCGCGCCGTGCCTTGGCTGCTCACTTCTTCCCCCAGGACATGCCACGGTTCAATCGCCATGCGCACTTCGAGTTCCATTTCGCGCAGGGTGGTTGTGCCATAGCGCGGGAAACGAAATTCAAAGAAGGGGGCTAGCCACTCAAAGCGAAAATCGTAGCCCGCGTGTTGAAGCGATTCGACCACGTCGCGCATGTCCGCTTCCACATATTGGGGCAGCAGAAAGCGATCATAGAGTTCTGGGCCCCAGCGCACCAGCTTGTGTTGGTAGGGTTTCTCCCAGAACCAAGCGACCAGTGTGCGCACCAAGAGCATTTGCGTCAAGCTCATCTGGGCATGGGGTGGCATATCAAAGGCGCGCAATTCGACCAAACCCAAGCGGCCACTGGGTGAATCGGGTGAATAGAGTTTGTCGATACAAAATTCAGCGCGGTGCGTATTGCCCGTGATATCGACTAGTAAATTGCGCAACACACGATCCACCAACCACGGTGGTGTCGGCTGACCCGGCTCTGGCAACTGTTGAAAGGCGATCTCCAACTCGTAGAGATGATCTTCGCGCCCTTCATCTACACGCGGCGCTTGGCTGGTGGGGCCAATAAACATGCCCGAGAAAAGATAGGAAAGGCCGGGATGATGTTGCCAGAAAGTCACCAAACTGCGCAGCAGATCGGGGCGGCGCAGGAAGGGGCTATCCAATGGCGTGGCCGCACCCAGCGTGACATGATTGCCACCGCCCGTGCCTGTATGACGGCCATCTTGCATAAACTTTTCGGTACCCAGCCGGGACAAGTGTGCTTCTTCGTATAGTTTCAGCGTGTTCGTCACCAGTTCACGCCAGCTACCCGTGGGGTGAACATTCACCTCGATCACACCGGGATCGGGCGTCACCAGAATCTTTTGCAGGCGATAATCCACCGGCGGATCATAGCCTTCGATCACCACAGGAATGTTGAGCGCTTGGGCGGTCATTTGAATCGCGGCCAGCAATTCCAGGTAATGTTCCAGGTAACTCAACGGCGGCAGAAAGATAAAGAGCAGGCCGTCGCGCGGCTCAATCGAGATCGCTGTGCGCGGCACATTTCTGGGCTTGGGGCTGGGCGCTTTGGGCTTATCAATGACCGCCGTTGTGATCAACGCGGGTTGGGCAACTGTTTCGGCGCGGGCGCGGATGATCGCGTCATAGTCGGGTAGTGGCGGTAGGCTATCGAGCAGCGTACGCTCGAAGGTCGGCTCTTGCTCGGTTTCGATGACCCAGGGTAGCGAACTGAGGGGCAAGCGCAAGCCCAACGGCGAATCGCCCGGCAACAAAAAAAGATGATCGCGGCGGAATTCCCATTGCGCGCTGATCCAATGTTTCAGACCATAGTCCCAGCGCAGGGGCAGAACATAACCTTTGGGTGTGTCAAGACCGCGTTCCAAGAGCGCGGCCAAGCGGCGGCGATCTAGCGGATCGCGCAGATTGGCCTTCAATGGATCAAGGTTGGCTGGCAGCCGATCTTCCTCCAGAATATAATAAAAGGCATCTTCATAGGCTGGCTGCACATAGGTGCGATCCACTTGCAGCCAATCGCTGAGGTGTAGCATAAACTGCTCGGCGTCCGCAATGGTGACGCCATAATCTTCGCTGATATCGGCCAGCAGATCGGGGTCGCGCCAGAGCGGGATACCATCAGTGCGCCAGTAGGCGGCGAGTTTCCAGCGGGGCAATTGCTCGCCAGGATACCATTTGCCCTGGCCATAATGGAGAATCCCCCCCGAGCCAAAGGCATCGTGCAGGCGGCGCACCAAAACATTGGCGCGCTGCCGTTTCTGGGGCCCATCGGCCGCTGTGTTCCATTCGGGCGCTTGCATATCATCGATCGAGACAAAGGTTGGCTCACCGCCCATGGTCAGGCGCACGTCGCTGGCTTCTAGATCCTCATCCACTTGTTCGCCCAAGGCGAGAATGGCTTGCCACTGTTCTTCGGTGTAGGGTTTGGTGACGCGGGGGTCTTCGCGCAACCGGGTGACACTGTTGTCAAAGGCAAATTCGACCTTGACCGCATCGCCCAAGTAGCCACCTGTAACCGGTGCCGCACTGGCCGGGTCGGGCGTGCAGGCCAGCGGAATATGACCTTCGCCCGCAAAGAGCCCGGAGGTGGGATCCAACCCAATCCACCCTGCACCGGGAATGTAGACCTCGGCCCAGGCGTGCAGATCGGTAAAATCTGCCGTAGGACCCGACGGGCCATCAATCGCGGCAATATCGGCTTTCAACTGCACCAAGTAGCCAGAGGCAAACCGTGTGGCCAGCCCCAGGTGACGCAGCACCTGCACCAGCAGCCAACTAGAATCGCGGCAGGAGCCGATGGCTCGCCCGAGCGTATCTTCGCAGCTCTGCACGCCATGTTCCATGCGGATGCTGTATTCGATGGCGGTATAGACCTGCTGATTCAACGCAACCAGGAAATCCACAATCGGCTTGGGGCTGCGATCAACTTTTGCTAGCCAGGCCGTGAGCAGGGGCCCCTGCTCTTTGACCTCTAGATAGGGCAGCAGTTCCTTGGCCAGTTGCTCATCATAGGTGAAAGGATAGCTTTCGGCATAGCTCTCGACAAAAAAGTCAAACGGGTTAAAGACCGTCATATCGGCGACAATATCGACTTCGATGTAGAGTTCGCGCGTTTTTTCTGGGAAGACGACGCGTGCCAAATAATTACCAAAGGGATCTTGCTGCCAATTGATAAAGTGCTTTTCGGGCCGAATGCGCAACGAATAGCTCTCGATGGGCGTGCGACTGTGCGGCGCGGGCCGTAGGCGAAAAATATGCGGCGTCAGGCTAACCGGACGCGCATATTGATAATGGGTTTTGTGATTGATCGCAACGTGTATGGACATGGCAATGATTCAGCTTATTCAGTTGGTCGATTGGTCAATCTCCGTTGGTGAATTGGTTGAGCAGACAGGCATCTGTTGAAACGCAACCCGTTCAATTAACCGACGGATCTGCCACAATCGGATAGGTAATATAGCTTTGATAGATGGCATCATGAATGCCCGTACACTGGCGCTGGATGCCTGTGAAATAGGCATGTAGATCATTGGTGGCGATTTCATCGACTTGCGCATATTGCAAATCAGCGTGCAAGCGACTTGCCCGCCGATAGGCGCGCTCGGAGCGCTCCGATTGCGTTGTATCGGCGATGCCTTGTAGGGCGCGGCGCATGGCTTGCACCGAGAAGTTGATCGCGTGCGGAAATTCAGCGTTGAGCCCTAAAAATTCGAGAATAGAGCGCGGTTCCAATTCAACTGTGTAGATCTTGCAATAGGCCTCAAAAGCTGTGCAAGAGCGCAGCAAGCCCAACCAGAGCAGATACTTGGGAACCTGGAGATCATCAATCGTACTCTGGGCCAGATGATGCTCTGGGCAGAAGAAGACATCCATCAACGCGGCGGTCGCAATCGACCGTTCCATAAAACGTCCCGCTTGAATAAAGTGCCAGCCCTGGCCATGCACCATGGTAGAATCGGCCAGGCCTTGGAAGAGATGGATGCTGGTTTTTACATTCTGGAAGAATTCCTGGGGGGTGGACTCCCACATGGCGTCGATATTCACCTGCTCGACGAAGAGAAAGATCTGGTTCATCTGTTCCCACATCTCGCTGCTGATCTGTTCGCGCACTTGGCGCGCGTTTTCGCGCGCCACCCCAATACAAGCGCGCACCGAGTTACTATTATCTGGATCCAAGGCCATCCAGCGGGTCAGGCTGTAGTCATCCTGGGTCTTGTCATAATCCGAGGGCAGCTGCAAGCTGGCCAATAGATATTGGCGATATTGTTCAGCTGTACCATGCGGCTGGTCGAGCATCAGATCAAAATGAACGTTGAGCAAGCGCGCCGTATGTTTGGCGCGCTCCAGGTAGCGGCTCATCCAGTACAGACTGTCGGCTACGCGCGAGAGCATAACCGGTGTGTGCATCGTGGTTTCTATGAATTGAGCACCCATGTATCTTTGCTGCCCCCTCCCTGTGAAGAATTGACGACTAAGGAGCCGCGTCGCAGCGCCACCCGCGTCAAACCGCCGGGGACAATGTTGATCTTATCACCGTAGAGAATAAAGGGGCGCAGATCGACGTGGCGTGGTTCTAATTGACCATCGACAAAACATGGTGTATTGGATAAGGTAATGGTTGGCTGGGCAATATAATTGCGCGGGTTGGCGATCACGCGCGTGCGAAACTCTTCTTGCTCGGCTTTGGTACTGTGCGGGCCGATTAACATGCCATAGCCACCCGACTCGCCCACCGCCTTGACCACCAATTTGTCGAGATTTTCAATCACATAACTCAGTTGTTTCGGATCATCCGGCAGATAGGTTTCTACATTCTGCAAAATGGCATCTTCATTTAAATAGTACTTAATAATATCCGGCCCATAGGCATAGACCGCTTTGTCATCGGCCACGCCATTGCCCAGCGCATTGGCCACCGCCACATTGCCACGACGATAGGCTTCAAAGAGGCCCGGCACGCCCAAGATCGAATCGGCACGGAAGACTTTGGGATCAATGAAATCGTCATCAATACGCCGATAGACCACGTCAACGCGTTTCAGTCCCGACGTGGTACGCATATAGACAAAGTTGTTGTGGGTGACCAGATCGCGCCCTTCGACCAGCGGGATGCCCATTTCGCGCGCCAGGAAAGTGTGCTCAAAGTAGGCCGAATTGTAGATGCCTGGGGTCAGCAATACAACGGTCGGCTCCTCTACCCGATCGGCGGCCAACATGCGCAGGCTGGCCAGCAGCGTGCGGCTGTAGTGATCAATCGAGCGGACGCCATAGTTGACAAAGACATTGGGAAAGACCCGCTTCATCACACGCCGGTTGGCGAGCATATAGGAGACGCCACTGGGCACGCGCAGATTGTCCTCTAGCACGGCAAACTCGCCGTTGGGCAGGCGAATCAGATCGGTACCCACAACGGTGACATAGATATCCTTGGGCACATCCAGCCCCTTCATCTCTGGCCGATAGTGCTTGCAGCTATAGACGAGATCCGCCGGGACAACTTTGTCTTTGAGAATAAGGCCATCGTGATAAATGTCATGCAAAAAGAGATTGATTGCCGTAATGCGCTGGGTCAACCCCTGTTCAATCGTTTCCCACTCATTGCCAGGAATGATGCGTGGCAAGAGATCGTAGGGGAAAATGCGCTCTGTCCCACGGTTGTCGTTATAGACGGTAAAGGTGATCCCTTGGTGCAAAAAGGAGCGTTCAGCAGCAAGTTGACGGCGTTCCAATTCCTCCATGGAAAGCTCGTGGAAGCGTTCATAGAGCTGCGTATAATGGCTGTGGGGTTGGTTGGGCGCAGCAAACATTTCATCATAGGCGGCACTAAGCTGGTAATGTGTAAAGGGGGCTTGAAACATCTCGTCGGCTTGTACGGGTACAGGTTGTGCGTCTACAGGGTGAGTTTGCATGCGTTGTTGTTGAGAGAACACGGTCTTCTCTGTCATCGGCACCGATTCCTTTGAGACAGCGGGCTAAGATAAGCACGAAGATTCAGGTATACCGCAATAGCTCATAGATGATAATGCATTACCAGGGTAAATGGCTGTAAATTTTTATCATCTATGGCATTGCTCAATATAGCACGGCAGAATGCCCTAATGCACCGCCGGATGGGAAACGCCTTGGCAGCTTCTCACATCTGGCAATGCACTCACGCGTTTCTGTGGTAGTACCGGTTTTGGGTTGAATAAGTAAATGTCACCGATCTTACCATAGGAAATAACTGCCGTCATTATACAGAATGTACAACGCGATATACAACTTGTTAGGCAGCGGAATTCGCCATTGCCCCTACGCTGTATGAACTTTCCGACAATTTCCACAAAAACAAATCCTGTATCAGAAAAATTATCTATCCTGTCGTTTATTTCCCTAGATGGCAGTAACAACCAATCTTTCCTTTCTATTTGACTTGACGCCAATATTGCTAACCGAACGCAAATCTATCCCAAAGGAGCGCAGTTATGCAGGTAACCGCCATGAATTTAACCAATCGACCTGTGATTTTGATGCTCAATAGTGGTCGCTCTTTGCATCTCACCCCGCGCGCACGATCCGAGCCATTGCCCACCGTGGAAGTGAACAACAATGAGATGGTCACCAAACTCTTGCAACGCCGGGTCATTCTGCTCGAAGAACAACCGGCGTCGGAAGCGGTGACGACCACCGCTAGCCCAGGCCAAGCGGATACGGGAAACCTCCCTGACAAAGGGAGCGCCCGACCGGTGCGTAAAGACAAAGCATAAGGAGAAACAACGATGGCAGCAGTGCTTTCTTATCCAGGCGTTTATATTGAAGAAGTATCGAGTGGTGTGCGACCCATTGCCACAGCAGGTACCTCCACGCCCGCTTTTGTGGGGCTGGCCGAAATGGGCCCAACGGATCGGGCCATGCGCATCACCAATTGGACAGAATTTCAAAAAGTGTTTGGTTCCTATATTGCCGATGGCTATCTGGCCCATGCCGTTTTCCAATTCTTTAACAATGGTGGCCGCCAATGTTATGTGGTGCGCGTTACGCGCAGTGATGCCGCCACCGCCGCGGTGACCCTCCAAAACCGCGCCGAAACGCCCATCCCAGGCGTCCAATTTCTGGCTAAAAATGTGGGTGCGTGGGGCAATTATCTTTATCTGCAAATTGAAAATGGCACGCGCAACCCTGGCAACGAATTCAAGATCAGCGTGCGTCGCCAGCCTGAAATCGATGTTGTGCCCGCCGACTTTGCCAATTTGCCCACCCTCGAAAGCCATGACAACCTGAGCATGGACCCCGACGCGCCCAATTTTGTCGAAACGATGCTCAACCAGCATTCCTTTTTTCTGGCGGCAGATGTGTTGGCGACCAATACGAGCCTGCAACGGGGCTTGCATCGCGGCGGCTTTGCGCCCAATCTGCCCCTCAATGCCAATCGCAATTTCCAGATCAACCTGGACTACGATGGCTTCCGCCCAATTGCTCTGCCCGCCACCGTAGCCGCCGAAACCGATCTCGCCGTGGTTGCCGCGGCGATTACCACGGTGGTGCGCGCCTTGGTGCCGCTGCGCAGCAGTACGCCACCGGCGGCTTATAGCGCATTTGAGTGTACAGTGGAAACGGTCACTGGCGCAGTGCGCCTGCTGTTGCGCTCTGGCAGTAACGGTGCTGCGGGGACAGAAAATGTCCATTCATCAGCGCGCATTCAAAATGCCTCGGTCGATAATGCTACGGTCTTGCTGCGCTTGGGCGCGAACAATGGCGGGCGCTCCGAAGATGGATTGGCGGTGCGTCGCCCAGCCAATGCACCGGCCATCCAATTGGGTGACAACGCACTGGTTGCGCCGGTCACGGCAGTCGTGCTAGGCACCGATGGCGTCGCGGCGCTCACCGAAATTGCCTATCGCAATCGCTTTACACTGCTCGACAACCTGACCGATTTTAGTTTATTGGCCGTTCCCGGTATTGGCACGTCGATTATGTTGGATGAAGGCATGGCCTACTGTGCCAACCGCCCCTTGCGCGATCTCTTCTATATTGGCGAGATGACCCAAGACCATGATCTCGCCGCCGAGGCTGAAGCCTTTCGCAATAGCCTAACCACGCCCAATTCGTATGGCGCAGTCTATTTCCCCTGGATCAAAACCCTTGATCCAACGGGCCGCTCGTCCGAGCCGATTTTGGCACCGCCTTCTGGCCATATTGCGGGGCTCTATGCGCGCATCGACGCCACGCGTGGCGTTTGGAAAGCGCCCGCCGGCACCGAAGCCACCCTCAACAGTGCGGTCGGTCTGGCGATTGACCTCACCGATACGCAACATGGCAATCTCAACCTGATCAATGTGAATTGTCTACGCCGCTTTAGCGGGGCGGGCATTGTCGCCTTTGGTGCGCGCACGATCACGGCTGATCCAGAATATGGCTATATCCCGGTGCGGCGCATGGCGATCATGTTGCGCGTCAGCATTTATAACGGCATTCAGTGGGCCGTCTTTGAACCCAATGACGAAGATCTCTGGGGGCAGATCCGGCTGAATATCAGTTCGTTTATGATGAACCTCTTCCGCCAGGGGGCCTTTCAGGGCACAACGCCATCGGCGGCCTTTTTTGTCAAATGTGATGGGGAAACGACCACTCAAGATGACATTAATAATGGCGTAGTCAATCTCCTGGTCGGCTTTGCGCCGCTCAAACCGGCAGAATTTGTGGTTGTCAAGATCAGTCAAAAGGCCGGGCAAACCAGTTAGGCTATTCCAAACTTTAAACGATCCAATTCACGTAGGGGCACGAGGTGTGGCGGAAAGAGACGCTGTGTACACCCATCGTTTTACCCCGCCACACCTCATGCCCGTACTGGATCATTATTCTTTTGGAATAGCCTTAAATCGCTGCGCCCAAGTAAGTCGCAACGTGTAGCACGCAGCATGAACGCTAGAGAGTGAGGTAGAAATGGCAAAGTTTAGTGTTAACACACATCGCTTCGATCCATATCGCAACTTTAAATTTAAGATCAAGTGGGACGGGCGCTACGTGGCCGGATTGAATAAATGTAGTGCCCTAAAGAAGACCACCGAGTCGGTTGATTGGTTTGAAGCGGGTGATCCCAGCACGCCGCGCAAATTGCCCGGCAAAACCACCTATGAACCGATCACCTTGGAAGCGGGCGTTACCCACGATACTGCTTTTGAAGATTGGGCCAACAAGGTCAACAACTTTCAGGGCGACGCGGCCATGTCGTTGAAATCGTTTCGCAAAGATATTACGATTGACGTTTTCAACCTTTCCGGCCAGAAGGTGCTTTCCTACAATGCCTACCGCTGTTGGGTTTCGGCCTACCAAGCGCTGCCCGAACTCGACGCCGGGGGCAATGCGATCATGATTACCACGATCCAGCTTCAGAATGAAGGCTGGGAACGGGATACGTCGGTAACCGAACCGACCGAACGCTAACCAGCGCGCCAGAAGCAAGGAAGCAACGGGGAGCAATACTGTGACTGGGATTAGATGTTGGCTGCCGGGGGGGCTCTTTGATGGGGCTGGCGCGCGCCAGCGCGCGGCCAAGCTAACCGAACTGAATGGCCGAGTCGAACGCCGCCTGAGCGAACAAGCAACGTCCGCCATTCCCACGCTGACAACCGTGCTGCTCAGCCAGGTGCTGCGCCGCATTGGTTCCGTCACCGTCGGCGATCCTGGTCAAACGGCGGTGGCCTTGGCCCGTAGCCTGTTGGTGGCCGATCGGCACTATCTGTTGCTGAAATTGCGCGAAGCTACCGTGGGCGACCGCATCCAGATCACGATTGCCTGTCCACAGCCCACTTGTCAGGCCAAGATCGATATTGATTTTAGCACAAGCGAAATTCCGGTAAAGGAGGGTGATCCAACCGGCCCCCTCTATTCCATGCTGCTCTCGCCACTGGCCGCCCAGGGGAGTGGGTTGGCCGATGGGGAAAGCGAGAATGAATGCGCGATTCGCTTTCGCTTGCCCACGGGCGCGGATCAGGAAATCCTGGCACCCATCGTAGCCGTCGATGAAGCACGAGCCGCCACCATGTTGCTCCAACGCTGCATCCAGCGCATTGGAACCCGCACCGGGCCACCGACCAATGCCGATATTGCGCAACTCGCGCCGTTGGCGCAAAGCGAGATCGAGTTGGCAATGGAAGCTGCCGCGCCCCAGGTTGCGTTGACAATGGAAGGGGCGTGCCCAGAGTGCGGTCAAGCCTTTGCCCTACCCTTTGACCTAGCTGGTTATTTTTTGCAAGAGCTTCGCCGCGGTGCCGACTTGCTCTATCGCGAAGTCCACTATCTTGCCTATCACTACCATTGGAGCGAGCGCGCGATCCTGGCAATGCCCAAGGCCAAACGGCGCAAGTATATCGAGGTATTAGCCGACGAAATCGAGAGGATCAACGATGCCATCCGCTAGTCTGCCCAAAACCACTGCCGACCAACTGACCCTTGCCATGCCCGACCCTGGCCGCCCGAGCCGTGTGCGTTCCTTGTTGGGCTTGCCAGCACCAACCCCTGCGCCGCCGCGGTTGCCAATGGCATTGCCAATCTCACTGGCACTACCACTGCCATCACACACAATAGCAGACAACGCCTTGCGCGAGCTGCCCGAAGATGAGCCCGTCACCCCACCTATGTCTAGCGCGACGCGTCCGCCTGGCGAGCTGCCTATGGCCACGCCGCCGCCAGTGGCAGCACAAACGCCAGCCCAGGAGCAAGGGCAAGTCAACCATCCACCACCCGCAGGGTTGCCGCGACACGCTGCGTTGGATGAAGTTGTCGCCGCGCGCCCGACAGTCGAAGCAGTGACCGAGCCACCTACACGACGGGCAGAGGATCTGTCGCCAATCAGCACCAGCGCAATAGCACCGCGCCCTATGATCAAACAGTCTGTTCCTGTGGAGCTGCCCACGACTACGGCCAGACCTGAAGCAGTGATCATGGCGATCCCAGGCACTTCGCGCGGCGCAGACAAGCCGCCACAACAGGGAGCGGCATCTCTTCAGCCACCACCTATGCCCACCGTGGCGGCACCGGCGACAGCATCCAGCGACGATGGGCACACGGCGCAAAGGCAAGCTGTGGCCGCATCCCCGTTGCCACCGGTGTCGCAGTTGGCAAGTCATGCAGCATCGACCGCGGTTTTGCCACAAGCCTCGGTGAGCCAAGCATCGCCTCCGCTACAGTCGGCCCAGGCTAGCCATGTAATCAATCGAGCCACGCCTGAGCCAACTGCGAGCAATTTGCTACGTGAACCGGCCACGCAGCCACGGACTGTACCACCGGTATCGCTACCACAACTAGCGAGCACCGATCAACGCGCTGGGCCGTCGAGAACCAGTGTAGTAGCACAGGGAGAGGAGCGGCGCGATCAGGCTGCTTGGGCGCAGATCGAGCAATTGCGGCGTACGGTACAGGGCTTGCAGGCCAAAGTCGCCAGCCAGCCGGTGGCCGAGCAAGCGCCACCACCCGCGCCTGCCCAGCCCCCGCCGCGCCCGGTGATTATCAAGCGGACAGCGCCGCCGGTGCCAACGCTGTCTGCCTTTTGGGAGCGCCGCCATCTGGGGCGCAGTCATTTGCGCTTGCTGCGCTAACCGTTGTGACCAGAGGAGTTTTTTATGAGTGGCTCGACTGCGATTGGCATGGTCAGTGAATCGTTGCGCAACCTGCTGGTGCGCGAGATGGCATTGGATATTGATGTCAATATCACCATTTTGGCCCCTGATGAAAGCGGACCGGAGCCGCGCGTCAATCTGTTTCTCTACAAGATTATGGAAAATCCCACGCTGCGCAATCTGGATTGGCAACCCAATCGCGGCGCGCCCAATCGCATCGCGCCGCCGCCGTTGTCGCTCAATCTCTATTACCTGATGACGCCCTATGCGACCAATGATGCCCAAACGGGCAACGCCACGGCCCACATGATTCTTGGCGAGGCCATGCGTATCTTGTATGAAAATCCAGTTTTGCGCGCCACACCCATCGACCCACCGGTTCTGGTCGATGGTCTGGCTGATGCACGCGAACAAATTAAAATTGTGCTTAATACGCTGGATGTCGAGGAATTGAGCCAAGTGTGGGGCACTTTCGCGCAGCCCTATCGCCTTTCTGTGCTCTATGAAGTATCGGTCGTGCAACTGGATCCATTGCCCGCCGCGGCGCGGCCCCTGGCCAACCGTGTACGCCGCATTGGTGTGCCGGATGTGCAAGCACCCTATCAACCGCCGGTGGTCAGTCGTGTCACGCCGAGCAGCACAGGTGGCGCTTCGTTCATTTTGACGCTGCACGGCGAAAATCTGGCGGGGTGGCGCGCCTATATCACCTGCTTGGATCACACCTTGACGCCATCCGGTGGGTTGGCGTTGACGGCGGATGACACCTTTACTGTAAATTTGCCGGCTGCGTTGGCCGAGGCACCCGGTTTCTACGAAGTACGTGTCGATATTTCCCATCTGTTCCGGCGCACGTTTGTGTTTGAGGTCGTGGAGTCGTGAGGTTGTGGGGTCGTGGGGTTGTGGGGTCTATTCTTGAAACTACCCGACCATGCGACTAAATGACCTCACGACTTCACGACTCCACGACAAAATAACAGGAGTTCATTATGTCCGGTTTTTCCAATACACCCAAGATTATCAAAGGCGCGTTTGTCGAATATGGCTTGAGTATTCCGCCGCTCTTTGTGGTCTTTCAATTTAACCCACTGCAAGTTCAGCGCAATCGCAGCCTGCGCTTTCGCTACAACAGCCGCGAGGATGAAGAAATGGGGGGTCTGCGTCAATTGCACAAACAAGAGGCGGATTTGCTCAAAGTGCAGGAGCGGCAACAGGTGCAGGTGGGCGAGGAGAATATTAGTTTTCAGTTGCGACTCGATGCAACCGATAAACTCAATGAGGGCGACGCGATTACGCAGGGCTTTGGCATTTTGCCCCAACTTGCTACGCTGGAATTGATGGTACACCCTAAAGAGGAGGGGGTATTGGGGCAGGCATTGGGCGCGCTTTTGGGCTCACCCGGCGGCTTTAGCTTTACGCGCAAACCGAATCCACCACTGGTGCTGCTGATCTGGGGCTTGAAACGTGTGTTGCCGGTGAATATCACCGGTATCAATATTGCCGAAACCGAATTTAACACCAACCTGGACCCCATCCGCGCCACCGTCGATGTCAGCCTAACAGTGATTGAAGGGGCAAATCCACTCTATACCTATTCCAAAGCGGCCAAAGAAGTGGCCTCGGTGCTCAACCTGGCGAACATTGGTGATATTGCCAACGTCGTCATTCCCGGATAAGTATCTTGCAAAAAGGTAGCGATTACGCCAACGTTAAATTTCATCCCCTGCTGCTCTGAATTCATTCAGAGCCTGGGATAGGGAACGTGTTTAAACACCTTTGCCGTCGCAGGTGTTGAATTCATTCAACACGAATTTAACCTTGTCGTACGATTCAGCCGGGAACGCGTCCAGGGGGATCTCGATCCTGGTGGCAATCGTGCGCTGGCCGCCAGGATGGCGGCGTTCCCAGGGGTGAAAACCCATGCCTGAATCGTTACGCAAAAAGTAAAAAATAAAGCCTAAAAAAGCATTAAAAAAGCGTTTATAAAGCATGAAAAAGCACCGAGAAGGATAAGACCCTATGTTTACCAAACATTCACGCTATGCCAAGTTGCCCGAGTTGGTCGCCACCGATGCCACAGGCCACGCCGTGACCAGCAAGGCCTTGCGTTTGCTGCCAGAGACGACGGGCACCTTTCAACATACCGTGCAAGAAAATGATCGCCTGGATCACCTGGCCTATCACTATTATAAACAGCCGCAAAAGTGGTGGCGCATCTGTGATGCCAACCCTGCTGTCTTATCTCCCCAGGCGTTGCTGGGGCAGGCGGCATTGGTGACGCAGCGCATTCCATTGTTGATGGGTGGGGATCAACCGGCGTGGGCGGCACTTCTGGCCGGTGTGCGGGGTTTACTCGGCGTAATTGACGCGCAGCTTCATGAAACGTTTGACCTAGTCATGGAACAGCAATTGGTCGATGACACTTTGCTTGAGATTTATCGGGAAGTGCGGCAGGCGACGCTCGTGGTCACCTATCTTGCATCATTGACGACCACCGAAGCGCTCGTCGCGGCCATCGCCGCCGCCGGCTTCGTGGCGGGTGCGCCACAAACGGTAACGAACATCGGCAAACGAATTACGATTCCGCCGGACAGCTTGAAGTAGGATCGCACCATGCCCCATGAAAATCTGCTGATCGAGTTTGAAGGTCAAGAAATTCCTACGCTCTACGCCGATCTGGTGCAGCTAGCGGTGGAGTTGGATGATGAGCTGGCGGCCATGTTTCGGCTGCGTCTGACCTTGACGCCACAGCCCGACGGCACCTGGCCCTATGTCGATGATGATCGGTTGGCGGTGTGGCAAAAAGTGACCGTTTCGGCCGGTTTCGACAATGCCGTTGACCCGCTGATCAGCGGTTATATTACCCACATCAAGCCCGTATTTCCCACCGACGTGACCGGCTGCGGACTGGAGATCTGGGGTATGGATGGCAGCGTGTTGCTGGATCGCGAGGAAAAGCGCAAAGCTTGGCCCAACAAAAAAGATAGTGACATTGCGGCTGAATTGCTGAACGTACACGGTTTTACGCCGGTGGTGGAGGATACGACCATTGTGCATGACGAAGCGATTTCGACGATCATCCAGTGTGAAAGCGATATGCAGTTTCTCAAACGGCTGGCGTTGCGCAATGGCTATGAATGTTTCGTCGAGGGGGAGACCGGCTATTTTCGTCCACCGCAATTGGAGACGCCGCCACAACCAACGCTGGCCGTCCATTTTGGCGACGAGACGAATGTGAGCCACCTGGCCCTAGAAACCAATGCCTTGGCCCCGGTCAACGTAACGATGACACACCTGGATCGCATGGAGAAAACAGTGCTAGAAAGCAGTGTGCAGCGCAGTGGATTACCCATGCTGGGTGCCGCCACTGCCACTCAGTTGTTGCCGCCCGCCATGCCGCCGGGGCAGATCTATCTGCGCAACAGTGTGACAACCGGGCTGCCCGAAATGACCGCGCTGAGCCAAAGTTTATTTCACCAAGCAGACTGGTTTGTCACGGGCGAGGGGGAAATCCTGGCGAATGAGTATGGTCACGTTCTGAAACCCAGACAGACAGTCACGATCAAAGGCATTGGCGAACGTTATAGCGGTATTTACTATGTCAATCGGGTGGTCCATACCTTTACGCCCAACGGCTACACCCAGTCCTTTGCCGTCAAGCGCAATGCGCTCATGCCCAAAGGTGATGAGGATTTTGGTGGCGGCGCCGGTGGTTTGTTGGGTGGATTGGGATAGAGGCAAAGGTCAGATGAGTCTAGAACGCGTGGTGGCCCAATTGGTGCAGCGAGTTGAACAGCGCTTTTATGGCAAATATCGCGGCCTGGTGGTGGATAACGAGGATCCTGAACAGTTGGGACGCCTCAAGGTGCGTGTCCTCAGCCTGTTGGGCGATGGGGTCGTCACCGGGTGGGCCATGCCTTGTCTGCCCTATGGCGGGGCCGCCGATCAAGGCACGCTCTGGATTCCCGACGTTGATAGCGGGGTTTGGATCGAGTTTGAAGAAGGCGATCTGGAATTCCCGATTTGGGTGGGCACCTTTTGGCGCAAACCAGGGGGCACCACCGAATTGCCCACACCGAATGATGCCGATGGCACAGCACAAAGCGTTGCCCAATCGCCCCCGACGCGCAAAATTTTCAAGACGGCCAAAGGGCATACCCTGCAGTTCGAGGACCAGGATGGCGAAGAACTGGTGCTGATCTACGAAGCGACCAACCGTCACCTGATCACCTTGAATAAGGAGGGTATTGTGATTGTGGATGGCACCGGCAATCGGATCGCCATGCGCCAGGATGCCTTTACAATCACGGCCAAAGTGCCCTTCACCATCGATGCATCCGGCCAACCGATTGTGCTGATCGGCGACACCATAGACTTGAACAAAGGGTGATAGCAACAAAGGATAATCCACATGGGCAAATTGATCATCGTTGAAAACGATAGCGTCGAAGGGGTGGACAAACATAACGTCACCGGTGACGCCACCAACCCGGCTGCCCCACCGCCCACTGTGCCCTATGCTGGCATAGCCGACTTTGACTATGTGGGGCGCATGGCCAGCACCTTGAGCACCTTTGTCAAGATCGATGGTCAACCGGTGGCAACGGTGGCGAGCAAAAGTTCACTATTGCCCGGCGAGGATAGCGCCCCCACGGGCCGCCACGCTGGGCCCATGGGGGCCAACTTTGTGCCGCCGACACCCGTACCGCTGCCACTCACCCTGAGCATCACCGATGCCGTTGGGGAAGGCAAACCCAGCGCCGGGGCAGGCAGCACCTTTGTCCGGATCGATGGCACTGCCATCCTGCTCGACAGCGACAAGCTTGATACTTGTGATGGCCTGAGCATACCCATGAACTCGACCGTTACAGCACAAAAGCAGCAATTTGTGGCGTGTTCGACCTAAGGCGCTTGCAAAGCAATAAGGATCCAGCGCTTGCCCAACAAAATCATGCGTAGGGGCGGCAAGCCGCCCCGCGTTTGGCTCGCTGCGAACGGGCGGCGGCAAGCCGCCCCTACTGCATACTTATTTCTTTGCAATGGCCTAAGTCATATCTTTTCGGAAAAGTAACCATGACCATCACCTTCGGCTTTCCTTTTGCAGTGGGCGAAAATGGGCGCATCAACGCCAGCGGTGGCGATCCGGCCCTGCGCGGCAAGATCATCCAGGTGCTGTTTACGGCCCCTGGCGAACGGGTCAACCTGCCGGAATTTGGCTGCGGGCTCTTTAACCTGGTCTTTGCCCCGAACAACACAATTCTGGCCGCGGCCATGGAATTTACCGTGGGCCAAGCATTAAACCGCTGGCTAGGTAATGAATTGATTGTCAACGGTGTCGATATTGCAGTACAGGCAGAAATCATCACCATCGAAATTGCCTATACCAGCCGCACCGACCTTGCCCGTCAAGCTGTACACATTCAGTTCAAGTAGAGATTCCAGGCAACGCACAATTTCTCGCGAAAAAGAGAGCAACCATGTCTGAACTCATTCGTACCAACCGTAGCACACAGATCGACTATATGGCGCGTGACTACGCAAGCTTGCTGCAAGCCATGCGCAGCCAGATTCCGGCCAAGCTGCCCGAATGGCAAGATTACACCGCCGAGGCAGACTTTGGCAATGTATTGCTGCAACTCTTTGCACACATGGGTGATCTGCTGAACTATTACCTGGATCGGGCTGCCAATGAAAGCTTTCTGCTCACGGCGCGCGACCGGCGCAGTGTCATCCAACATTTGCGCCTGATCGGCTATCGGCTGGCTACGGCGGCCCCGGCTGCCGCGGCTATCACCCTGGTGGTGCCAGCGGTCTGCAACGAAACGGTCGAGATCCGCCGGGGCGATGCCTTTGCCACCAAAAGCCGTAAAGAGCGCCCCAGTGTCCGCTTTGAATATACGCGCGAAGTGGCCTTGCGCATTGACTGTAGCGTCCTGCCGGTTGATGCTGACGGCAAAAAGCGTTTTCCAGGCATTCCCGTGGAAGAAGGGCGACTCGTGCGCGCCGAAGTCCTGGGACAAACGGATGGTACGCCCCATCAGCGCTTTGCCTTGACCCATGCACCCGTGATTCTACGTGCGCTGGGTGCCAGCCAAAACACCCAGCGCGAGATCATCCTGACCAGCGCGATCGGCGGGGTGATTGAACCGTGGACACAGCAAGAGACGCTCGCCTTTAGCCGCGCGGGTCAGCGCGATTTTGCGCTGGAGATTGATGAAAATGACCGGGCGACCATCAGCTTTGGCGATGGCAACCTGGGTGCGCTGCCACCGGTGGGTGCGATCATCGGTGCCACCTATCGCGTGGGAGGGGGCACCCAGGGCAATGTACTGGCCAACGCCATTCAAACGGTTGTCGATGCGCCACAGTTGGCCCTGCTGGGCATCACCGTCACCAATCCCCAGCCAGCGACGGGTGGTGCCGATCGCGAAAGTATTGAACATGCCGTCGCCCATGCGCCCAATGTCTTTCGCTCGCGCAAACGTGCGGTCACGGCTGCCGATTATCGAGCGCTGGCCCTTGATTTTCAGGGTGTGGGCAAGGTGCGCGCCCAGGCGGTCAACTGGAACAGGGTGACGCTCTATGTCGCCCCCCAGGGTGGTGGCCAGGTCAGCGATCTGCTGCGCGCCAATCTGCTCGCCTATTTTGAAGACAAACGTCCCCTCTCCACCCTCATCGAGATCGAGGATGTGGATTATGTCCCCATCTATGTGCGCGCCGCGGTGGGGGTGAAGAGTTATTATGCCAATGAGGATATTCGTGAACAAGTGCAGGCCGCCGCGGCACGCTTGTTGGCTTTTGACGCCGTGGATTTTGGGCAGTCGATCTTTCTGAGCAAGTTTTACGAAGCGATTGAAGCGGTGGAGGGGGTCGAGTTTGTAACGATTACCGAGTTTCGCCGTGAAGGGCAGACTGTATTGATCGAAGCAGAAGGTAAATTGGTGCTACAGCCCAACGAATTGCCCAAAATTCCCGACGCGGTGGGCGAGGAAGCCTACTTCGGCGGCATTGCGGTCAACGCCACAGGAGGACATTGAGATGCGCCTACAAAATATTGCCGCCACCCCTCATCCCGCGGGCAATCGCATTGATCTGACCTGGCGTAACCCGACACCCGATCAATTCCCTGGTGTGCGTGTCGTGCGCCGCACAGGGCGGCATCCTATCAACCCCGACGATGGCGTTGTGGTCATGGAAGGTTTGGGCCTGTCCGCCGCGACAGACACCGCCCTCAAGGGGGAAACCGTCTACTATTACACGTTGTTTCCCTTTGCGCCGGGCACGCCGCTCCGCTACCGCACCGACCGCCACAATCGCGCGGCGGCTATGGCGACCGCACCCTATGGTCATGCCGAGCAGATGGTGCGCCTGCTGCCCGCCATCTATCAGCGCTATGACATGTTGACCAATCCCACTGTGGCGGCGGCCGATCGCGATCAGGGGCAATTGCGCCGTTTTCTCGATCTGCCGGGCGCACAGCTTGACGTATTCTATAGCGCTATCACCGCGCTGCTGGACGCCCATCACATTGATAAGCTCGATGGTCGCTTGCTGCCGCTGTTGGCGCACTGGATCGGCTGGCCCATTGACCACCGTCTGGAATTTGATGCCCAGCGCAATGAGTTGCACCATGCCCCGGCCCTCTATGAGACAGTGGGCCTGATCCCCAGTGTAGAAGCGACGGTCAAGCGGGTGAGCAATTGGGAGAGCCGCACCAAGGAGTTTGTCTACAACCTCTGGCAGAGCAACCAGCCCGAACGCTTCAACATCTGGCTGCAGACGCGCAATGGGGCGGGCGTTTGGTCGGCCGCGACCGCGCCCCTTTCGCTCGACTTTGCCTATACGGGCCGGCCAAGCATGGTGCGTACCGGGGGTGACTATCGGCTTTTTTATCATACCTTGCGCCGCCAACAGTGGGCGATCTGGTATAAAACATTGCGCACCTTTGCGTTGGCGCTGGACTTTGCCGATGAACTGGCGGAGGGCGTTATTTCCACTGAGTTGCAACAGGCGTTTGCCGGAGTTGGCTTTCCGCTTTCGGCCCAATTGACGCTAACGACAAGGGACGACGCTTGGCAGTTGGTCGATCAGCAGCGCGATCAACGGTTTGGGATTCGGCAGACGGCTGGCGCGCTCCAGGTCTATCATTGGACACCCAGCCAGCCGCTGAATGCCGATGTGCCCAATCGACCGGATTGGTTGCAGCGGCGGCCCACGGCGGCGCAACAGGAGGAACGGCTCTGGCTCTTCTGGGAGTTGTACGACACTGCAACCCAGGTGTGGCAGATTGCGTTGCGCCATCAAGAAGCGGGAAAATGGTCGCCGCTGACGATCCTGACCCAGCCGGGCGATGATCCGGCTGCCCTGCCGTTGCGCAAACAGCCACAGGTGATTGTCGACAATGGGGATCCTGCCGGGCTCTGGCTCTTCTGGCTGGAAAAAGATGTCACAGCGGGCGGGTGGCAGGTGCGCTATAACCGGCACAATGGCATCGATTGGGCGTTGGCTCTACCCGCGCGCATCCCGGTTGACGAGCGTGATGGGGTGAGCGGCCAAGAGGATCTCCATCTCTTTTTCCAGGCGACCGAGCAGACGATTTGGCTCTTCTGGTCCCAACGCACGGCACTTGCTCTGCCGCAACAGGCCCGTTGGTCTGTGTTGCACCGTGTTAAGCGCAGCCTTGACCCTACGGTGGACGATTGGGAAGAGAGGGCTGTGCTCTTGCCCAAACCGGACGTCGACAGCCATGATCGCGAAGCAGCGGCCCACTTGAATGTGGCGGGCGAAGTCGAGCTGTTTTGGAGTTCTACCCGCAGCGGCAGTTGGTCGATCTGGCAGGCGATCTGGCAGGGTGATCGCTGGGGTGAGGCCAGCCAAGTCACCACATCGCCCTATTCCCAGCGCGATCCGCTGCCGCTGGTCATCGAGGATGAAACCTGGCTGATTCATCATGCCAGTGACAGCCTGACCCATCAAAGTCAACTCTATGCCGCCACCAACACCGTCGATGCGCGCTACGCCGGGTCAACGACGCTGCATGTGCAAAACAGGGCAAAGCTGGCCCAGCATGGCACCTATGCCGACTTCCAGACCTACACCTATGATGTAGGAGCAATGAGCAGACCGGATAACAACGAGGCGCACCTTTTCGAGCAGGTGCGCTCAAATAATAACGAGGCGCACCTTTTCGAGCAGGTGCGCTCAAATAATAACTGGTATGGCCGCGATACTATCGGTCTCTACCTGACACCGGACACAGCCGATGCGGAACAACGTCAGCGCACACTGGCCCGCCTGGATCCGGTGCTGCGCGAATTTATGCCAGCCACGGCGCGGGCAGTCTATATTTTGCCAGCGGACGCGTAACTCTTTGGCGCGAGATTTAGATTGAGCGAGTAAACCTATGAGCGACTTTTCACGCGACTCTTTGCGCGCGACACAAAACATCTTAAATGATCTACGCGGGGTGACGCCGACCCAGCCCAACCCCAAGCACTATGTGAGCATCCGTCTGCAACAGGCGGTGCCGCTGCTAGATGCCGATTGGAATGAGCAAGAAGATCTGCGGCGCATTGAGGTAGAAGTGGTGCTCGCCAGCCTGATCGGCAATGGCACCCCGCCTGGCAGCGATGGCTTTCGCATTCACGCCAGTGTAGACGCTCGGCGCAATTTGGCGATTGGGCAAGGGCTGCTCTTGCTCGACGGCTGGCTCGTCTATAACCCAGCAGTCACCGATTACCGCAATCAGCCCCACCGCACAACGCCGGGGGTGGCGCCAGCGTTGCCGCCCTTGCTGCCCGCCAGCCCGACGGCGCGGCGTGAGTTGGTCTATCTCGATGCCTGGGAGCGGCTGGTCAATAGCCAAGAGGATGAAAATCTCATTGACCAACGCATTGGCATTGAAACTGCACTGCGCGTCGAGCGGGCTTGGGTCGTGCGCATGACGCCGTTGACGGCTGCTGCCGATCCCTTGATCCCCCAAAGTATCCCCAATCGCCAGCCAGGGCATCGCTATTACCCATTGGCGCTGATCAATCGCCCCGCCGGTGATCAGATCAGCGATGGCATGATCACCGATCTGCGCCGCACGCATCTGAATCTGGCCGCGCTGACCCATGCCCCACTCTCGCTCACCGATCCCGTGCGCGACCACAAGGTCGATGCTGCGCGCATGGCCGATGCCTTTGCGGCTAACTTGGCCGCGCTGGATGATGTCTTTCGCTTTAGCCCCAATGCCTTTGTCTTTGCCGGCCAGGAGATTGCCACCTGGCAATGGATGACCCTCTATCAAGACCTGCGCGCCTTGGCCGTCACCTATCGCGAACAGGCGCGCCGCGATAGCTTTGATCAACCGGCGGCATTGGATGTGATGACGCGCTTTTTTGCCATGCAACGCACCGTAAGCCAACGGCTGCAACAGTTGATCCAGCCACCACCCACCGGCGTGGGGGCTGGTCCGGCGACGCAAGCATTTCTGGCCAACTACACTGCCTTTCTGCTGGGCGGCCCCTTGAGCCTGGAAACGGCGATCAACGAGGGCGATTTGCTGGGGGCTGTGTTGGCACAGGAGCGCATTAACCATGAAGTTAGTCGGCCCGGCGGCTCGCGGCTAGATGGTAGTCTGAGCGTCAGCCTGACCAATGTCACCCCTAATGAGCGCGTCGCGCCCGACGTCACCCATCAGTTGACGTTGCGCATCAACAGCCAGTTGATCTCTGCGGCTGGGCAAGAGGCGATTCGGTTGGCGGCGGTTGCTGGCCCTGGCTGGACGCTGGCGTTTGCCAATCGCACGGGGGATGATCCGCGCCAATTGGTGGCTGTCGTGCCCAACCAAACAACCCAAGAGGTGGTGCTCAATCTGACCGCGGCGACCGGGGCTGCCCCCGCCGAGTTGGCAATCAAAGCCTTTCCCGAACGGCGCAAACTGCTGGTCTTTCGCAACGAAGCCATTCCGCTCGCCATCGGTAGCGCGATCCTGGTCGAAGCAGAGATCATTGCGGCGTTGGGCTATCAAGGTCCCGTGCTGCAACCGGGCAATATTGCCGCCGCGCCGCGCTCACTCTTTTTTAATCCGGGGCTGGAACTGCCCTTCCGCATTCAAAACTTGAGCAGCGCGCAACAGACTTTTGAATTGACCATTACCCCCGACGGCGCGGCACCAGGGTGGGACGCCACCCCGCGCACCCTGGCGATCGCGCCGTCGGCTGCGGGGCAGAATCGCAACGTGCCCATCCGGTTTCGCACCAGTAACCAGGCGGGCGCACAGTCGCCCCAAACCTTTACCGTGGGGTTGAGCCAAGTGGTTGGCGCGGCACGCACCCCCTTGACCTATACGAATTTTTCGATTACGTTCCAGATCACGTAGCTAGGAAATCCCGGCGGAATTTTTACCAACAGTTCTGTTCAGCGGTAAAACTGTCAAATTTCCGCCGTGGTATTTCCGCCGTCATATCACTAATTAGGAGTGTTCTTATGAATCGATCTATGCGTTTTATTTCATTGCTGAGTTTGATCGCGCTTTTACTGTCGCTGGGGATCGTGCATGCCACCCCTGTGGCCGCGCATGCTGGCGACCTGATCCCCAGCCCCGGCTCAACCGCGGCGGTGGATGTCACCAATACGGGGAATGTGGCCGAGTGGGCGGGCGCGCATAGCTTTACGATCAACAATGGTCATCCCAATACGGCTCTTGTGCGCGCCCTGCACAAAGCCGATGGCATCTATCTGCGGGTAGAGATCAGCGACGGCACCGCCAATAACAACGATGCCCTGCGCCTCTACTTTGATCTGGCACACAACGCCAGTGGCGCGCTTGATGGCGATGACTGGGGCGTAGAAGTGACGCGCGATGGCACAACGCGCACCTGGGGACCCGGCAATCAGGATTCGACGAGTTGGGGCGCGATTCCCGCGGCCAATGTGGGGGTCAGCGCCTTTGGCGGCAACCCTTGGGTTGTCGAGTTGCGGCTGCCCACCGGTGCTGGGCAGCTTGATGCCGCCCACGAACTGATCATTGGTGGCGCGGGCGTGGGTATCTACTTCCAGATCTTTAGCGCGCTGGAAAACTTTGGCGAACCCTTTAGCACGACCTATAACCAATGGCCCAATCCGGCTGGCGATGCGTTAATTGACCTGACGCCCAACGCCTGGGGCGACTATCTGTTCAATGCCGCCACTACTTGGCCCGATCTGAGCATTACCGAGGTGCGCAACGCCTTTGATGGGCCAGAAAACTATCGCAAGATCAGCCACACGGCCAACAATCGCTTCCAGGTGCATCTCAACAATCCCGGCGGCACCGCGATTCCGACAGCACCCAATGTGCGGGTCAATCTCTATCTGGCGGCGCGTGGCATTGGCGAACCGTGGCACCGCATCGATACCGCCGCGCTGCTCGACGCCGACTGTCTGGCCTTCACCGACGCCGCTTGGCCTTCGCTCAATTTTGGGGGTGTGCCCAAGAATCAAATCTGTGCGGGCAACGTTTCACTGGGCGATATTAGCAGCCAATCGATCAACAATATTGTCAATAACACGGCCCAATACACGGTGAAAAACGGGTCCACCATGACGCGGCTGGGCGGCCAGGCGATGAGCGTGGCACCAGGAGCGTCCGTGGTGGACGTGTTGGAATGGAACACCAACACCGCCCAGGATGATCGCTTTAGCGAAGTGATCGTCGGCGGCACGACCTATCGCCGGCAACACCAATGTATGATGGCCGAAGCGATCTTCCCCGACGATCCCAACAAGAGCAACAATGTGCGCCAGGTCAATATGGACTTTGTCTGTGTCCCCGGCGACGGCGCGCATATGTTTCAATTTTCACTGGGGTGGGCAGAATTTCTCAAGTATGATCCGGCGATTGGCAAACCGATGTTTTTACAACTGGCCCCCCAGAACATGGATCGCCAATTCGGCTGGGACTTTAAGTTGGAAAATGCGGAACAGATCGGCGATATGAGTTATGTGGCCCAGTTGCGCGGCGAGGAATCGCTGCCCATGACGATCCACATTGCCGCGCCGCCAGCGGACTTCTTTGGCAAAACGCTCAAAGAAAATCTCATGGTGCCGCCGGGCGCGGGTGGCAGGCGCAGTGATGTTGGCTTGCCTAGCGGATCGGAGCCCGTGCATGTGCGCATTACTGGTGGCACCACGCTCTGGGTCACCAACTACAGCTTTGACGAAGCGGATGAGCAGTTTATTAACCTGATGGGTGAACGGCGCTTGATCCCCAACAATGGCCCGACCGGTCTGGAAAATTTCTATCTAGAAAGATATGCCAAGCTCTTTGGCGTGAAGCTCGATCTGCTGGCACCGGATGCCCCGCTTGGTGCGCTGGTGGGTTCATTCGACCAATTCAAGAGCAGCTTTGTGGTCGGGCAGGGGGTTCAGGTGGTTGCGCCAGCCGATGCGCGCTATCTCTCGCTGGCGATCAATGATATCGCTGGCTTGTACGGCGACAACCGCGGCACGGGCTTTCGGGTCAAGGTGTTAGAAGCGCGCGCGGCTGAACTGGCGCTGGCGGCTGGGAAACTTTCCGCCCCACTTGTGCAGGAAAAGCCTCTGGCGATCGTGCCGATTGAAGAGGTAATGCCGCGCCTCTGCATCCAAGGCTATGAACAGTTGGACGAGATGCGCGTAATTGGCGGTGAGAAGCAGCAACTCTATCGCCATATTGGCGACGTGTGCTGGGGGGTGATCAATATCTTTCCGCCGGATCGCACCAAGGAACCGGATCGCGGTGACGTGATTGAGGTACCCAAGCCACCTCGCCCTTGGATCTGTGAATTCTTTCCCTGGTTCAGACTATGTCGCAATCTACGCTAACCGAGCCAGCCGAGCGTTGGCTGGCAACGAATCAACGCTATCTGGCGGCGGCGCTGCAACTGCTGCGCACAACCCTGGCATTGCATCGGTTGCCGGGGCAGGCGGACGCCAGTGCGGCCGATCAACAGGCCGCGGCCGCACTGGCAGAAGTGGCCGCCACCTTATCAGAACCGGCGGCGCTGGAAACGCTCTGCGCGCGCTTTGGCTTGTCGCCCTTTGAACGCGCTGTGCTGTTGCTCTGTGCGGGCATCGAACTGGATCAGAATTTTGCCGAGTTCTATGCCCGTTGCCCCGGTAACCCATCCCCGCCGACCTTTAGTGGGTTGCTGGCGGCGTTGCCCGATGCGCACTGGAGTGCGCTGTGCCCAGATGGCCCCTTGCGCCGCTGGCGCTTGATCGATATGCGGCCAGAAAAGAGTGTCGTCAACGCGCCGTTGCGCATTGACGAGCGCATCCTGCACTATCTCCAGGGGGTGGATTATCTGGCCGAGCCGCTGGTGGGCTATGTGCGGACGGCGTGGGCAGGCGCCGGGGCGCTGGTGCCGTCACATACCCAACTGGTCGAGCAGGCGGTGCGCCGTTGGTTGGCGGCGGATGCGCAACTGGCGTCGCCCGTCATCCATCTAGCGGGTACGGCGATCAGCAGCAGCGGCAAAGAAGCGCTTGCCGTGGGGCTTGCCGCCCGCTTGGGGCTGGCTTTGCATGTGCTGGATGGCCTCACACTACCCGCCACCCCCTATGAGTTGGCGACGCTGATGCGATTATGGGAGCGCGAGGCGGCCTTGAGCAACAGTGCCCTGCTGCTAGATTGTGAGGCGGTTGATGCCAGCGACGGTGCGCGGCTCCACGCAATACGGCGCTTTATCGAGGAGACGACTTGCGTCCTCTTGATTGCTGATCGCGGGCCACATCCCGGCTACCGGCGGCCTGCGATCAGCCTAGAGATTGGCAAACTGGTGCCGCTTGAACAACAGCAACTGTGGCAGCAGACCCTGGGTGACTTGTCACCGCTGCTCAACGGGCATGTAGAAAAGCTGGTGAGCCAATTTGATCTAACGCCAGCCCAGATCGAAGCTGCCGGTCGCCAGGTGATCGACACCGTTGACCCCGTATCTTTGCGTGATGGCGTTGAACCCAATCCAGGCGTGCTAGCGCGAGAGCTGTGGACGGCTTGTCGGGTGCAGGCGCGACCGCAGGTGGCAGAGTTGGCGCAGTGCATTGACCCCAGCGCGACCTGGGCGGATCTGGTGCTGCCGCCGCGGCAGTTGGAGACGTTGCACCTGTTGGCCCTGCATCTGCGCCAGCGCCACCAGGTCTACAACATGTGGGGCTTTGCCACCAAATCGACGCGTGGCTTGGGGATTAGTGCGCTCTTTGCTGGCCCCAGCGGCACCGGCAAGACCATGGCCGCCGAAGTGCTGGCCAACGAACTGCAACTGGATCTCTATCGCATCGACTTGAGCCAGGTCGTCAGCAAATATATCGGCGAAACCGAGAAAAATCTACGTCGCGTCTTTGATGCTGCCGAACTTGGTGGCGCGATTTTGCTCTTTGACGAGGCGGACGCGCTCTTTGGCAAGCGTAGCGAGGTGAAAGACAGCCATGATCGCTATGCCAATATCGAGGTCAGCTATCTCTTGCAGCGCATGGAAGCGTATCGTGGCTTGGCGATTCTCACGACGAATCTAAAAAATGCGCTGGACGATGCCTTTATGCGCCGGATTCGCTTCAAGGTTCAATTTCCCTTTCCCGATGGCGCGGCGCGGGCCGAGATTTGGCGGCGGATTTTCCCCGCCCAGACGCCAACCGCTGGGTTGGATCCGCTCAAGCTGGCGCAACTCAATGTGGCCGGTGGCAATATTCGCAATATTGCCTTGCAAGCCGCATTTCTTGCCGCCGAACATGGTGGCCCCGTATCGATGCCACATCTGTTGCAGGCCGCGCAGGCCGAATATGCCAAATTAGAGAAGCCGCTACCGAGTGGCGAAGTCAAAGGGTGGCTCTAACGTGTGTCGTTATACTCACGAGTAGCAAGGAGTTATACCAATGGAACAGCGAGAATCCCAACAAAGTGCGGCAGAAAAGCAACCGATCACGGCTGCATTGAATCCGGCCCTGCAACGTCAATGCGCGTGTGGTGGATCGGCTGGCCCCAGTGGTGAATGTGCTGGTTGTCGCCAACAGCGTTTGGGCATTCAACCCAAGCTGGCGGTGAATCAGCCGGACGACCGCTATGAGCAAGAAGCGGAGCAAGTTGCCGATCGGGTGATGCGCATGCCCGACGCGCCAACGGCTTTGCCGATCCAGCGGCAGGCCACGACTCCCGTCGCGCAAAATTCTGGCGCGGAACTGGGCCTCGCGGCAGATGCTGATCTGGCGCAGCAACTGCAAAGTCGCCAGGGGGATGGGCAACCGTTGCCCGCCGATGTGCGCACCTTTATGGAAGCGCGCTTGGGGGCCGACTTTACGCGTGTGCGTGTTCACACGGATGCGGAAGCCAATGGCATGAGCCGCCAGTTGCAGGCCCAGGCTTTTACCCATCAACAGGCGATCTACTATGGCGCGGGCAAAACGCCTGGCAAAGATGCCCTGACCGCCCACGAGTTGACCCATGTCTTACAGCAAACGGAGCGCGGCGCGGCCACCCATACGCCAGCGATCCAACGTGTGTTGGAGGTGCGACCACCGGGGCGGGGCGAAGCCTCTGCCTTTGACCGACGACAAGAGTTGATCGATCGGCTGAATGGCCTCTCCCCGGCCATTCAATACCACTTGGATGGTCGGCGCATTCTCTATGCTGTGATTGATGAAGCGACCTTGACGGCCTTTGATCGGCAGATGATGGCGTTCATTGACCGCGCCGAGGTGACGCCCATGCGCCTGATCACACGGGCCGGGCGTGTGTCGAATGGGGCCGGTGGTTTTGCGCCGCTGCTGATTGATAGCTTTGATGCCGGCTATGTCGATCTGGACGATATGCTGGCTTCCAGCGATCTGAGCTTTCAGCTAAACCTTGTCCATCTGCTGGAAGAGCGCTTCCAGGTGCGCAACTATGCACGCCGGATTGGCACTGGCATTAGCGAAGCTGAGTTTAACCGCGCCCACCGCGCTGGCATCAATGTCGAAGCGCAACTGTTGCAAGATGTGTTGGGCGATCCGACCATTCGCTTTAACTATGAAGAAACGCGCCCCAATGGCACGCTGGTCTTTGCATTCCGCAGTGCGGAGGGCTATCGCGTCTTTCATGTTTTCCGGCGCGCGACAAGTGAGGAACGGGGCGGAACGCTTTTTGTCCAAACCAGTGATGGACGCCGATTGACCATTGAAGAGCTGCGCGCCGAACGGGCTGCCGCAGCCCAGCCCGCCGCCCCCTGAGCGTACCCGAAAGCCCGCTTTAGCGGGGACGTCGTTGACGAGCACCGTCCCGTTAAGGTCGTGCTTGCTTAGGCCGGCTGCCAACGAATGTCCATGTCCTCTTGTGAACCCAAGGCTTGGCGCAGTAGCGCGATCAAGGCAGGATCGGCACCGCGTGTTTCAAACAGATCCAGCGTGGCTTGATTGATGTAATAGTCCTGATCTTCTGCACTTTCTTCTTCTAATTGCGCTTGCATAAAGTCAAACTGTGTTTCGCTCACGTCGCCCAAATAAGCGCCCGAGCGCGCATTGAATACTTGAATCATGATTCCCCCTACCGGTTTTAGCGAGATTGGCAGTGTGATAAGCACCCCATCCCATTTGGTTGATTGCACCTACGCATCTTATGCGCAATGGGTTCGCAAATAAGTCAGGCATCTCACCAAAAGCCGCAATTGGTACCGATCCAAGGTTTGTTTGGTCGTGTCGGTGAATCGGTGTAAAATAATGGGACGCCATATCACGCAACGTAACTTTACCTCTTTATGCAACATTTTTACGCTACATTGCTAGTAGATCCCGGCGTAAATTAAATAAGGTACCCTATTTTTACCATGATGTACACGAGTAACGTGCCTTATTAACTGCCGTGGTATCTACGCCCAACTGTACTAGGAGCGCAACTATACAATGACACAACTTACTTCAACTGACGCCTTTGCTGCGATTGCCGCGGCGATCACCGACCGGCGCACCGTCAAACAATTTCTGCCCCAACCGGTTGACCAAGAGACCTTGACCCAACTGATTGAACTAGCTGTCTGGGCACCCAATCATCGCCTCAACGAGCCGTGGCGCTTCTATGTGCTTACGGGCGAGGCACGTGCCCGCCTGGGTGAAATTGCCGGCGCGATCACGGCCTCTAAGGTTAGCGGTGCCGGTGGCGATCCGGCTGTGGTGGCGCGCAAGGCCGGTGAGGCTGCCGTAGCGTGGGCCAATGTGCCTACGCTGGTTTACATTACAATGCTTGGCGATCCTAATCCAGAGGTCGATCTGGAAAATTACGGTGCGGTTTGCTGTGCGATCCAGAATTTCACCTTGGCCGCGCACGCCGCTGGCATTGGCACGTCGTGGAGCAGTGGAGCCGTTGCCGCCGCGCCCGAAATATTGACGCTGGTCGGCGCCAGCGCGAACGAGCGCATGGCGGGCTTGCTGCGCGTAGGTTATCTCGATCCAACGACGGCGTCGCCCAAGAGCCGGCGCACCCCTGGTACGGCCTTTACACGCTGGTTGGCATAGCCCTGTGAGATTCTTACCCAATCGGCGCAGCAAACAATTAGAAGCAAGTGGTGCGTCTGTGGTATAATAACGTATTGTCGTTCAATCACTGCTGTGGTCGGCGGCAATGCTGTGGTCAGTTTGGGTCATCCATGGGTGATCCAAAACAATGGCCACCCGTGAATTCCTCTACCGAACCCGCTGTCGGCTGGTGATCAGGCAGATGGATATGATAATGACAATTAGGAGCTTCTAATGAATGAACATCAAGAAACCGTGATGACTTGCGACAAGTGTGGTAAAGAGGGTGCCAAAATCCGCCGCCTTTCCAAGAGCTATGGCCAAGGTGAAAGCTTGTTCGTCATCGAAAATGTGCCGATGATCAGTTGCCCGAATTGTCGTGAAATGCATTTCAGCACAGAAACAATTCAGGAAATTGACCGCATTCGCGCCAATCGCAAAGTCGTTGCCGTGCCACGCGCCGTGCCCGTGGCCGTCTTTGCCTGATCGATTTTGCAGTAGAAGGCAATGTACAACAAAACACCCTGTAACCGAATCGGTTATAGGGTGTTTTGTTGTATAGGCAAAAACATAGCCGGGAGCGCCGCCATCCTGGCGTGAAAACTGATGCCTGAATCGTACGCCAACGTTAAATTTCATCACCTGCTGCGCTGAATTCATTCAACACCAATTTAACGTTGGCGTAATCGCCACGTAAAAACACAACTCATAGATAAAACCCTTAAAAGTCATAGATACGCTCTCGTGTATTACTGGGCTTATTGGTATGACTTTTAAATGGTTCGTCTATCAGTGTGACATGCTGGCTTGCGGCAATTCTGGCGCGGCTTGTGGATCTGTTGGCTCGGCTACTTTTGGCACATTGATGCGCCCGCCCGGTGCCAGCAAACAGACCAACAGCGCCAACGCCGCCGCTATAAAGGCGATCATAAAGACGCCCTGCATCGAGATCGCCAGCGCATTGCGCAAGGTGTCATTTAACCCAGCCGCGGCGTTACTACTCGCCAGCGGATCCAGCAGGCTGTTGAGCGAAACCGTATCAGGATCGATACCGGAAGCGAGCAAGGTCGCGGCCAGCCGTGCACTGAGCACCGCGCCCATCACACTCACCCCCAACGTGCCCCCAATGCTGCGGCTAAAGGTGAGGGTCGAAGTCGCTGCGCCCATGTCACGCCGCTTGACATAACTTTGGACGGCAATCAGAAAAGGCGATACGGCAAAGCCCATGCCCACGCCCATCAAGCCCAAGTTGATCATCAGTTGGAGTTGGGTCACATCACTAGTGGCGCGCGTCATGAGAAAAGCCCCAAGCGTGAGCAACACCGAGCCAATCAGCACAATCGTGCGGTAACTGGTATAGAGCAGGGCGCGGCTGCCAATGATGCTCGACGCCACCCATCCCAACAACATGGGGGTCAATGTAGAGCCGGCGCTGGTGGCGCTAGTGCCCAGAACGGCCTGGACAAAGAGCGGCACAAAAGAAAGACTGCCAAACATGGCCCACCCCGAAAGTACGCCATGCGCGGTGGCCGTGGCAAAGAGGCGTTCGCGGAAAAGTGGCAGGGGCAAGATAGGGTCGATAGCCCGACGTTCTACCCAGAAGAGCGCACTAAACAACACCAAAGCTGCCGCCAATAATCCCCAACCCATTGTTGTACCAATTTCAAAGAGGCCCACCAGCAGCGCCATCACCGCCGCGCTGAGCAGCACGGCCCCCGCATAGTCCACCACCGGCTTCACACTGCGGTCCACATGTTGATCTTTCAGCGCAAACCAGACCATGAGCGCCGCCACAATGCCGGGCACGACATTGATGTAGAAAACCCAATGCCAGGAGATCTGATCAACCAGAAACCCACCCAACAGCGGACCAACGATCGACGAAACGCCCCACACGCCAGAGAAGAGGCCCTGCATACGCGCCCGTTGCTCAAAGCTGAAAATATCGCCGATAATGATAAAGGCCAGCGGCATCACGCCACCGGCCCCCAAGCCTTGCAGGGCGCGATAGGCGATCAGTTGGCCCATGTTCTGCGCCGTGCCACAGAGCACCGAGCCAATCAAGAAAAGCCCCATAGCCACGGCAAAGACAGGCCGTCGCCCAAAGATGTCCGATAACTTGCCGTAAATCGGGACAGTGGTCGTCGAGGTAAGCATATAAATGGAAAAGACCCAACTGTAGATGGCCAAACCACCCAATTGGCTGACAATCGTGGGCATGGCCGTGGCAATGACGGTCCCTTCCATGGAAGCCATAAAGAGACTGAGCATAATGCCCACTGTAGTAATCACCGTGCGCTGACGAGACATAAATGGCTCCTACAAACAGACTGATTCATGGCGCGGAAACGCCGTGATAACGTCAAAGAATGCGAATGGTATGTTATGCATGATTTGACAGATAGCAAAATTTTATTGAAGCTGCCGCGGCCTAGAAGAAGGGCGTGATCCACGCTTCCGGCACATCCAAGCCAAAGCCAGGGGCATCGCTGACGGTCAACCAGCCATCCTGCGCCACTGCTTCGCCGGGCAGATGCGGCACTTCGGTCAATGGCACGCCAGGTGCTGAGCCGACAAAATATTCCAGCCAGGGCACAGCGGACATGGCAATGCTAAAGTGCTGGCCAAATGCGTTACGGCCACCGCCGTGCAACATGACACTGATGCCCGCGGCATCGGCCGCGGCGGCGATCTTGAGACAGGTGCTCACACCGCCACACCAGTTAATGTCTGGCTGCAAAATATCGGCCACTTGATGATTGGCTGCCCATTGGAAAGGCACATGCGTATACCAATGTTCTCCTGTGCTGATTGCCTGCCAGGGGAGCCGTTGGCGCAGGGCGACGTGGGCGTCCAGATCCTCTGGAATTAGGCACTCTTCCATCCATTTCAGCCGATAAGGGCGCAGGGTTTCGGCAAGGCGCACGGTATATTCCACATCAAAGGCCATCCAACAATCGAGCATCAATTCACAATTGTCGCCAATCTGTTCGCGCGTCTTGGCGACAAATTCTTCGTTTTTCTTGATGCCATCCAACCCATCCGCCGGGCCATAGGGGCAGGCAAGTTTGAAGGCGGTAAAGCCCAACTCTTGATACCAATCCACATCATTCCCGGTGGCATAGCAGAAAAGTTTTTCTTTGTGTGGCCCACCGATTAGGCTGTAGACAGGTTGCCCCAGCACCTTACCCTTGGCATCCCACAACGCCAGATCGACCGCGCTAATCGCATACGAAGCCAACCCCGTGGAACCGTAGGGCTTGGTCATGCGGAACATCATGTCGGCCAGCTTTTCGGTGGCAAAGCCATCTTCGCCAATCAGATTGGGCGCAATGTGATCATCAATAATCGCGGCAACGGGACGACCGTGGCTGGTGCTGCCCAGCCCCCAGGTGCCATCTTCCAGCGTCACCTTACACCAGACCTCTTCCCAGGTCTTGGGCGTCCACAGGCTGCGGTGGCGTTTGACTTTGGGAAAGCGCGACATGGGGTTGGCCACTTCGGCCTCGGTGCCCCACGAAGCGCGGCGCGGCGTTGTTTTGGTTGCCGGGGGTGGCATGTTAATCCGCACGGCGCGGATATCCACAATTTTCATTGGTAACGCTTCTCCTGATATGGATTGGGGTGAATATTATCCTGTCAGTATAACGCCAACGGGTATTTTTGGAAAAGCGCCATGGCAAACGCTGGAGGAGTTAGGAAAGTAGAAAGAATCAAGTATGCAGTAGGGGCGGCTTGCCGCCGCCCGTTCGCAGCGAGCCAAACGCGGGGCGGCTGCGCGGGCGCCCCTACGCATGATTTTGTTTGGCAAGCGCTGGATCCTTATTGCTTTGCAAGCGCCTTAGGGCGCGCGCTGAAAGTGCATAACCTGCAAGCCGATAAAGGTGCGCTGCTCGCTTAGGATCAGGCTTTGTTGCAACGCACGCGGAATCAGCCCTTGCGGATCGGTATACCAATCATGCGAATAGATCAGCCAAACATGCTCACGATCTGCAATGAGCGTTTGCAGACGGGGCAGATCAGCTTCGGTCATTTTGGGTTCGAGCAGACCGCTGTCAAACAGATCGACGGGCAGCCCGCGCAACTCGGCTGTTTTTCCAGTGTGGCGAAAATAGTAGGCAAAGGGCAGTTGCACCCAAGTGGCATTAAAGAGAATCAGGTCGCCCGGTGCGCTTCCTGGCACGCTTCCCTGGGCAACGCCCTGGGCAACACCCTGGGCAACATAGATCGCGGCTTTGTCCCATTCCTCTTTTTCAAAATACACATAGCAATTATAGATGCCTAGGCTGTTTACCCCGAGAATGAGCACAAGCATCCCCGCGATCAGCGCCGCTTGATAGCGCCGTACCATGTGCCCGGCTTGCCCAATCCCTGCGGCCAACAGCATAGTGTAGGGCAATGTTGTCCAGATCAAGGTGCGATCGGTAAAGATGGGTCGACGCAGGCTGACCAACAGTTCGCCCACGAGCGGCAGCAGGCAGAGCGTTATAAGGAGCAGGGCGCGCGCCGGTGTGTGACGCAGTGACCACACCCCCAACACAGCCAGCAGCCAAAAAAGCAGATTGCCCCCAAAGGCCAACGGCGACCAAGCGGACTGAAAGGCCAAGTTAAAGTTGTGCAACGTCTCATAGATCAAGCCCACCGTTGGTGGCGCGATCCAAAATTCACGGTCAACCATCCGGCTTTGCAAGAAAAAAGGCACGCTCCACGGCAGCCAGCCAACCAGCGCCAACAGTTGCATGCCCAGCCAGCGGCGTGTGAAATCCGGCTGGTTGAGCGCGGGTAGCGATGAAAGCGTGCCTTGCCACCGTTGCCAGAGCAATAGAGTGCCGATGCCGCTATTGAGGGCCAGCGGCAAGAAGATCGTGGCCGTATTATGGGTGAGCATGACCGCGGTCTGCGCCACTGCGAGAGCGAGCCAAGGCCATTTCCTGTGGTATGCACGCGTGTCAAACAGGATTACAGTGAGCATGTACAAAACAATGGCTGCGCCCAGCGTGAGCAGGGCATACATACGCGCTTCCTGGGCATAGCGCAGGTGGAAAGGCGAAAAGGTCAACAGGATGGCCGCGATCAAAGCGATGCGTCGCGCAAAGAGGTAGCGACAAGCGCCATAGAGCAAGGGAATCGCCAGCCCACTACACAGCGCCGACAGGGCGCGCACCGGCCCCTGTGTATCGCCAACCAAGGCAATCCAATAATGGAGCAGCGTATAATAGAGCGGCGGATGTTGATCGATCTTGACCAGCCATGCCCACATCTCTAGCAAAGGCTGCTGCGCCAGCCAGATGCTGAACGCTTCATCCAACCAAACGGTCTTGGCCCCAATCGCATAGAAGCGCAGGCCCAAGCCAAGGAGTGTGATGACGCATAAAAGTGGGGCTGTGTGCCACCCCGCAAACTTGCTTTGGATACGTTGGACGCTGATCGACATAGGTAACGCATTACAACAAAGCGCGCGTTAATTGTCAAATCCCTCTCGAAAAGGGTTATCCAAAGCTGTAGGGTTTGCGAGACCCTACAGCTCTTCGGTGAATCGATTTGGCTCCGCAGCTATGGTAGAATAATGCAACGGCTCTCCAGGGATCATGTGATCAGATGCGACGCAGCGCGTTGCAACGAGCATTACAGAAGAGCCTATTGAGCCAATAGACCTTATGCGGATTTAATTTTGTGCATTCGTAGGTGCGGTTTGTAACCGCACAAGCGCGGTCGATGCCGGTTTGTGCGGTTATTATAATTACCCAAATCAAAATCTGCCGATTGTGGATGATTACACCACCCTGGTCAATGCCGAAGATCTGATCGCCTTTCTCCAGGCGCTTGATCTCGACCAAAGCCATATCATGGGCTACTCGTCCGGTGCGTTCATGGCATTAGCGATGGCCTTAGATCATCCCGAGATGGTGCGCACCTTGGTGCTCAACGAACCACCCATCCTGCACTGGCTCCCCGGCCTCCCCGGCGGCGACACTATCTTCGCAGAGTTTATGTCTAC